>CAIRAO010000132.1 GCA_903876625.1 uncultured Gallionellaceae bacterium | reverse complement strand
ATTTTTTGCCTTTTTTTACAAGCGGCTTAGTTGCAGATATTTTTTTAGAAGTAACAGTTGCTTTTAATTTAGTAGAAGCAGATTTTTTTTCAGATTTGGGTTTCTCAGAAATTGAAACTGTTTTAGGAGTGGTTTTCTTATTTGATTTAGATTTTACTGTAACACCTTTTGCAACTTTTTCTGCAATAAGTTCTAGAGCTTTATCAAGAGTAATTGATTCAACGGTAACAGATTTTGGTAAAGTAGCATTTATCTTCCCTTGACGCACATAGTTGCCATAACGACCGCTACAAACCTCAATTACAGACTTATCATCCGGATGTTCACCTAGCGTTCTTAACACAGTGTTACCGCCAGTTTTTGCCTGCGAAAGTAAGTCGATTGCACGGTCTAATGTGATATCGAAAATACTTTCATTTTGAGGAATGGATTTAAACTTGCCATCATGTCCAATGTATGGACCAAAACGTCCGATGTTTACAATGACTTTCTTTCCGCTATCTGGATTTAGACCAAGTTCGCGGGGTAATGAAAGCAACTTCAAAGCCGTTTCAAGATCAGCATTCTCAATAGGCAAAAGTTTTGGCCAAGAAACGCGCTTTGGTTTGGTCATTTCTCCCTCAATTACCTCACCGAGCTGAACGTAAAAACCGTAAGGACCACGAAGCAACAATACAGGTTTATTTGTTTCGGGGAACATGCCAAGTTCTTTGCGAAGATCACCAGTGTTTTCCTCTTCTCCGAGACTGCGCGTATAGTCGCAATCAGGATAAGCTGTGCATCCAATAAAACTCCCCCTTTTACCAAGTCGTTTGGATAATGGCTTGCCACATTTTGGACAGGCTTCATCAAGTAATTCAGTTCCAGGACGATCAACATCTTTCTTATCAATTAATAGTTTGTTGAAACCTTTCCAAAACGAATCAAGAACAGGAATCCAATCGAGTTTGCCCTCTGAAACGGCGTCCAATTCATTTTCAAGGTTTGCAGTAAAATCATAATCTACGTATCGGGTAAAATGTTCAGTTAAGAACTTGATTACGACACGTCCAACATCTGTAGGCATAAATCGCTTCTTGTCGAGAATGGCATATTCTCGAGCCTGAAGCGTTGAAATAATAGTTGCATAGGTAGAAGGACGACCAATTCCATATTCTTCAAGAGATTTGACCAAGCTGGCTTCTGAAAAACGCGGGGGTGGTTGTGTGAAGTGTTGTTCACCATAAAGTTTATCAATTGGAAGCAAATCTCCTTCTACTAAAGGAGGCAACTTTGAAGAATCTTCTTCCTCTACATCATCTACATCCTCCATGTAGACGCCGATAAATCCGGGAAATATAAGTGTTTGTCCGGAAGTACGAAAAAAAGTATCGTCGCTGCTTAAGCGAATATCGACGCTAACAGTGTCATAACGAGCCTGTGTCATTTGACAGGCTAAAGTTCGTTTCCATATCATTTCATAGAGGCGCATCTGATCAATACCAAGATATTCACGAACACTGTCTGGAGTTCGTAAAATTGAAGTCGGTCGAATTGCTTCGTGAGACTCTTGGGCGTTTTTAGTTTTGCTCTTATAGACAGGTTGTTTGCTTGGTAAATAATCAGCAGAAAAATTAGTTTTGATATAATTTCTGATCTCAGCAACAGCTTCATTTGCCAAAGAAACAGAGTCAGTACGCATATAGGAAATCAAACCGATAGTCTCACCGCCAATATCAACCCCTTCGTAAAGCGATTGCGCAGTTCGCATAGTACGGTCCGAGGTCATACCAAGTTTGCGAACGGCTTCTTGTTGCAATGTGGAAGTGGTAAAAGGTGCAGCTGGAGAGCGTAGTCTCCCCTTTTTCTCAACCCGAACAACCTTGGGAGGAAGCTTGGCTTCAGTTAACTTAGAAAGTACGCTATCAAATTCTTTATGCGAACTAATACTTAGTTGCTCAAGTTTTTTTCCTTGATACTGAAATAATTTTGCTTTGAAGGGTGTGCTGTTCTTTTGGGTATCAAGATGAACAGTCCAATATTCCTCGCTAATGAATTTCTCAATTTCCAATTCACGCTCAACAATAAGACGAAGAGCCGGACTTTGAACACGTCCAGCGGATAGGCCAGGACGAATTTTTCGCCACAAAAGCGGAGACAAATTAAAACCAACTAAATAATCTAAAGCTCGTCTAGCCTGTTGTGCATTGACAAGCGGCATCGCAATCTGACGTGGATGAGCTACTGCCTCTTGAACTGCCGACTGAGTAATCTCATAAAAAACGACACGATTGAATATTTTGCCTTTAAGAGCGCGTTTAGTTTTTAGCAGTTCCGAAATGTGCCAAGCGATAGCTTCTCCCTCTCGATCCGGATCAGGAGCCAACATGATGGTATCAGCCAAAGCAGCAGCCTTGGCAATATCATCCATGTGTTTACTATTTCGGGCTATAGTCTCGTAGTTCATCGCATAATCATTGTCGACATCTACAGCACCATTTTTTGGAACTAAATCGCGAACATGGCCATAAGAAGCAAGAACTTCAAAGTCCTTACCAAGATATTTTTTTAGTGTCTTTGCCTTTGCAGGAGATTCGACAATTAACAAATTTTTTGCCATAAAAAAATATATATACCTTAAATATTTAGTGTATTAGATTAGAATTAGCTGGAATTAGATCTTCCATCATCATAAAATCAAAGTCGTCATGTTGATTCCAAAGTACCATAAGTGTGATCAATTTGACTTTATCTAATGATAAATTATCATTGCCTATAACCAATGCGCGATCAATAATCATCTCACGCTCAACGGGAGAAATAACATTATTTTGCTCCCAAAAAGAAATATAACGTAACCCATCGATACAAATTAGTTGACGTTCTAGATCTGCAAAGCACCTTGACCCTGTTTGATTGATAGTCGCAGGATAATCAACTAAAGAAAGTTCTCGTAAACCCGAGAGCCATGAAACAGCCTGAGTTATATCATCTTCATCAAATCCTGCAGCACTTAACTTAACAGACAGATTCTCAGGGTCGGGAAAGTTTCCAGCATCAAAATAATATTCAAATAAATAAATAAATATATCAAACATTTGGCCTCGTGCTGTCTAATTAAACAATTCGTTGATAAAGGCCACCAGGAAGGGTTGCTATAAGACCTTCCAATTCCATTTGTAACAGAATGGCTGATAGAGAAGATATCGTCAAGCCACTACGTTCAGATAAGGTTCCTAAATCTATAGGTTCGAATTGAATAAAGTCATTCAAAAAGTGATCAGATATTGCAAAATTAGGAGAATTATCAGCTATAACATGAATATCAAGTTCATCAAGAATTTCTTGAACATTTTCTACCAACTTTGCTCCTTGTTTAATCAGATAGTGGCAACCTTTAGATTGAGGGGAATGAATTGACCCGGGAATAGAAAAAACATCACGTCCTTGGTCGATAGACATTCGGGCAGTAATTAGCGATCCGCTTTGTAAAGACGCTTCAACAACCAAACAACCTAAACTAAGCCCACTAATAATGCGGTTTCGTCGGGGAAAATTAGCGGGCAAAGGAGGCGTACCGAGAGCAAACTCTGAAACAATTGCGCCGAAATGAGAGAGTTGATGAGCCAAATCTCTATTCGAAGCAGGATAAACCTTATCAAGACCGGTGCCTACTATGGCAATACTGGAAGACCTTCCACGAAGACCACCTATATGAGCTGCTGTATCAATTCCCAGAGCCATACCGCTTACTATGCACAAATTAGAATCACTAGCTGACTGCGCGAATGCTTCAGCGTTACGCAGGCCTTGAGGTGTTGCATTACGACTCCCGACAATTGCAAGAGCATTTGTGCTGAGCAAATCGATACGTCCTTTAACATAAAGTAAAAGGGGAGGATCGCTAATATTTAACAAAGCTTTTGGATAAGCTTCATCACCAATGCATAAGACATGATTAAGAGGATCAGTCAACCAAGACTCTGCTTTAGAAACAAGTTCGCAATTGATGCCGACGGAGATAGCCTTTGCTAACTTAGGTTTAACTAATTCATTTAGCTGGGAGATTGAAGCTTGAAATACGTTTTCAGGAGAACCAAACGTAGATAACAGTTTTCGAAAACTTTCATTTCCGAGTCCTGAAATTTGGCTTAGTGAAAGCCACGACGCCAGCGTCGCGTCGATAGTCATGGATATTAGGGTGTTTGCGCAGTGTCTAAAAGTTGAACTGGCAAGTGCGTTTGTAATACTAGAGCATAAGAAACTTTTTGAAAGGTACGAAAAACAAAAATTAAGCCGTAACGAACGTTGGGAAGGGTAATATTATTAGACTTAAATACAGTACCGCCTTTGATTATTTCTCCTTTTTGATAAAGTGCAAGTACATGACCATTTTCCAGACCGTCTCGGCTTCCCTTGTTGATTGTGATTATTGCATTTTGACCAGCCTGATCGACACCGCCATAAATTGAAATAATTTTTGCTGTAATAAGAGAAGGAGGCGAATGGGGCTCAAAACTGCTTGTAAATGCTTGTGTAGATTGTGTAAAGTAATCTCCTATTGCAATTTCTGAAACAACCTTGTTGATCCTGAGTTCACTTAAAGAAGCAAATTTCTCAACAGAAGCATCACCTAAATAAATTACTTCATGACCAAGTACTTCTTTGGTATCAGGATCAAAAAAAGTTATACCAGGTCGATAAACTTGCCACTGTGTTCCTTTATCAACGGGCATATTACTGACGTAAGCTATGTCATTAGTACCTAGTAAGGTACGATGTTCATAAGTACCAACTAATGTAGGAGCTTTAACAAGACTTGCATCATCGACAACTAAAGGTTTGGTGAGAAAAGGAGTAATTGCGTTAAGTGGGATAGCGGGGATAGCTGTATGATCACTCTCTATTTCACGTGTTTGGGGTGAAAGTTTGATGACTTTTGATACGGAATTCGAATTTTTGGACGGTAAATTAGAGTCTACGGATTTTGGTGGAACAGTATTTGATTCAAGAGCGGTAACTTGCTGACTAATTTCACCAATATGTAGAGTACCAGTAGATCGATCAAGTAAAACTACGTCT
>CAIRAO010000131.1 GCA_903876625.1 uncultured Gallionellaceae bacterium | reverse complement strand
CTACATTCACCTGCATATGTTCTTGCAAGCTTTTACTGGTCAATATTGCATGCCAATCATGTTGAGCCGGGAAAATTGAAGCTGGAACTGACAGAGACGGTCGTGCTTAACGATGTAAACGACGTTGTATCCAAGATGCATGCACTGAAGGGAATAGGCGTTGGATTATCGATGGATGATTTTGGAACAGGTTATTCTTCACTCTCAGATTTGAAACTACTCCCACTTGACCAACTTAAAATCGATCAAAGTTTTGTTCGTGATATCGCCACCGATATTAATGACGCCGTGATGGTACAAACCATGATCGATTTGGCGAAAAACTTCCGACTAAATGTGATAGCTGAAGGAGTTGAAACAGATGCACAACACACATTTCTCAAAAATCACGGTTGCTTGGCTTATCAGGGTTATCTGTTCAGCAAACCCTTGCCGATTGAAGAATTTGAAGCTCTAATTAAATAGGATTGTGTCTAGTCTTACTGGAAATATAGCCAAGCTTATGTCTCTATAACTACCATCAAGAAGGACTGCTTTCTGGAGAACTAAACACATAGGTCATTGGCAGGTTTGGGTTATAAGCTGACCCATGCAGGCTTGAACATCTTAGTTCGGGTGGGCACGATTCTGTGCCCACGTTGTAACGTCGTGTCGAGCAAACCCGGGGGCAAGCAATGAAACGGTTTCCCCACCCTTAAAATCGGCATGGTCAATAGCCCGCGCAAGAGCACAATAATCAACCGACATTGCACCAAAGGCAGGCAAGTCTCTAAGCTCTTCGAACTTGAGAAGTTGACAGCGCCGCATGGATAAAATCAAATGGCAAGCAGCACTTGTTGGGCAACGGCACGAACTTCTTTTTTTCGTCCATGCCCGGGGAAAGGCAATTCCTCAATTTCCACTAACCCGAATCGTTCCAGTTCATCAATATCCCGTTTTACCGCGCTACGGTCCCGGTGCAAGCGTTGCGACAAATCAGTGATCGAACCGGGGCATTCTTTTACTTCACGAAACAGGGCTAACTTTGCGGTTGTAATAAGCCGTGCCAAATCTTCCGGGTCTTCGAACGAGATGACACGTTCACGCGGAATGCGCTTGCCTTGATCGGCAAGCTTCGCAATTTTTTTTCCGCGTTGGAAAAATTCTTCCGTGCTTGCCACTTTGATGGTCGTATTCATTTTTTGCTCCTAAACTTGATCCAGTCAGCTTGAAACTTTTCTTCGATGTCTTCAAAACTGCTGAATTTGACCGGTGTAATCGCCCCCATGTAATGCCGATGATGAAAGCCATGCGCATTGTCATACCCGACCACTCGCCCGTTATCGTCTTGATAGATTGAATGGTTAATGTACGCGAGGTTGTACCAAACAACCGTTCCTGCTCAGCAACCCAAACTTCACGGCGCAATATGCCGTTACCATTTTTTGATGACAATGACCAAGAGTCATCAAATGCTTTATTCTCAGTCATGATCTATGGTATTACTGCTGATGGGGTTTTGCACTACGGCTACTTAGTTCGACTTGCGACACATACTTGGTTTCTCATGTCGATATTGAAAATTGATACCGTCGAATAGTTTTCATACGGCGCAATGCCCGTTGGTTATTGCGCCCTACCTCGGCTAGAATGTGGTTTGGTTTCTTTAATGTGCCTTCTTAATTATTTTTATGCTTGAAATCGCTTTAATTGTTGCCTCGGTTCTCACCTTGGCTTTGCTCGTGACTTTACTCATCAAGCTACGTAACTTGCCAGCGGAATCTGCAAAAGTATTAGAACTGCAGCATCGTGCCAT
>CAIRAO010000130.1 GCA_903876625.1 uncultured Gallionellaceae bacterium | reverse complement strand
TATATTTTCATCTAATGCTGGCCAATTCCCAACATTACTGTATACCTTAGCATCAGACATACTTATTAAAAATCCATATTGATATATGATAACTATCACAGAGAGTGCAAAAATAATCGGACAATCTATATCACCTCCTGTTTTGCTTCTGTTTGTTCTTCTATTTTTTTCTCATTAAATTCTTTAACTTTTTTCATTGTATCATTTAACAAATCATTTTCAAGTTCATGTTCCCAAATAACTAAAGTTTCAAAACCAAACTGTCTGAATACTTCTTTTTTTCTTTTCTATTTATTACAAAACTCTTCCGATGATGATCGTCCTATATCTTCTGAAGTCTTAGAATTTCGTATATGAATTTTCGTTTCTAGATACCGGAATCTCCCAAAGGACTCCCATATGCAATGCGGTTATATTCGAACAGCAGTCCTTCTGGAGTCTGTTGTATAGGGGCTTGCCGGCCTTTTACTTTTTATTCGAACGGCGCATTAACAAGTAGGCGGAGGGAATAACGAACATCGATAATAGAGGAGCCGTAACCATGCCGCCTATCATCGGGGCTGCTATGCGTTGCATAATCTCCGAACCGGTTCCTTCACCCAACATAATCGGCATCAGACCTGCAATGATCACCGCAACTGTCATCGCTTTGGGTCGCACCCTCAAAACTGCTCCCTCGCGAATTGCCTCTATCAAATCCGAAATGCCGGTTTTTCCATTACCTAGTCGGTCACTCCACGCATTTTTGAGGTAGAGCAACATGATCACACCAAACTCCGCGGCCACGCCTGCCAAAGCAATGAAACCCACGCCACTCGCTACAGACAAGTTAAAGCCCAGTGCCCACATGAACCAGATGCCGCCTGCAAGTGCGAATGGCAGTGTCGCCATGATGAGCAATGCTTCGCCAAAACTTCCAAACGTAAGATACAGCAGCACGAAAATTATCAGGAGCGTTGCTGGCACGACGATCTTGAGCTTAGCTGTTGCACGTTCCATAAATTCAAATTGCCCTGACCAGGTGATCGAGTAACCGGGTGGCAGTTTCACCTCTTTATTCACCGCTGCCTGCATGTCATGCACTACGGAACTCAGGTCACGGTCACGAATGTCCACATACACCCAGCCGGAAAGACGCGCATTTTCGCTTTTCAACATCGGTGGACCATCGGCAATATGAATCGCTGTAATATCACCCAACCGGATTTGCGCCCCACGCTCGGTGAGCACCGGCAAGTTACGCAGGTTTTCGAGCGAGTCACGGATTTCGCGAGGATAGCGCACGTTGATCGGGAAGCGCTGCAATCCCTCGACGGTTTCACCGATGTTGTCTCCCCCAATCGCCGAGGAAACGATACTTTGCACATCCGCAACATTCAACCCGTAGCGCGCAGCGGCGTCACGATCAATGTCCACATCAATATAACGTCCACCGGTCAGTCTTTCTGCCAAAGCTGACGTTACTCCGGCAATCGGTTTGACTGCGCGCTCAATCTCGGCCGTCAACCGATCAATCTCGGCAAGGTTCGTTCCAGCTACCTTAATGCCTACCGGGCTTTTGATTCCCGTGGCGAGCATGTCGATGCGATTGCGAATGGGAGGCACCCAGATATTTGTCAGCCCTGGTACTTTCACGGTGCTATCCAGCACTTCGATCAGCTTCTTCTGCGTCATGCCGGGTCGCCACTGCTCTCGTGGCTTGAAGCGAATCGTCGTTTCAAACATTTCCAATGGTGCAGGATCGGTCGCGGTTTCTGCGCGCCCCGCTTTTCCGAAGACGCTTTCAACTTCCGGCACGGTTTTGATAAGGCGGTCTGTTTGTTGCAACAACTCCGAGACTTTGCCTGCACCAATTCCAGGCAGAGCTGTCGGCATATACAGAAAATCTCCTTCGTCCAGTGGCGGCATGAACTCGCCACCCAGACGATTAAGGGGCCAAAGCGTCGCAATCACCAACAAGGCTGCCACCAGCAGGATTGTCTTGGGTCGGCAAAGCACTCCGTCAAGCAAAGGACGATATATGCGAATCAGAAAACGGTTAATTGGATTCTTATTCTCATCAGGTATTTTGCCCCGAATCAGATAGCCCATCAGCACGGGAATCAGCGTAACAGATAGTCCCGCAGCTGCAGCCATCGCATAGGTCTTGGTAAATGCCAAGGGTGAAAACAATCGACCTTCTTGTGCTTCGAGCGTAAAGACCGGAATAAATGAAAATGTGATTATCAGCAGCGAGAAAAACAATGCCGGTCCGACCTCTGCTGCGGCATCAGCTATCACGCCCCATTGTTTAGTACCTTCCAAGAGCTGATCGGGATGGGTATGTTTCCACTTCTCAATATGTTTGTGGGCATTTTCGATCATCACCACCGCTGCATCTACCATGGCACCTATGGCAATCGCAATTCCGCCGAGCGACATGATATTGGCATTCACTCCCTGATAGTGCATGACAATGAAAGCCGCAAGAACACCCAGTGGCAAAGATACGATAGCAACCAGCGCTGAACGCAGATGAAAGAGAAACGCTGCACACACCAAGGTGACAACAATAAATTCCTCGATCAATTTATCGGTTAAATTATCGACCGCGCGGTTTATGAGTCCGGACCGATCATAGGTCGGTACGATCTCAACGCCGGGTGGCAAACTTGCCTTGAGCAATGCCAACTTGACCTTGACGGCTTTGATGGTTTCCAGCGCGTTTTTGCCTGAGCGCATCACGATCACGCCTCCAGCCACTTCACCCTCACCGTTTAACTCAGCAATGCCGCGCCGCATCTCGGGCCCGATCTGGATGCGTGCCACATCGCCCAGACGTACCGACACACCCGCTGCACTAGTCATCAACGGGATTTTGCGGAAATCATCCAGCGTTTGCAGATACCCCGAGGCTCGCACCATGTATTCAGCTTCAGCTAATTCAAGTACCGAACCTCCTACTTCCTGATTGGCTTTGCCGATCGCTTCGATGACTTTGCTGTGTGGAATGTTGTAGGCGCGCAACCGATCAGGGTCGAGTACGATCTGATATTGACGCACCATACCTCCGATGCTGGCAACCTCTGACACATTGGGTACACTCTTTAGTTCATATTTCAGGAACCAGTCCTGGAGTGCGCGAAGCTGAGACAAATCGAAATTACCGCTGTGGTCTACGAGCGCATATTCAAATACCCAACCTACACCGGAGGCATCCGGCCCGAGCGAAGTTCTGGCTTGCGTCGGAAGTTTTGACTGTACCTGGTTCAAGTATTCAAGAACGCGTGATCTTGCCCAATAGGGATCGGTACCGTCGTCGAACAGAATATAAACGAACGAGTCTCCGAAGAATGAATAGCCGCGTACTGTCTTGGCTCCGGGAACAGACAACATGGTCGTCGTCAGCGGGTAGGTCACTTGGTTCTCGACAATCTGTGGCGCCTGACCGGGCCAGGTCGTACGGATAATGACCTGCACGTCGGAAAGATCGGGTAAGGCATCAAGCGGTGTTTTGCCGAGAGACCAAATACCCCATGCGGTCAGCATGAGTGTGGCCAGCAACACCATAAGACGATTGCTGATCGACCAATGAATCAATTTGGAGATCATGGCTTAACTCCAGTCGCCAGAACAATCGATACGATCTCAAATGATCCGTCAGAGGCGGGACTAAATTCGAAATCCACTCGATCGCCAATATTGATGTTTCGAGGCAAACCACCCGCAGGCAACTTAAAGCCCATGGTCATTGCTCCCCACTGCAGACTGGAAATCGGGCCATGCGAGATCATGATCTCGTCTTTGTCTATTGATTCAATCTTGCCGCTTCCGCGATGTATCGTCGTTACATTTTTGGTTGGTACGGTTACTTCGCTCATGCGCTGCGCTGCGCCTCTAAGACTAGCTTCAGAATCGATCAGGAACTGTCCGGATACAACGACCTTTTGTCCCAGTTTCAAGCCCTTTTGGATTTCAGTCTGGCCGTTACTTTCGCGACCAGCTTCGATATCAGCCGGAACAAACTTGCCACCGTCTTGCGCCACAATCACAACACTGCGCTTGCCCGTCTTTATCACCGCTTCGCTTGGCACGAGCAACATTTCCTTTCGCGTACCGGAAGAAAATTTGATGGTGGCAAACATTCCGGGAACAAGTTGTTGCCCGGGATTGGGTAACTCGATACGCGCCTTTAATGTGCGTGTCGCAGAGTTAACGTCCGGCAACACCGCATCGACCTTTCCTTTCAATATGATGCCCGGTAGCGCTGGCGTGTGCACTTCCACCACATTGCCTATGCGCACCAGTGCAGCAGCGCTTTCAGTCACTTCTGCGTTGACCCAGGCTGTATCCAAACCATTGATGCGAAACAGCGGTGCTCCACTCACGACCGTCATGCCTTCGCGGGCGTCCAACTCGGAGACGACACCGTTTACCCGAGAAACAATGCTCATGCGTGCCTGAACTTTTCCAGCTGATTCGACCAATTGCATTTGTTCTTCCGACATGCCCGCCAGACGCATGCGCTGGCGAGCTGCATCCACGAGATCTGTATTTGCGGAATCGCCTCCTTCTTTCGCCAAACGTTTCGCAGTCAAGAAATCTTCCTGTGTGGCGACCCAATCGGGCACGTATAGCTCCGCGAGCATTTGTCCTTTGCGCACAGAGTCCAGCGTAGCCCGAATGTAGAGTTTTTCGACATAGCCATTGGCGCGGGCCTGAACGAGCGTCAATTCACGTTCGTTATAGACTACGTTTCCAATCGCTTCGAAACTTGAAGCTAAACTACCCTTGGTCACTGCGGCTACACGAATCCCTAAATTCTGCTGAACTCTCGAGTTGATTGAGACATTCCCATTATCGCTGCCTTCATCGGCATAAACAGGCACTAGCGGCATATCCATAAAGGGCGACTTGCCGGGCTTGTCGAATCGCTGTGCGGGCACCATTGGATCGTGCCAATATAGAACAGAACGCCCAGTTGCGGTATCAAAAGTTGGGTTTGTTACAGGTATCTTTGCCGATGCTTGTTCCATGGATTGATGGAGGCCAACACGGTAACTGCCGTAACTCACTACGCCTATTATGGCGAGTGCGACGAGCGAAATTACAACAGGTTTGTTTTTCATTTTGTATCCTTTTCTGGTGCGGCGCGAACAGTATCCTGATGAGAAATCACACTGGTATGATCATTTAAAAAATGGAAGTTGAGTTGCGCCCACAAGCGCGCTGCTTCAGCTTCCATTTGCAGTGCTTGCAGACGGGCATCAACTTCATTGCGTCGAGCTTCAAGTACATTGTTCAACGATGATTTCCCGCTACGGTAGGCAGATAGTTCAGATTGTGTACGTTCAGCCGCAAGTGGCACCAATTCATGTTCCAAGCGTGCCTGACGTTCGCGCGCACTCTCCCATTCGGCAACCATTCCGCGGACTTCGGCTATTGCAACGCGAGTAACTTCCTCGCGTTGCTCGCGGGCTTGTTCGGCTAGTGCGAATTTGGCTGTCACTTCGCGATCCTGGCGGCTTGTATGATCCCATTGCAACGGAAACGAGATTCCAATCGAAGCCATATTGGAATATTGTGAGCCGCGCTGTGCATAGCTCACCTCTACGCTCCAGTCTGCTTGCCTGTTGGCTTGAGCGAGATGCGCTTCGGTCAACGCTAAATTCTCTTGCTTTGACAATATGACAATTTCAGGATGCATTGCTACGTGTTTCTCAAGCGAATCAATGTCAATCGGGATATTGTCGATTGGAGGTCTTTGCTCTAGTGGCAGTTCGCCCGGCTCTCCAATTTCACGCACCAACGCGATCTTCGCCATGCGCAGTTTACGGACAGTCTCACTATCACGATCTCGCAACCCCACTAGCGCCGTTCGTGCGGCCAGTACATCTGAAAGATTGCCCCTACCTGCGCGGTAAGCAGTTTGGGCTGCCTCGATTTCATTCTGAGACTGACGAATCTGCTCGCTAATCAACGCTGCACCTGCTTCGGCGTAATAGCGATCAAGCCAAGCCAGTGCAGTGTCACGCTGAATAACAAGCGTCAACGAAGCTTTCTCTGCGAGGATTTTTTCTACTTCGCGATCATACCGCTCCCCACGCAGTCGTTTTTTGTCTCCACGCGTAAATTCCTGTGACAAGCCGATACGACGCTGAGTCATGGAATCGTTGGTGAGGCTGTACTGGTCGGCACCGTCAAGAGGCAGATTGTCGATGCCTACACTTAATACGGGATCTGGATTTTGCGCTGCAGAGACGGCCATGTCGCGATTCGCTGCAACAGCAAGATCTTGACCCGCAAGTTGGCGTGAGCGATCAACGGCCAATTGCTGAGCCTCCGCCAGAGACAATATATTTTGTGCCACAGCTGTCAGCGGAAAAGTAACTGCCATAGTAAGCGCAATAATATAAAGGACGGTTTGATCCATTCGAGCCAGTATTACTCTTACACTCTTTAATATATGAGAATGCATAAAACCTCCTGACAGCAAATAATTCGCAATTGCTCTCGCGCAATTTCCATGCGCTTATGTTTTTACAAATGCGGCGACAATAAAAATTGCCCCCCGCTGCGCGCTTATTTGCCAGCCAGTTGGAGACGCGTGACTATATATTCGTCGCCCGAATGGATGAAATCAAAATTGACTGTATCTCCGGCTTTAATTCCTTTGGCTAGAGACGTATCCTTTAATTTGAATCCCATTGTCATACCGGGCCAATCCAAGGATGCAATCGGACCATGTGCAATTGTCACCATCCCTGCAGTTGCATCAATCTTTTTGACAGTGCCAGTAGCATGATGGGCGGTGGTCAAGGTATCTCCCATTTTCATGCTTTTCATATCCATGCTGGCTTCCGCCAACATCATTGGTTGGCTAAACGTGCTTGCCTCGGCAAGTTGCGCATGGGTTATCTCACCGATACTTAGCAGAGTAGTAACGGTCATCGCAGCAACAACAAATCTATCCTTCTTCATTACAATAATTCCCTCAAATTTGAATTGATTTTATTAAGTACGCTTGAGCGAGTTAATAGTGCATTAATGCAGTTCTGTAGAACCAAACTCGAATTCAAGCGCGCGCAACTGCTTAAGTCAGGTGCGTACAAACCGGGTCAGACGAGAGAACGGCTAATTCAACAGCCGAAGAAAGCGGAGATAGAGGGGGGGCCCAGCGGTAGCAATGAGCTGTGTGGGTGTATCAAATCTGCCAGCATCAGCCAATATAAACATTGGTAAGCTGGTAAGAATTACTACTGGTGCGAAAAAGGGCAAATCAAAAGTAAACTTGGGCGTATTAGAACTCTGATCGCAGTGCTTCATGCACGACTGCTTGCCTGTCGAGTTGTGTCCAGCACAAGGCTCATCAGAGGATTCCATTTGCATTGCCTGGTCCGTTTGTTGCGGAGCAGGTAAATAGGCAGTGATCAGACAACCGCCTACAGCTACTCTGATCTGGATAAACAGCAAGGCAAACAATACGAACCAAGCCACCTTTTGTTTCGATGACCGGTTTGGGCGACAGAATACGGAATTAGCACTCATGAGTCATACTATAACATTATTCATTCAACATAGTAATGTGGAGACAGTTATGAGTCTTATGGCCGTTATTCTTTAACAACACATGAACTGGTGAAAAAAATTTTGAAATATAAAACGCTTCCGAAGAAGAAGAAAAGACTGTTCCATCTGCAATTTTATAGATGTAACATGTACATGTTCAAAACGTTGAGGTGCTACTTCCAAAGCGAAATTGGGCTTTTTCTCTTAGCCACTCAAAAACATTGTTGACAAGAGGTGTCCGCGGCTCGAGTTTGCTTCTCATAAGCCAAAGTCGGTTTCGAGATTGTGAAGGTATTTGAATTAGAACTTTCACTCGATTTCTTTCAATTGCATCATTGGCTACGACACTTGATACATACGCGATTCCCAAATCATTCTCTACTGCATCGATTAACACGCGAACGTCGTCAATTGTTGCGCTTCTCATCATTCGAATTTTCTTTATTTCAGATGACAATAATTTCCCGCCCCAATCATGTTCATTTTCAAGACAGAGTATCGGCGCCTTACTCAATACCGTTGGATATTCAATTCTCCTAATTTTTTCATGCGTCTGCAGGCCACATATTGCAATGCAGCTGTCTTCGACAAGTGGAACAATTTCTATGTCGTCATTGTGAATGGGTCGATTTGAAACAATCAGGTCAACGTCAACCCGATCAATCTCTCTTGCATCATGTTTGGTGACAATCCAAATTTCGGATGACGGGTAGATGGCCTTTAAGAGAGGCAGTTTAGGCACAAGCCAACCGTGTGCGAAATCTGCGGAGCATTCCATTACAACGGAATTGATATTCTTGTACGGCTCAATGCGTTCAAGACCCGCATCCAGACGCACCAAGGTTTCTCGCACCGTTTCATGCAGCAATTCTCCGGCGGCCGTGAGAACCACTCCTTTCCCTTTTCTAAAAAACAAGTTTTGTCCAACGGCTTCTTCAAGCTTGAGAAGTTGTTGACTTACAGCAGATTGAGTCAGGGCCAAGTCCTCCGCTGCACGAGAAATAGATCCAAGTCGAGCAGCGGCATCAAATGCGGCAAGACTCCTCAGCGATGGAATTCGTTTTCTCATGGTATTGGAAAAAGTAATGGCAGCCAAAGGATAACTATTTGCAAATACAAGTCAAGGAAGCAATAATAAAAGGACGTGATATGTTCAATTGCGGAATTCTACAATTGACCTATTTCATAAATAACTAACACTGTGATAATCAAAGCAATAAATACCATTTTTAAGGGGGCTTAAATGTATATTGGTCACAAGTTTCCAACTCTGTTTTGTGCGATTCTTGCAACACTTTGCTTTTTTATTATCGCGCCTCAATATGCTTCTGCCGATGAAGAAAAAATATTGAATGTGTTCAATTGGTCTGAGTACATTGGTGACAATACTGTAAAAAGATTTCAAGATGAAACCGGTATAAAAGTCCGCTACGACACCTTTGATTCAAATGAAACGCTACTGGCAAAAATGATTGCCGGAAGAACCGGCTACGACATTGTCGTACCGTCTTCTGATTTTGGAAGGGTCATGATCGAGGGTGGATTAGTCTCAACTCTCGCGAAGGAAAAATTAAGTAACTGGAATAATCTTGATTCCGATGTGATGAATATGCTTTCGCAACTCGATCCGGGAAATAATGTAATGGTTCCCTGGTTGGGGGGGATGATCGCTGTTGGATACAACGTTGATAAAGTGAAAGCCGCCTTGGGTGCCACTCCCATCCCGGCAGACCCATTTGAATTAGTCTTTAATCCGGTCTATGCCTCAAAGTTAAAGAAGTGCGGAATATCAATGCTTGATGCGGCGAGCGATGTGTTTCCATCGGCGCTGTTATATTTAAAAAAATCTCCGTACAGCACGACCAAATCCGATTATCAGGAAGCAGCCTCGATGTTGCTCAAGGTCAGGGAAAACATCAGTTTGTTTAGTTCTCTTGGGTATATGACAGATTTGGCAAGTGGTGCCTTGTGCGTATCACTTGGATATAGCGGTGATTTTTACAATGCAAGCAGGCGCGCAAAAGAAGCAAAGAATGGTGTGCGCATAGAGGCTCCACTTCCTCCCAATGGGGCGCAGTTCGGCTTTGAGTCAATGTTGATCCCCAAAGATGCACCACATCCTGAGAATGCGCTGAAGTGGATTAACTTCATTCTCCTACCCGACGTTCAGGCAGAAATTACCAACAAGGTCATGTTCATGAGTCCGAATTTGGCTGCCCGAAAGTTTATCAATAAAGAGGCGCTTGCTAATCCAATCGCCTTTCCACCTTCCGAATATCTGAAAACCAAAGCACATTTTTACGAGCCTCGAAAAAATGATATCCGACGCATTATGAATCGTTTATTTACCAACTTTAAAACAGGTCTCTGAACCAAAACCATCTTACTCACAAAGACATTTATGACTACTTCTCAATTATCCGAAACAGGTTTGACGACGAATTTCTCCGGCCAATATCGTATGCCTGCCGAATGGGCTCCGCACGCAGCGGTGTGGTTGCAATGGCCGGACGAATCAATGCGCGACTATCCCGGCTATGGAGTCAAGCTTGAATCCACCTGGCTTGAGATGACGCGTGTCATGCATGAGCATGTCAAAGTACGTATTGTCGTAGGGGGTGAGCCGCAACGTGATCGCCTACTATTGCAATTCAGGCATTTCGGTTTTGATTCATCCAATATTGAGATATTTGTCATTCCTCATGATGACGTTTGGGCACGAGATAATGGCCCGATATTTGTTTTCGATTCCGCCGGAAAATTGGCAGTGACCAGTTGGAATTTCAACGGCTGGGGCGGACGCAGCCCTTCTTCTCGTGATACGGAAGTCGCCAAGGTTGCGGCCTCCAAACTTGGCCTGCCGTTGGTAACAGCCCCTTTTATTGCCGAAGGCGGAGCAATGGAAGTTGACGGACATGGAACCTTCATGGCGACCCGAAGTTCAATTCTGAATGCAAATCGCAATCCTAAACTTGACCTGGCAGAGGCCGAAAAAGTGTTCCGCAATCTTCTTGGCGTAGAAAACTTTATCTGGCTCTCCGGTGCTCCGCCTGAGGTGTGTGAAAAGCTCGGAGACTGCACAGATTACCATATTGATATCGCGGCCCGTTTTACGCCAAATGGAGCGATCTTGTACTGCGACGCGAATGATCAATCTGATGCACG
>CAIRAO010000129.1 GCA_903876625.1 uncultured Gallionellaceae bacterium | reverse complement strand
TTCTCTTTTCATACAACGCGTGGGGCCAATATGCGTCACCAGAATTTAAAAATAATAGTTGATAAGATTAGAACTGGTTTTTTAAATACAACTTATTGAATTGATACCACATACCAAACATGAATAGAGGGCGCTATATTCAGTATTTAAAATTACTGGCCGGTTTATTTCGCCAGTTTTTAATGAATCCATTGTTGTTAGTACAAGCTACAGCCACAGATTTTTTTCGTATTTTAAATAATCGTTATTACGCGCAATATCTTAAAAAGCTCCCTAATGTCGATCCGCTAAATATATTCGTAGACCCTCGCTTATTCAATCGTCCAACACTTAATGTCTTGATACCAGGCATGACAATGAAACACATGTCTGGTGGCCCAAATACCGCGATAAATCTAGCCTATCGTCTTGCCGAAAAAGGGATTCCGATACGGTTCATCTCTACGCATGTTTCTGTGGAAAAGAACCAAGATATGCTCTGGAAGCATTTTTCGACACTAACGGGAATCGCAGAGCGTTTAACAAATGTTGAAATTTGTTGTGGAGCGGATCGCTCCAAACCTATAAAAATCGGAGAAAACGATGTATTTTTGGGAACCGCCTGGTGGACCGTGCAATTGATAAAAAATGCATTGGTACTGACAAAGCCACAAAAGTTCATTTATCTCATCCAGGAGTTTGAACCGGGACTTTATGAGTTTTCGAGCCGTTATGCATTGGCTCTGGAAACTTATCATTTGAATTTTTTTGGCATCATCAATGAACAGTTTCTTGCAGACTACCTGTGTGACAACAAGATAGGTAGTTTTTCCGACCCAGAGTTCATAAAAAGTTGTGCCGTATTTGAGCCCGCGCTGGATACAAGCAAGTTTTACCCAGTACTCACAAATTTTCAGTCTCGGCACAGACGGCTTCTATTTTATGCGCGCCCCAATGCACCTAGAAACTTGTTCGAACTGGGACTTAATGCATTGCAAAATGCTGCATTGCAGGGTGTATTTTCAGGTGAGACTTGGGAGTTGCTTTTTATCGGTGAATCTCTCCCAGCTATGAAGTTGGGTAATAACTTGGTAATTCGTAGTACACCATGGCTGAACTATGATGCTTATGCCGACTTGGTACGAAGCTCAGACATTGCATTGTCGCTCATGTTGTCGCCCCATACTAGCTACCCACCATTGGAAATGGCAGCAAGCGGTGGCATCGCAGTGACATGTAGCTTCGCGGGTAAGACGCAACAAAAACTACGCCAGCTTTCCCCGAACATTATTGCAGTGTCGCCTACTGTAGAGGGCATCGTGGGTGGGTTGCAAGAAGCCGTGAGAAGGGTGGGAACTGGGCAGCGGGCTCTTGAGCAGATCCATATGCCGTCTTCTTGGGATGAGGGTTTTTCTGGGGTTGTTCCCAGGTTGATAGAAATGTTTTGCGACTGTCAAAAATCGGGAGATTAATGAGGCCTTTCTTTTTAGCAAAGTTATTCAGTGCTATTCGCCTATTGCGTAAGAATCCGCGGTACTTTCTACTGCGTACACGTCAACATATTGCGTTCGGCAAGTCCACACTGCCAACTTATGCCGAATGGCTTTCGGATCAGCTCTTGATACGGATTCACAATTATCCCCTTCCTCTGACTCCGACAAGCTTTTCGATATTGACAACAATTTATGAAAAAACTGACGCATTTCTCTTGCAAGAAACCGCTGAGTCTATCTTTGCTCAGACTTGTCCATTTCACGAGTGGTTGATACTTGCTCATGGCCCGGTTTCCGAGGGCGTCAACAAAGTGCTTATGCATCTTGAGCGGCAGTCACATGTTCTTGTGTATCGGCTGACACATAACCTTGGAATTATGGGAGGCATGAAATTCTGTCTAGATAGAGCAAGTGGCGACTATATTGTACCAATGGATGCTGATGATTTAATCACGCAAGATGCATTACAGATTATGGCTGCGACTATTGAACGAAATGAACGTCCTGCCATACTTTACTCGGATGAGGACATGCTTATAAAAGGTGAATTTACCGCACCCTATTTTCGTACAGACTGGGACCCGGTCTTGAATCTGGCAGGTTCTTATATATGGCATTTATGCGCCTTTCGCCATGATCTAGCCACAAAATTGCATGTCTATACAGGCATAGGTAGCAATTGGTGCCACGATTGGGACACTATTTTCAGATTCTCTAACGCAGGATACCTCCCATTTCACGTTTCAGAAATTCTTTATCATTGGCGGCAGCATTCTGCTTCAAGTACAAATCGTGCGGATCCTGACTCTGGCTCAATGAGATCGACACGTGATTTGCTTGAAAAGCAAATAGCACTTCATCCTAATCCTGATAGATACAAAATCGAGAAATATCCAATAGGATGGAAGAATAAAGAGTGGTACATAAAAAGGTGTCCATATATGGGGCTTACTATGGATATCATAGTAGTAGCCAGAAACTCACGTAGCGCTTTGCGTACTTTAAAATCGGTTTTACAAAATACGAATTATCCGTTTGGTTCCGTCATTGTATGCTTAGATGAAATGATGGAAGATAAACTTAGGAATCGATTTGAAATAAGCTTTGCAGATATCTCCATTGACAAAGTAAATGAAAAAGTAAACATTCAATTTGTTTCAAATACCAGGCTGGATGGTATTAAGATTGCCGGATCAAAAGTAACCTCGCCACTGATTCTTTTTTGTTCAGATGCAATCGAGGGAGGCGATAATATTTGGTCATGGGAAGCGCTTAAGTTAATGGAGTTCCATGATGATGTAGCCATGGTCGGAGGTCGTCTAATTAAGGGCAATTGCATTTATGATGGTGGCAAATATTTTGAAGAAGATGGTCAACTTGTTTGTCATGATAGAGGTCAGTTTGCAAATGATTCGGGATATTTTTCCTTATCGCTTAGGCCACATACAGTTAACGCTTTACCGCTCGATTTTTTTGTAACTAGAAGTGATTTTTTTACTTCCGCAATAAGTTCATTTCCCGATATGGTGCAAGTTAATCATTTACCTAAGTGGCTTGGAGCGGCGGCACTTGAGAACAAATTGAGAGTCGCTTTTAGTCCACTAATTAGTGTGAATGTTAAAGAGAACACTCTAGATTCAATAGTCAAAGAAAATACAAATGGGGCTGAATATGAAAACTTCATGCTTTTATATGGGCAAAAAGTGAAGGGACAACAATTGTCCTCTAGCTACTATACTCGATACGAGAAATCGTTTAGTAACTACACATAACAATTCTTTGGACAGCGCGCTGTACGCCGAATATTGCAAGGGTAATTTAAGCAAGACTCAATCGGACTCTATTGAATGACAGAAATGATCGTACCCAAAGTCAGTGTTTGCATCCCAGTTTATAATGGAAAGCAATTCCTGCAACAGACAGTTGATTCCGCGTTACGTCAGTCCTTTCCGGATTTTGAAATACTGATCATTGACAATGCTTCGACAGATGGTACAACCAAATTGGCGGAGGAGATGGCTGCAAGAAACAGCAAATTACGTTTGATCATAAATAATCACAATATTGGCTTGGTTGGAAACTTAAACAGATGTCTTGAGCATGCCCAAGGAACGTATATCAAGTTCCTGATGGCGGATGACATGTTGTTGCCGGGCTGTCTTGAGCAAATGATGGCTGCATTAGAATTACATCAATCGGTAAAATTAGTTACTTGCGGCCGGCTCATTATTGATGCACTTGGAAGTAACTTGGGCGTAAAAGTATACATGCGAGAGCATGGTATCGTTCAGGGCAAAAAAGTAATTACAAGATGCTTGTTTGGCGGTAATTATATTGGAGAGCCCAGCGCTGTGATGTTTCGCAAGTGCGACATAACTGGAGCTTTCAGAGAGGATATGCCGCAGCTTTCTGATATGGATATGTGGTTTCAACTGTTGGAAAAGGGTGATCTATTAAGCATAGAAAAACCGTTATGTGCCTTTCGCACACATGCCGCACAAATGACACACGCCAATATTAAATCAGGGATGCTGGTTGAGGATAATATCAAGCTTTTTGAAACTTATTCTCAAAAACCATATTTGGAATCAACTTGGCTTTTAAAGTTGCGGCATAAATTGTTGATGACATATCGCATTTGGATATCACGGCAATATATTATCAAAAGCATGATGGGCAAAGAAAT
>CAIRAO010000128.1 GCA_903876625.1 uncultured Gallionellaceae bacterium | reverse complement strand
TGTTTTGAGGGGCATGAATACAATGTTGGTTTTGCCAAAGACATTTCGGAACGTAAGCTTGCTGAAAAAATTCTGGATACTAGCATTGAAGGAATAATAGTCACAAATGCTGACCGTATCATCGTATCGACCAATCCTTCAATTTCTCAAACTACCGGATACTCGGCAATCGAGTTAATTGGAAGGTCTCCGGATATATTTAATTCTGAAAAGCATAGTGAAAACTTTTACGACAATATATGGGATGAGGTCGATCAAAAAGGTTCATGGCAAGGTGAGATTTGGGAAAAGCATAAAAATGGAGAAACTTACCCCAAATGGATGTCAATCAATGTAATTAAAGATGACCAAGGAAAAATTACACAATATGTAAGTACTCAAACTGATATATCAGAAAGGATATCTTACGAAAAAGAGATCCACAGACTGGGTTTTTACGATCCATTAACTCAACTACCAAATCGAAGATTGCTCATGGACAGGTTGCAGCAAGCATTGTCATCGAGTAATCGAAGCAAAGATTATGGTGCATTACTATTTATTGATTTAGATAATTTTAAAAGTATCAACGACACCCTTGGGCATCTTGTAGGAGACATGCAGCTTCAATTTGTAGCGGAACGACTTTCATCATGCGTTCGAGAAGGTGATACTGTCGCGCGAATAGGAGGTGATGAATTTGTTGTGATGTTAGTGAACTTAAGTAAATATGCGCACGATGCCATTGTTTTCGCGGAAAACATAGCATCAAAAATTGTAAATACACTTAGCCAACCGTATCTACTAGACACAAAGGAATGTCATACAACCTCCAGTATTGGAATAGCTTTGTTCGGCATAAATAATAATGAAATTCATGAGTTGTTTAAGCAGGCTGATATTGCTCTGTACGAAGCTAAAAATAATGGGCGAAATGCGTATCGTTTTTTTGATCCCAAAATGCAACACTCAATTAATGCTCGAGCATCACTTGAAGATGATTTGCGAAATGCAATTGATCTTCAGGAGCTTCAATTGCATTACCAACTTCAATTCGATCATTTAAATCGGCCCATCGGAGCAGAGGCGTTGATTCGATGGAAACACCCAATACGAAATATTATTTCACCTGCGAGTTTTATTCCTATTGCCGAAGATACAGGTTTAATACTTCCGATTGGTCAATGGGTTTTGGAAACTGCATGTGCTCAGATTAAACAGTGGGAGAAAGATGAAATAACTCGACAGATCGTTCTGTCAATAAATGTTAGCGCTAGTCAATTTCACGAGAACAATTTCGTATCTAAATTGAGAGCTGTTTTGCAACGCTTTCAAATTAACCCAAACCTGCTCAAATTGGAGATCACAGAAAGCATGTTGCTAAATAATATTGTGAGTACGATTGAAACTATGAATTCAATCAGACAATTTGGTGTTCAACTGTCGCTAGATGATTTTGGAACGGGCTATTCTTCTTTGCAGTATCTCAAGCAACTTCCACTTAATCAGCTCAAGATAGACCAATCTTTCATACGAGACATTAGCGATGACGTGAGTGACCAGGCCATCGTAAAAACTATTATTTCAATGGCCGAATTATTAAATCTTGATGTCATTGCGGAAGGTGTCGAGACTGAAGCGCAACTGGATTTTTTAATACAAAATGGATGCAATGCATTTCAAGGCTACATTTACAATAAGCCAATGCCTATTGAAGAGCTTCAAACGAATCTAAAGAGAATAGCCGGTAAAAACGGAACGTTTTATCCGAATTAAAAAACTATTTTAAATAACAGCATGATGGATGGCAAACTGTCTTAACTATTAAGGTTCATCTGACAATTGCGTGGGTAAAAGTTGAGCTATCGTGTCTGGGGTTGTTCGGAGACGAGCGATGGAAAGCAAAGAAGCCAAGAGTGGCGTAATATTAACGTTACTTTTGAAAGGAAAGAAGATGAAGGACATACCGAAGCGGGAAACTGTTGGGACAACGCGCCGACCGAAAGTTGGTTTAACAGTTTCAAAAACGAGCGGGTGCATGGACTGAGTTACGAAACACGAGATGAAATGAAAGCCATGGCATTTGAATACATTGAAGTGCTCTATAGCCGAAAGCGCCAGCACTCAACATTGGGCTACAAGTCACCAATTCAGTTTCTGGATCACTGGCTCGTTGCTCAGCAGAAAGAAAAACTGGTAGCATGAACGCCACCTCATGGAAGACAAATTACCGTGGGAAGCTCCTTTAAGCAAGTCCCTCAATATCGGTATGTCGTATACGCTCTTAATGAAGGTTGCCCAAACTTCAGATTAAAACAAAAAATGGTTTCTATTCACAGCTTTTCGCAATAAATAAATCTATAATATAAGAGTTTCACATCAATAGCTTACTCGTGGCTTTTATAGAGGTCATCGTATTGGTTTTAGAAAAATGCTTTTCTGAAAGGATTTAACGATGGACGGAATTTCCAAATGGTGGGACAAGCTATCCCTGCAACGAAAGCTCCAAATTCTTATCCAGGGTTTTCTGCTCGTTATTCTTGTTGTTGCACAGTTATGGATTTCAAACCAGGTTGAGCGGCAAGCCCTAAGCGCGGCCAATGCGCGTGCTGTAACGGTAGCAGATGGTGCTATCAATGGTTTGAATATTTTGATGATCACCAAAATTGATAAAAGCGATGTTATTAGCAACAAGGAGAGTCGCGCACTATTCATCGACAAAATTGGAGCTACAGAGGGTGTCAAAGAAATTAGAGTCATCAGAAGCAAAGGGGTCGACGATGAGTACCACAAGCCCAAGCTTCCACAAGAGGCAATCATTGATGATATGGACCGAGCGGTTATTGCCAGTGGTATAACTGAATCTAAGATGTCTTTTGACGGCGACCATGCCTGGTTGAGAACTGAGGTGCCTTTTATAGCCAAGAAGGAATTTCGTGGTATCAAATGCCTTGAATGTCACGGTGTGGATGAAGGTACAGTACTCGGCGCTGCAAGTGTAACAATTGACATCAAGGACGATTTGTCTGTCATCAACAAAGTCAATGCCTGGATTTGGTTTGGTCAGATTTCTTTGCAGATAATATTGTTTTTTGTCATTGGTTTTATTATCCGCCGTCTCCTAAGTCAACTTGGCGGCGAGCCCTCTTATGTTATTGACATCGTTAAACGGATTGCTAAAGGGAATTTATCTGGCGAAATTGAAACACACAAGGATGACACCAGCAGTTTATTATTTGCCATGAAACAAATGCAGAATGACTTGCTCAGGGTTGTCAGTGACATTCAAAAATTAGTCGATGCGGCACTCAAGGGTGACTTTACTCAACAAACCGACTTATCCGGAAAACAAGGTTTTGGCCGTGACATTGGTCAATCGCTTAACAACCTTAATGCCAATCTATTAAATCAAATTGGAGGTAATCCTGCCGACGCTGTGATGATCGCATCCCGAATTGCTGCGGGTGATCTGAACGTAAATGTGAATGTTCGTGAGGGCGACTCAAATAGCATTTTGGCTGCAATGGCATTGATGCGTAGAAATCTAAGTGCTGTACTGTCTGAAATACAACAGGTAGTTAATTCCGCTGCCGAGGGTAATTTTGATAGAAAAATGGGTAGCGAAGGCAAACAGGGTTATTCAAAGGAATTGAGTGAACTTCTGGATCGTCTTACAACTGTTACTGCAACAGGCTTAAACGATGTCATGCGAGTGGTGAAAGCAATTGAACAGGGTGACCTTACCCATAAGATAAATATGGCCTACCCCGGACTTTTTGGTGAGTTGAAGAATGCGATCAATGAGACCGTAGACAGGCTTCAAAATGTTATCGGACTCATCAGCGGAGCAGCGGTAACAATAAATAAAGCTACACATGAAATTGCGTCGGGGAATAAGGATTTGTCCGGCAGAACTGTAGAACAGTCGAATAGTTTGGCACAAACTTCACAAAACATGGAGCAGTTGAGTGACGCAGTACGGAAAAATGCGAACCATGCGACTGAAGCAAATGATCTCGCTAGACTTTCTAACGAGGTAGCAATAAAAGGTGGTGAGCAGGTTATGCAAGTTGTTTTCACCATGAATGACATTCAAAATAGTTCACGAAAGATTGCAGATATTATTGGCGTTATTAATTCAATCGCTTTTCAAACTAACATTCTTGCCTTAAATGCCGCAGTGGAAGCCGCACGTGCAGGAGAACATGGTAAAGGCTTCTCTGTCGTAGCAGCAGAAGTTCGGAATCTAGCACAAATGAGTGCCAACTCTGCGAAAGAAATCAAATCGTTAATTGAGGAATCGGTAAATAATGTTGAGGTGGGCAGCAAGCAGGTTCAGGAAACAGGTGCCATAATGGATGAAGTAATTAGCAGCTTCCAGAAGGTAGCATCTTTAGTTGTTGATATCTCTAGTGCCAGCAAAGAACAAAGCAATAATATTGAACTGATTAGAAAAGCAATTTCTCAAATTGATGACGTTACTCTGCAGAATTCAGCGTTGGTTGAGGAAGCTGCCGCTGCTGCAGAAAGTCTTGAAGAACAAGCGGCTGAATTAGAAAAAATAGTTGCCATGTTTAATTTACCAATTAATAAGTAGCTCGTGCATCTGTATAGCATAGATAAGATTGTATCTATTTATGAACACAAAAATTATATACTGTCTCGATTCCTGCCTTTAATGAATCACCAGTATCGGACAACCTATTTGAATAGAGCTAAGTCAAGTTTGGGTTTTAAGTGTGCATCAACTTTTATTGATTCCTTAATTTTAAAAATCTGCTTCACCACATATTGCTGACTTATACGCCCCACAGAATTTCAGCTTCCAGCGCCATTCGCATTTTCTGCTACCCCTGCCCCCACCTGTCCGAACTGCCACTTGATTCCCAATACCAACTTCGGTTGCGTCTATGCAGACTCTAGCTTTCGCCTCCGATATCCTTCAGTTCAGCAAAAGTTTAAGGAGTGTTTGCTAAACAGATACCGGTAGGCAGTAGCCATCCCGACGGAGCTGCGGGGCGTTATGGGGCAGTATGGTGGAAACGCAATTGGCTTAAGCCCAGATTTTCCATTTGAACCGTCATTCCGGCGAAGGCCGGAATCCAGTAATAAAACTTTCCGCAAAGCGGACAAAGCAATGGCTTTGCCCCACTTGCGTGGGAAATTATTAATCATCTGGATACCGGCCTTCGCCGGCATGACGGATTTTCGGC
>CAIRAO010000127.1 GCA_903876625.1 uncultured Gallionellaceae bacterium | reverse complement strand
GGCTTCGTTCACTTCTTTGGCGGAGAGAGAGCCTGCTATCCTTAACGCCTTGCCTTTGATTTCATTGCATTTCTTCATAGTGAGTAGGGAGTTTTTGTAGCAACTCCGAGTAGCATTCTGAAGTCTATTTTAGTCACAGACAATGGCAAATTATTTGAGCGAGTTCACTTGTCTAAATACTACTCATATAACTTCTAGTATGGATGCGATTTCAGGATTCAAACTCTCGGTTATCCGAGCTTTTTCAACCAATCAGGATGCTTCGTAACAAGAAGCTGCAATGCAGTATCCATGCGGGTCTGCCAGCCTTCGCCTGTTGAACGAAAGTAGGATAAAACTTCAGGGCTGTATCGAACGCTTACCTGTTCCTTGTGTGTGGAACTAACGGGGCGACCGCGCTTTTTACGATAAGCCTCAACGCCCTTTTCCATTTCATCGCGGGTCAATGGGCGGTCATCTTGATCCTGGCCGTCCCAAACATAATCACCGCTAGGAGGAGCGTTCTTTACTGCTGTCAAAACTTCTTTACGCTGTGTAGTCATTTTCGAGCCATTCATAATAGATCTCCCGCTCTTCCTTGCTCGCAGTGCGAAAACTGATAATGTGAATCCGTTCATTTGGAATATGCACAACAGTTAGTACTGCGAGACGATCAAACACATAAGCCATCGACTGAGTGCGCTCCTCATTGTTCCTCACACACGTCACGTCAAGACGAAACTGGCTATCCAGTACCAATGCCGCATCAGCGAAATCTAAATGATGTTTGTCCAGATTGCTTGCGCGTTTCTGCTCGTACCAAGTGAACCGTGATTTCATATAATTATTGTAGATGCAATAAATCGTTTGGTCAAATGTAAATTTATAGCGTCCGGTGCGGATGAGGTTAGAAGCTGCCCCACTCATGTATCACCAACGTACAGCCCGTGACGACGGCGCGAACGGTACAGTGCTCGCAGGTTATATGAACTTGTTCGCCGCAGCACAGGCAATCCTAACCGCCAACGCACCAATGCCAACAGCAGCGACGATGTAGCCTCGCAGCTTGATGAAATTGGCTGCTTTGCTGGCGCTCAATTAACCCTTATACCTTGCACGGCATTGAAAGAAGGTTATCCATTGCTCTCTCCTATCATCAACTGGGAAAAATGACTAATGTTGAGTCCACAAGGGTGCAATAAACCAAAGGCATTGCGCCACATGGTTTTACATTCAGTACCGCTTTCCTACCGCTAACCCACTGGGTTATTTTACGTCAAGCAACTTTCAAAACATGGGTGCAATTGTGGGTAAAAAACAAAACGCCCCGAAGGGCGCATGTTTGCTAGCTGCTTGGCGGAGAGAGAGGGATTCGAACCCTCGATACAAGTTTAAGCTCGTATGCGCCCTTAGCAGGGGCGTGCCTTCGACCTCTCGGCCATCTCTCCGAAGGGCGCGAATGATACTGGCAAGGGGCGTGTCGGTCAAACTGTTTATAATGCTTTGATGTTTAACGTACACTCGCCGTTTTCGACATAAGCTCTACTTACGCAGATAAGTGACGAAATGATACTCAAGCGGTTGCGGCGTTTCTTGAGCACGTATGTCACGTGATGTTTCCTGCCATTTGCTGTGATCGAATTCAGGAAAGTACGCATCACCTTCCACAGCTTGTTGAATTTCAGTGATATAGAGCGTATCAACCAGATCAAGGGATTGACTGTAAAGCTCGGCACCACCGACAACAAATATCTCTTCATCTCCCGAGCAAACATTGATAGCCTCTTGCAGTGAATGAGCAATGACACAGCCTTCGATTGATAGATTTTTATTGCGTGTGACAATCACGGTCGTGCGTCCCGGCAAGGCCTTGCCGATGGAGTCAAACGTCTTGCGCCCCATGATCATGTGATGTCCCATTGTCAGCGCCTTGAAGTGTTTGAGATCTTCCGGGCAACGCCAAGGCAAAGTGTTGTTGATACCAATGGTGCGATTCTTTGCCATTGCAACGATGAGTGAGATTCTACTCATATTGCTACGGGAGCCTTGATAGCTGGATGCGGGTCGTAACCTTCCAACGTAAAGTCTTCGAACTTGAAAGAAAAAATATCTTTCACCTCAGGATTGATTTTCATTTTTGGTAACGGTCGAGGTACACGCGACAACTGTAATTGTGTTTGTTCCATGTGATTCGAATAAAGATGCGCATCACCGAAGGTGTGCACAAAATCTCCTGCCTTTAGTCCGCACACTTGCGCCATCATCATGGTAAGCAGAGCATAACTGGCAATGTTGAACGGCACACCCAGGAAGACATCTGCGCTGCGTTGATACAGTTGGCAGGATAGCTTGCCATCGGTCACATAAAACTGAAAGAAGGCATGGCAAGGCGCGAGCGCCATCTTGTCGAGTTCGCCAACATTCCAGGCGGAAACAATGATGCGGCGGGAGTCGGGATTATTTTTGATCTGATCAACGGCGATTTTTATTTGGTCAATTACTCGGCCATCAATTGCTGCCCAAGAGCGCCACTGTTTGCCGTACACCGGGCCAAGATTGCCGTTCTCATCTGCCCATTCGTCCCAGATACTGACACCATTCTCTTTGAGATATTTAGTATTGGTTTCGCCCTGCAAGAACCAAAGCAGTTCGTGGATGATAGAGCGCAAATGACATTTCTTGGTGGTGACCAGCGGGAAACCCTCTTCCAGATTAAAACGCATCTGGTAACCGAACACGCTGGTCGTGCCTGTTCCCGTACGGTCAGATTTTAAGGTGCCGTGGTCGAGCACGTGTTGCATGAGATCGAGGTAATTGCGCATGGTGAATGCCCGTATAATCGCGGTATTAATTGACTAAATTTTGAGGACGTAATGCTAGCACAACTGACCCTGATTCCTTCCCTCTCCAAGACATTGAGTGCGACACATTTGCTCGTGCTCTTGCCTAAATCGAAATACCTGCCAAAAGATATTCCCCAAGGAGAAATATTGGCTGCAGTGCTAAAGCGCCGCGAAATGAAACCGGACGAACTGGAAAAGACCGCTGTCAGTGCCAGTACTGACAATAGTTCACTAGTGGTGTGGGCGATGATCGATTTTGACAAAGATTCTTTTGCCCAACAGGTTCAGGTGCGCAAGGCTTTGCAGTTGCTGCTGGAAGAACAGCCCAAACAGATAACCATCGTGGCGCTCGGTGATGCGGCGCAGCGTCAGAGCACAGCTGAACTGGCAGTATATGGTGCATGGGTAAATGGTGCTTTGCTACCGGTCCATAAGAAAAAAGACGAACGCAAGCCCTTAAAGAAAATTGAGCTGGTTGGTTACAGCGGAAAATTTGATCACCTCAAAGCCCAAGCACAAGGTAATTTATTGTGCCGCGAATTAACAGTATTACCGCCAAACACCTTAACCCCTGCCAACTATCGCACACGCATTGCCAATTTAGCGCAGCAGCACGACTGGTCGCTTGAAGAGTTCGATCTGAAAAAGTTGCGCAAGATTGGCGCGGGTGCATTTGTCGCCGTAGCACAGGGGAGTGCGGATGAAGATGCTGCCATAGTCCATCTTTCATACAAACATCCCAAGGCTAAAAAAACAATCGCGCTGGTCGGCAAAGGAATCTGCTTCGACACGGGCGGGCACAACCTCAAACCTGCGCGTTATATGAACAATATGCATGAGGACATGAACGGCTCCGCTGTTGCGCTGGGCATTTTGCTCGCCGCTACGGAAAGTAAATTGCCGGTGAATATAGACTGCTGGCTGGCCTTGGCGCAAAACCACATCAGCCCCAAAGCCTACAAACAAAACGATATTGTCACCGCTTTAAACGGTACAACAATCGAAGTGGTTCACACCGATGCGGAAGGGCGCATGGTACTTGCAGATACACTCACATTGGCATCTCGCGCGAAACCGAATTTGATGATCGACTTTGCTACGCTAACCGGAAGCATGGCAACAGCGTTAGGTGCACGCTATAGCGGCGTGTTTGCCACCAGCGATGATTTAGCGCGCCGCGCAGTAAGCGTTGGCAAGCAATGCGGAGAGCGCGTGTGTATATTCCCACAGGATGAAGATTATGAAGCCGCGCTCGATTCAAAAGTGGCCGACATCAAGCAGTGCACACTTGAAGGAGAAGCAGACCACATTTTAGCCACACGTTTTCTCAAACGATTCGTGGAAAAAGATATTCCTTGGCTCCACGTGGATTTATCGGCGAGCCGTTGCGAAGGTGGCTTGGGTATGGTTGCTTCAGACGTGAATGGGTTTGGAGTGGCCTGGGGCTTGGGAATGCTACAAATGTAAATCCGTTTTTAGACACAACTGCGGTTTTGAGAATTGGATTCATTGGTCCGAGTATTGAGTTATTTGAAGGGGAAAAAGTCGCTTCATCAAGCAATGGTGATGAATTGAAGTTGCCTATGATAAACCTATCACAGTAATTCTAGTGCTAATTGCTGTCAGGCAAATTATTAATAACTCACCTTAAAGGGGCCATGTATGAAGAAAATATTAACTAATGTTGTATTCTCGTTTTTTCTGACAGTAGTGGTTTCGACCAGTGCAAATGCGTCTACCACCCAGGATTCGGTGGGATGCGGTATTGGTACGATGATTTTCCAAAATTCTAATGGCTTGCTCTGGAGCTTGTTTGCGCTAACCACCAACACGACAACATTCAACACAGTCTCAATGACATTTGGAATTATTAACTGTCCGGCAGGAGCGTCGGTCAGAGGGCGGATCGCCAGCTTCATCGAATTTAATAAACCCGAATTGGCAATTGAAATCGCCCAAGGCAAGGGTGACCACTTGGCCGCCTTGGTAGAAATGTATGGCGTGCAAGAATCCAATCGAGTTGCCGCGATCACTGCCTTGAAGTTCAATCAAATTTCAATCTTTAGCCATCAAACCACAGATGAGATTCAAGTTGAGATGGATAAAACATTGCAAGCATTTGTCTCTTAAAAATTATTTGTAATGTAAATAAAAAGCCGGGGTAAAAACTCCGGCTTTTTTAATAATTTAATAGTAGACAAAGCCACCTGCATTTGTGATAGCCTTACATACGCGGCATTAAACTCGTACTTGCTGCTATTATTTTATTCACACTCTGAAGGGACTAAAATTATGAAAAAAGCATTATCCAAAGCCGTTTTCGCACTTTCCCTAACTGTATTGGCGTCGAGCGGTGCCTACGCATCCTCCACGCAGGATGCGGCTGGTTGCGGTGTCGGTACTACAATTTTTAAGGATCAACATGGTTTGATCTATAACCTGTTGGCTTCAACAACGAACGGTATATTGTTTGGTACCGTGTCCCAAACATTTGGTATCGTGGGATGTCCCTCGGATGCATCGGTAAGCGGCAAGATCGCCAGCTTCATCGAGTTCAATAAACAGCAATTGGCAGTTGAAGTAGCTCAAGGTCAGGGTGACCATCTGGCTGCATTGGTTGAGATGTACGGTGTTAAGCAAGCTGATCGTCAAGCAGCAATTGCAGCACTGAAAAATAACCAAGTAGCGATTTTCAGCCTGCAGTCCACTACTGCTATACAAGGCGAAATGAACAAGACTCTGCAAGCTTTCGTTTCATAATTTAGATTGGCTGTTTCTAAGAAAACCGAGGCTAACCCCTCGGTTTTTTGTTGGAACTGAATTTTTTGAGTCTGTCTGATGATGTATCGAATTTTTTTCCTCATTTCATTTATATTTCTTTTTTCCTTTTCTGCTCAAGCTGAAGAGCTTGCGCAGCAACATGCCGCAGACATCGCTAAGATGCTGGCTCTGGCAAATCAAGCACAACTTTCTCAACGCCCGGAATGGCGCAAGATCAATTTGTATCATGCTACGCTTGGTGGATTGACGAGCCGGGTAGATGACCCCACATATTTTTTAGCGCCGAATGGCAAGCATGATCCGCAAGCTGAACTTGAAGCGGCGATACAGGGTGCATTTGATGAAACAATGGCGAAGACAAGTCGTCAACCCAATGTATGCCGCTGGATCGCGCGTTACCAATTTTTGAGCCGCAGTATGAAAGAGTTGGGCTTTGACTATTCACCCATGCCCTGCGAAGGTTTCGCAAAATGGAAATCAGGTATTGCCACGCATAAAGCTTCGGTAATTTTTGCCTCGGTTTATCTGAAT
>CAIRAO010000126.1 GCA_903876625.1 uncultured Gallionellaceae bacterium | reverse complement strand
TTTTATGTTTCGGTGCTACAGGTTACTTTTTTATTTCCTTTTATCAATTAATTCTAACTCTACTATAATAACAAAAAATGACAACAGGAGTGGAAAATAATGCTGGAGGTGGCTTTGAGCATGACATGTTCGGCCCTCACGCGGTCAAATTGAACGGTAGGACGTATCACATGTTACACAATGCAAGTAGTAGTGATCCAAGTTGTGGGGTTAGCTATTTTGTATTTGATTCCATAAACATCTTAACTAATGCCGCTAATTCAAGAAACATCGAGTATGACAATGTGTGTGTTATTTATAATTATCTTTGCAATCACAATCCAATTGCACAGTACCTTAAATCTATTGGTACAGAGATAAGAAACAACGAATTGATATTAAATAATCCAGCGACAAATGTGATAGCCAGATTAAATCAACAAGCGAGTTATTTGGAAATAGCAGCCATTACAAATTCTTCTTCCACTGGGAATAAAATAATTCGTTTTCAGTTAAAAAATAAGCCCGACACGACCCATATTCAGATGACAAGTGAATTGTTAGAACCTCTTTGTTATCCACTACTATTTACCAGAGGAGAACATGGGTGGGGTGAAGTTTATCGAAACACAATATCATTTCCAGCTTATCTAGCATCAAGAATGTTGATGCCTGAAAATATTGAAGTACCTACATTACGTGACAACTCTAAAGTAGTAAAAGTCAATCGATGTCAGCTTCTCGCTCGATTGGGTCAAACGTATTTAGTGGATATGGTTAGCAGATCCATTGACTACAAACTCAGATGGCATACGAATCATCAAAATCATATTTTTGGTGGACAAGCACAAATGAGATTTAATAATGAATACCACGTCGCAGAAGAGGTACCCGACGACGAAAAATCAACCTTTTTGCCCTCCTCTGTGCATGGTTCACCAAGACATCTTAAAGAACTTTCAAATAATGCATTAAGTGTCGTATCAGAGTTAGGCTCTGCCGATGTTTTCATTACACTAACATGCAATCCAAACTGGCCAGAAATACAAGAAAAGCTTTTAAAAGACCAATCTGCTTTTGATAGACCTGATATTGTAACCCAGGTAGCATTTACTATTAATTTTTTAATTTTTATGTTCACACAATATGCAAATATAGGTATTTAAAAACAAACTCGATGAGTTTCTACGGAATCTAAAAGACGGAAAATATTTTGGCAACAGGCATGTGGTATATATTATGAGGGTAATTGAATACCAACACAGGGGGATGCCTCATTGTCATATAGTTGTAAAATTTTCAGATATGCCCGAAGATGAAGATACTACGGGTAAAATTAACTTCATAAATGAATTTATATTTGCAAAAGCTCCACCTGCCCCAAATGCTTCATCCTGTCTCGATGATAAGCGGTACTACACGTATGTTCATCAGCATATGATACATCATTGCGCTGTTGCTGTTAATGGTTGCAAAAGGTCTTTGACGACAAAATGTAAAAGAGGTTATGAAGATATGACAGAGGATATCCTGTATATGAAAAATTAAATCAAGATGACTTTTGTGTTGTTCCACATAACAGAACAATTTTATTAGATTGGAATGGCCACGCTAATGTGGAATATTCTGCGGGCGTAAGATGCATTATGTATTTATATAAATATTTGTACAAAGGACCGAAGAAAGCTTCATTCTCTATACATAAAGACGATAACAATAGCGATAACGCACCGAAAAATGAAATTAGCATATACGTAAAAGGAAGATTTCTATGTAGTATGGATGCAATGTGGAGGTAACTAAAATGTTCAAACATATATAGTTGAGCATTTTTATATATTTCGGTAATATATTTGGGAATATGTAGAGTATTAGGTTA
>CAIRAO010000125.1 GCA_903876625.1 uncultured Gallionellaceae bacterium | reverse complement strand
TCGCGCAATGAATTGCGCTCCTACAGAGTGACTAACTTTACTAAACTATCCGGGTGTCTCAAGCAAACAGCCACGGTTGCGCGGCACGATGTTTTACTTCAAATGCCTTGATATCTCCAACATGCTCCAATGTCAGCCCGATATCATCCAGCCCGTTTATCAGACAATGTTTGCGGAAGGCATCGACTTCAAATTTGAACACGGTGCCATCGGGTGCAACAATGCTTTGCTGTTCCAGATCGATCTTCAGTTTGTAGCCTGCATTCGCTTCTACCGCCTTAAACAAGACATCGACCTTGTCCGCTTCCAGCTTGATCGGCAACACCCCATTCTTAAAACAGTTGTTGAAGAATATATCTGCGTAACTGGGTGCAATGATCACGCGAAAACCGAAATCTTCTAGCGCCCACGGTGCATGTTCACGTGAGGATCCACAACCGAAGTTCTCCCGCGCCAACAAAATCTGCGCACCTTTATAACGCGGCAGATTCAGCACGAATTCTTTATTGAGCGGACGCTTGCTGTTATCCATACCCGGCTCGCCATGATCGAGGTAACGCCATTCATCAAAGGCATTCGGCCCGAAACCGGAACGCTTGATCGATTTTAAAAACTGTTTTGGAATGATCGCATCGGTGTCCACATTGGCACGATCCAAAGGTGCTACCAAACCATCCAACAAAGAAAATTTTCGCATCACTTACTCGCCTTCTCTAATTTTTCGCCACCCTGTTGTATCTTCTTGCTTACCCAGTTACCGGCTTTCTTGATTGCTTTGACAGTCGCATCACTACCTGCTTTAATGGAGTGAGCCACATTCTCCCCACCTTTTTTAAGTCCTTGCTCCACTCTATGTGGAAGGCTTTCTTCCTGCGCAGTTGCTGTACGAACCAGACACATACTCAATATCATGATATAGATGAATGATCTGATCACGTCGATCAATCCTTTTACTGACTCACATCGACAAAGTGCCCAGCAATGGCCGCAGCGGCAGCCATCGCCGGGCTAACCAGATGCGTGCGCCCACCCTGTCCCTGGCGCCCTTCAAAATTGCGGTTGGATGTCGCGGCACAGCGTTCACCTGCGGAAAGGCGATCATCGTTCATCGCCAAACACATCGAACAGCCTGGGTCGCGCCATTCGAAACCCGCTTCGATAAAAATTTTATCCAGACCTTCTTGTTCAGCCTGTGCTTTTACCAGTCCGGAACCGGGAACCACCATGGCCAACTTTACATTACCCGCCACTTTTTTGCCTTTGGCAATCAATGCCGCAGCACGCATATCTTCGATGCGCCCATTGGTACAGGAACCGATGAATACTTTATCAACTTTAATGTCGCTGATAGGTGTATTCGCTTTCAAGCCCATATAAACCAGAGCGCGTTCCCAATCGGCCTTCTTTGTCGCGTCAGGTGCATTCACGGGATCAGGCACGCGACCATCGACTGCAACCACCATCTCCGGTGATGTTCCCCAAGTCACTTGCGGTTTGATATCTGCAGTATTCAATTCGACAATCGCGTCAAATTTCGCCCCGGCATCGCTATGTAAAGTGCGCCAATATTGAACTGCCTTGTTCCATTGTTCGCCCTGCGGGGCAAAGGGACGGCCTTTGCAGTAAGCGATCGTCGTTTCATCCACCGCAACCATACCGGCGCGAGCACCCGCCTCAATCGTCATATTACATAAGGTCATACGGGCCTCCATGCTCAAGGCACGGATGGCCGAACCGCCAAATTCAATGGCGTAACCTGTACCACCCGCTGTGCCGATCTTACCGATCACGGCCAGTGCAATATCTTTTGAAGTGACACCCTTGCCGAGCACGCCTTCAACCTTGACCAGCATGGCCTTGGACTTTTTCGCCATCAAGCATTGCGTTGCCATCACGTGTTCGACTTCAGACGTGCCAATACCGTGAGCCAATGCTCCAAAGGCGCCATGCGTGCTGGTATGCGAATCTCCACACACCACGGTCATACCCGGCAACGTTGCGCCTTGTTCCGGCCCCATTACATGCACCACACCCTGACGGATATCATTCATCTTGAATTCGGTGATACCGAATTCTTTACAGTTCGCATCCAGCGTTTCTACTTGCAAGCGCGAAACAGGATCGGTAATCCCTTTATCGCGATGAGCGGTAGGCACGTTGTGATCGGGGACGGCAAGCATAGAACCTGCTCGCCAGGGTTTGCGCTGTGCGATCTTGAGCCCCTCAAAAGCTTGCGGACTGGTCACCTCATGTACCAGATGCCGGTCGATATAAATCAGTGCAGTGCCATCCGCATCGATGTGCACCAAGTGACTGTTCCAAAGTTTGTCGTAAAGAGTTTGAGTGTTCATTATTCAAAAATGCCTTTGCAGGGTTGGTAATTATGCCACAGGCCGCAGGCTGTACGCCCGGGTTCAATTCTTCAATTCAGTCGATTTATCCAATTTTACCAGCGCATATTCCAGACTGTCCGACAGCGCGCGCCAACTGGCATCAATGATATTGGTACTTGCGCCGACGGTTGTCCACACATGTCCGCCGCCCTGGAAGGTGATCAACACGCGTATTTGCGCCGAGGTACCGTTGCCGCTATCCAGAATGCGCACTTTATAATCGATCAGGCGAACCGTCCTTAGCACCGGATACATTCCTGCCAACGCGCTGCGCAATGCGGTTGACAGCGCATTTACCGGACCATTACCCTCTGCCGCGACGAACTTAAGTTCGTTATACACGCGTACTTTGACCGTCGCTTCGGATAATAATCCGCTACTTTGACGCCGTTCCGTGACAACAAAATAATCCACCAGTTCGAATGGTTTTACGTAGTCGGCACGCGAGCGGTGCAGCATCAACTCCACACTGGCTTCAGCGGCCTCAAAGGTAAAACCCTCATGTTCCAACTGTTTGATATGGTTAAGCACGCCCTGGGCATCATCATTATTCATATCGATGCCGAGTTGCTGCGCCCTAAGCTGAATGTTGCCCCGACCGGATAGCTCCGAAACCACAGAACGCATCTCATTGCCCACCAAAGCAGGATCAATATGCTGGTAGGAATCTTTAGCTTTCAACAACGCCGCCACATGGATACCGCCCTTGTGGGCAAAGGCGCTGTGACCGATAAAAGGGGCATGGTTGTAATGCTTGAGATTAACAACTTCGGCAACAAAATGGGCAAGCGAAGTTAGCTCGCGCAATTGTTCCGGCGTTACTACCGGTTTGTTCATCTTGAGTTGCAGATTGGGAATAACCGTCGTCAAGTTGGCGTTGCCCACGCGCTCTCCGTACCCATTGATCGTGCCTTGTACCTGCGTACACCCGCCGCGCACCGCTGCCAAGGAATTGGCCACGCCGCAACCGCTGTCATTATGGCAATGCGCACCGAGCGGAGTCGAAATATGCCGCTTCACCTCGCGCACGATTTCTTCTACTTCCCAGGGCAATTTCCCGCCATTGGTCTCGCACAACACCAGCCAATCTGCACCCGCGTCCGCAGCTGTTTTCAAAGTGGCCAGAGCATATTCGCGATTGGAAATGAAGGCGTCGAAAAAATGTTCCGCATCGAACATCACCTCGCGCCCTTTGGACTTAATATAGCTCACGCTGTCGCGGATCATCGCGAGGTTTTCTTCCAGCGTTGCAGAGAGCACCACTTTGACATGATAATCAGAACTCTTGCCAACCATTGTGACAACTGGCGTTAAGGCATCCAGCAAGGCTTGCAAATTAGTATCCTGCTCGCATTGGGAATGTTTTTGGCGGGTGCGACCGAACGCGGCAAGTTTGGCGCTACCCAAATCCAGCTTTGATGCGCGCGCAAAGAACTCGGCATCTTTGGGATTCGAGCCGGGCCAGCCACCCTCGATGTAATGAAAACCGAAATCCGCCAAACGTTTGGCAATAACAAGTTTGTCGTCTACCGAGAGTGAAATATCTTCACGCTGGGTGCCGTCACGCAGCGTGGTGTCGTAAAGAAAAACTTGGCTCATGGCATCTGCAAAATTAAAGTTGTACCAATTTTACCATTTTTCTTGACCACCTCCGTAGGTGCTTATAGCAATGGGGGCGATTCAAACTGACGTTGGCTACAGGAACGCAGATTGAAGCCTGGATTCCAGGCTTCAACTTATGGGTAGATGAATAACCCCCCTAAAGAATTTTATAACTCCGCATCCACACCATCATTATCAGGCCCAGCATCGCTGCCACCGCACTCATTGAATACAAGGCTGTTGATCCCCAGTGCACCCAAACCGGCCCGCTCGCCAAACCACCCAGCACGCCTCCCGCACCATAAGTGATGCTGCCAAACAGTGCTTGCCCCTTGGACTGATGTCGCCCCTTAAAAAATTCATGCACCAGCCCGATCGAAGCCGCGTGATACGCACCAAAAGTAAGTGCGTGCAACATTTGTGCAAAAAGTAACAGCACCAACCAATCTACCATCCAGCCAATAAGCAAAAAACGCAATGCCGCCGCGCTGAAACTGATCAGCAAAATGCGCGTAAATCCAAAGCGCCGCACTAGCGCCGGCATTACAAAAAAAACGCCGATCTCGCAGATTACCCCAAGCGCCCATAGCCCACCCACCGCGCTCTTGGCATAGCCGTGCTCGACCAGATAAATTGAATAAAAAGTATAGTAAGGGCCATGCGCTACACACATCAGGAAACATGCGCCAAATAAAGCCAGCACCCGCGGTTGCAGCATGATTTGTTTGACCGTTTGATGATCAGTGTGATGTGCCAACACCTCGGTGTGCGGGATCTGCCTCGAAAATATCAGAATACCGATCTCGCACACCAACCCCGCCCATAAAATCCAGGTGATGGCAACGTAATCAAAGGCATAACCCAGCCCCACCACCGACACGATAAATCCGATCGAACCCCAGGAACGAATGCGCCCGTAATGCGCCGTATTCTTGCCGAGGTAACTCATGGTGGTTGCCTCTACCAAAGGCATCGATGCGCTCCAGAAAAACGCCATCAGCGTCAACACCAGAAACATTCCCCAAAAACTGGTGGTAACGAACACCCCTAAATAGAACATCGCACTCGACGTAGCCGCGATTTGAACCACTAATAATCTTTTCCCCGTGCGATCTGCCAGCCACCCCCAGATGCCGGGCGCAAGCATGCGCATCACCGGTTGGATCGACATCAGAATGGAAATTTCGATGGCATCGAAGTGAATGGATTTAAGATACAAACTCCAATAGGGAGCGAACATCCCCACGAAAGCGTAGTAGAAAAAATAGAAACCGGCAATGCGCCAATGGTAGTTTTTATGGGTATTCACAAAGGAACTTCAGGAATTAAAGACTCGGCAATATTTGAGAATAATTGGGGCATTATCCATGCTTAGGGTATCGAAAGGAAATACAGTACTTCTTCAATATCCGCCAGAGCCTACTGGTAATTCAATTTCCAGTTTATGAGTTCGTTTGCCGGCATCGGCCGGGCAATGCCGTAGCCTTGCCCTAATTCACAACCCATTCCATCCAGCACCTGGATATGCGCAGTTGTTTCGATTCCCTCAGCAACAGTCTGGCGTCTGAATGCTTTTGCAAGCGCAATAACGCCGATAACAATGGCTCTGTCTCCATCGTCTTCAAGCATATCTCTTACAAAAGTCTGATCTATCTTGAGCACATCAACTGGCAGGGCATTAAGATAACTAAGTGAAGAGTATCCAGTACCAAAGTCATCCAGCGCAAAGCTAACTCCAAGTTCTCGACAGGAACTTATGATTTCGCGCACAACATTGATGTCGTTTATTGCGACTGTTTCAAGAACCTCAATTTGAAGTTTATTTACCGATAACTCAGGATAGAGTGAAAGTAGATTTTGCAACTTCCCGACGAAACCCTTTGATTCCAGGTGATAACCGGAAATATTGATACTGATCTCAATATTCAGCCCTTCTTTTCGCCATTGCTCCATTTGGGCCAGAGCAGTTTTGGCAACCCAATCACCGATTTCAATATCAAGCCCTGAATTTTCGATTTGCCGTAGAAATGCAGATGGAGGTAAAACCCCACGTTCGGGATGCCGCCACCTTATCAGGGCTTCGACCCCGACCAATTCTTTGGTACGCAAATTGATCTTGGGCTGATAGTGCAACTCAAATTGATTTTGATCGAGAGCCTGGCGGATGCTATTCAGGAATGTATTTTGATTTCTGGCCTGTTTATCCATTTCAACATCGTAAATGTGATAACGGTTCTTGCCGGATTCTTTGGCTACGTACATGGCTTGATCGGCATGGCGCATCAATGTGTCCGGGTCTTCGTTATCAGTTGGATAAATGCTGACTCCAATGCTGGCGCTGATCTTGTGTGTCTTGTCTTGCAAGCTGATTGGTTCGGCAATGGCCTTAAGTAATCTATCGAGAGTTGTCAGGCATTCTTCGCCCTTTTCCAGCCCCAAAAGCAGTATCACAAATTCATCCCCGCCCAATCGGGCAACCGTATCTCCGCCACGAATTGTGTTTTCGATCCGCTTGGACACTTCGACCAAAATGCCATCACCGACCTCATGCCCCATTGTGTCATTGATCGATTTAAAACCGTCGAGATCAAGATAGCAGACCGCCATCATATTCCGGTCTCGAGAGGTCTGAGAGATACCCTGCTTCATACGGTCGGCAAGTAACAGCCGATTGGGAATACTTGTCAGAGGATCGTAATGGGCGACACGCGTCAGTTCTGCTTCATGTTCTTTAAGTTGAATGATGTCCGAGAATACAGCCACGTGACGCAATACTTTTCCATCGTTGTCGCATAGAATTGAGATCGAAAGCAATTCAGGATATGTTTCGCCAGATTTCCGCCTGTTCCAAATCTCGCCGCGCCAAGCTTTGTCACGTTTTAATTCTGCCCACATCTGGGCATAAAAAGCTTTATTCTGATGGCCTGAACTGAGTATTCTTGGGTTCTTGCCGATAACTTCTTCCCGACTGTACCCGGTGATTTTTGTAAAGGCAAAGTTGACATCAATGATATTGTTGTTGGCATCGGTGATGGTGATCGCTTCCTGACTGATGCTAAACACACTGGCAGTCACTTGCAGGTTCTGCTCGGCGAGCTTGCGATCAGAAATATCCCTGCAAAAAACGACAAATTCGTCAGTATCACGAAGTAGTGTAGTAGAAACTTCAATATCGATCAGATGTCCATCTTTATGCCGGTGCTGGGTTTCAAAAGAAATACTTCCTGTTTCATAAATTTCTTTAATACGATTTTGAACATCTTCCGGCTTGTCATGGGCATCGAGTTGGCTGATATGCATGCCACATAATTCAGCCAGGGTATAGCCGGTCATATCAGCATAGGACTGATTCACCTGGCGCACAAATCCCCGGTTATCGGCTCTCCAAAATCCTTCACGTGAAGTATCTATAATGAGCTTGTGCCGATGTATATCCTCATACAGAGCTTTACGTTCAGTGATGTCGCGTACCAACGACATGATATAGCCGTGTCCATCGAATACGAAGAAATTGGCACTGACTTCAATCTGGATGATATGACCGTCTCTGGCTTGATGCGCCGCCTCAATCGTGCGTGATCCGTTTGCTTTGATATCCTGCCAATGTTCATTCCACATAGCATCGGTCCAGCCGAGACCAATGTCCTGAACCCTCATGCCGCCAAGCAATTCTTCGCGGGTATAGCCTAATGTCTTTACTGCAGCATCATTGACAAAGATTAAGTATCCTTTGTCATTCATCATGTAGGTCGCATCATTGACGTGGCCCAAGGCAAAGCTAAGTTGAGCCATCTCGATTTCGGCTTTTTTCCTCGCCGTAATGTCTCTTGCTATCTTCGAAGCTCCGATTACATTACCTTGGTCATCCCGAATGGGTGAGATGGTTGTTGATATGTCTATCAAATGACCCTCTTTGTGACGTCGTACGGTTTCAAAATGCTCGACTTTTTCACCACGGGATAGGCGATCCAAAATGACAGACTCCTCGTCTTGACGCTCCGGAGGAATCAGCATCTGCATTGTTTTTCCTATTGCTTCCTGGCTTGTGTAGCCGAATAATTTGGCCGCACCTTTGTTCCAGCTTTCAATAATACCGGTTAATGATTTGGAGATAATCGCATCTTCCGAAGACTCAACTATATTCCTGAATTTCAATAATTCAAGATCAGCTTTCTTTTGCTCTGTAATATCGATACTTTCACATAAATCCTTTACATATTCTTTATGTTTAGGGATGTTATCAGATATAAGAGCATCAATTGTTTCAGTCTTGGCAGACATACAATCCTCTAGTCAAAATCATTGGGGCTCATAAACAATAAAGAGAAGCTGCATTATTTTTTGTTCCTAGACCTTCGTTTCATTCATCGCAGATTATTTGTTTGCTGAAGCGCATTTAATTCAGCATTTAGCACTCAATCCGCATGATGTCATTTGTCATTTTTTAAGTTCCATGAATTTTGAATTGATGAGATCGACGAATTTATTACAGGTTGAATCAACGCAGTAATTGACTGCAGATGGATCATCCCATTTTGTTCGAACTGAATCCATCAAGCAACTCTCTGCTCCATTTAGACCAACCTCACGCAAAACACAATTCTGGCGTTTACATTCAGAACGAGAAGTCAGGTCAGTTGTTTTCCTGTTTTGATTCATATTTGTTTACCTCGCACCCAAAGAAAACAGAAGGATTATCAAGATTCCATCCCGTTTCTATAGTAAGGATCAGGCAGCGACTTCATCAACCAATTCCATATCTCTGCTGGTCATGAGTCTTTCGATATCCACCAGGATCAACATGCGTTGATCAATGGTACCCATGCCGGTAATGTAACGTGTATCAAGAGAAGTCGATAGCGAAGGTGCCGCCTTGATTTGGTCAGGCGTTAAGGTCAATACATCAGAGACACTGTCCACGACAACACCCACGACCCGGTTGCTCAAGTTCAGAATGATGACCACCGTAAGTTCGTTATACTCAACATTGCCCAAATTGAATTTAATGCGCAGATCAACGATCGGCACAATAATGCCGCGCAGGTTGATCACGCCTTTGATAAAGGCAGGGGTATTGGCAATCGCAGTCACTGCATCGTAACCGCGTATCTCCTGCACTTTAAGAATATCCATGCCATATTCTTCTTTGCCCAGCGTAAAGGTGAGATATTCCCCTCCAGCCGATCCACTTGTATTCACTGTGTTCGATTCATTAACCATTTTATTCTCCTCTATTTCTTAGCTACCCTCCCCCACGGGGGGGACTGAGGGTGGGGGGCTCTGAGTTGTAGCGAATTGAATTGCTATGCCACACTTCGACCCCCTCCCCAACCCTCCCCCGAAGGGAGAGGGAGTTGAGTTTCAAATCCCGCTTAGAACTCTTCCCACTCTTCGCCTTCTTTGTGCACTTTCTTGGGCAGTGCCTTGGCTTTTGCTCTAGGAGCAGTCTCCACAGTCGCTTTCCTTATCGCTGGTGCAGGTCTTTTCGCTGTGGCAACTGGTTTGCTCGGTGCCGCTACTTTATGGGTCACCACTTGCCTTGCCACTGGCTCGACTTCTTCACCCAAGTTGAAACGCCCTACTACCTCGTTCATCGTCTGCGCTTGTTCTTCCATCGATTCCGCAGCCGCTGCCGCTTCTTCAACCAGGGCTGCGTTCTGCTGGGTCACTTCATCCATCTGCGTGATGGCTTTGTTGACTTGCTCGATACCCTGGCTTTGTTCTGCCGAGGCCGCTGTGATCTCAGCCATGATGTCGGTGACGCGTTTAATACTCTCAACGATCTCGTCCATGGTCTTGCCGGCTTGGGTCACTTGAGCAGTGCCGCTTTCGACTTTGGATACGCTGTCGGTAATCAGTGTCTTGATCTCTTTTGCCGCATTGGCAGAACGCTGAGCCAGATTACGCACTTCTGCCGCAACCACGGCAAAGCCGCGTCCCTGTTCGCCCGCACGCGCTGCTTCAACGGCGGCATTCAGAGCCAGGATGTTGGTCTGGAAGGCGATGCCGTCGATGACGCTAATGATGTCGGCGATCTTCTTGGAAGAATCGCTGATCTGAGCCATCGTCGAAACGGAATCTCGCACCACTTCGCCACCCTTGGTTGCAACGGTGGATGAAGAGATCGCCAACTGATTGGCTTGCTTGGCGTTCTCCGCATTTTGCCGAACGGTCGCAGTGAGTTCTTCCATGCTGGCAGCGGTTTCTTCCAGACTGGATGCCTGTTCTTCTGTGCGCTGTGAAAGATCAGAGTTACCTGCAGCAATTTCCCTAGAGGCGGTGTTGATCGTGTCACTACTTTCTTTGATGGTCAGCAACACATCCAGCATGCTTTGAACCAGAGAGTTGATTCCCGAGCACAGGGCTTCCAGCGCACCCGTCTTGCCTTCCATCGGAATACGTTGTGTCAGATCGCCTTCTTTCGCAGCAGCAACTACCTCTTGTGTCTGTTCAACGGCCTGATTCAAGGCTTGGGTGGCTTTGACTTGTTCCGTTACATCAATTGCAAATTTCACCACTTTAAAAGGTTTGCCATTCGCATCCATGATGGGGTTGTAAGATGCCTGAATCCAGCATTCTTTACCGCCTTTGCCGATACGCTTGTACTGGCCCGCATCGTATTCACCGCGCCCCAGTTTCGCCCAGAATTCACGATATTCTGACGTTTCACGATAAGTAGGGTCCACGAAAATGCGGTGATGTTTACCTCTGACTTCGTCTACTGAGTAGCCTAGTAAATTGAGGAAGTTGTCATTCGCCGTCAAAACCAGTCCATCAAGTGAAAACTCAATCGTGGCCATTGATTTGTTGATTGCCGCCAATTGGCCTTCAAAGTTGGCGTTTTGCATTTTTTGCTCAGTGATATCACTGGCAAACTTGACGACTTTATAAGGTTTGCCGTTGGCATCCATGATCGGGTTGTAGGAAGCCTGAATCCAGACTTCTTTGCCGCCCTTGCCAATACGTTTGTATTGTTGGGCGTCAAATTCACCGCGCCCCAGCTTTTCCCAGAATTGGCGATACGCAGCGCTCTCGCGAAAGACCGGATCCACAAATATCCGGTGATGTTGACCCTTAACCTCTTCCAGCGAATAGCCCAGCAATTTGAGGAAGTTGTCGTTGGCGGTGATGATCTTGCCATCCAGTGTAAATTCAATCGTGCCCATCGATTTATCGATGGCAGCCAACTCGCCTTTCATGTCCTGCATCAAGGACCGCTGTTTTGCTTCTTCCGCTGCCTTTGCCCCACCGTCAAAGAATCCCATGATTTCTCTCCTAAAAGTTAATTTACAAAATGATTGATGAACAAACTTAAAGTGCCTTTTCGATTATTCATTCAATTTCAAGACTTCACCATTTCCAAAAGTGCTGCTTCACTAACAGAATCTTCTTTCGAGACTGGTTTGGTTTTAAGTGAATTGCGATAAAACTCTGCGTAAACCATATCGTCGACCATAATGTGATGCATTAATATTGTTTTTATCCTTAATCCGATATCAATCCATGATGAATCGTGGCCATAAGGGACGAAGTCATTCATCATTGAATTGAGCGAACCCAAAACCAGCGTATGAATATTTTCGTGAGCCTCTGTGTTCGGGTACTTCCATTCCTTGAAAAGCCTTTCTTCTACACTGAAATGTCTTACAGCGTCATTAACGATAACTTGCAGTCTTAGCTTGATTTCAGACGGCTCTCTAAGTTCGGTAATCGACCGATTTAATTCGTGAATCAGAAAAACAAAGTGCTTGTGATCGTTGTCAATTTCAGGGATCCCAACACTCATTTCATCTACCCAGTTGATTGTCCAAGTTGGTCGTTTCATGATTTCTCCAATTGATTTCCATTGCCGCGCCGAGTTCAAGAATTTATTGCCACACGCTTGCTCATTGGTGTGAAGCGTAATGTTATTTGAGGTCACGAACAATTAGCCAGATAGCTATTAGCCGTTTAGCTAATGGCTTATAAAAAGGTCATCTATCTGGACTTGGACACAACGATCAACTTCTCCCCCTCCCCAACCCCCGGTGGGAGAGGGAGTTGAAATACTATCCCTGTTTCGTGGTGTTGAATGAGCTCCCTCTCCCTTCGGGGGATAACCAACGACTTGGCTGGCGCTTTTGCCAGCCTTAGTCGAATGGCTAGTTAGTTCATCAGGGTTGGGGAGGGGGTTTAGTGTTTGAAATCTTAATTGTTTTGAAAAATGATCTCTACGATTTACAGACAAAACCTTTGGCATTACTCGACCGGATTAATTCTCCAGTAGCAACTTTATTCTGGTACAGAGTTCATCCGCCGCGACTGGTTTAGTCAGGTAATCTTTTCCTCCGGCTTCATAACCAGCCTGAAGATCTTCTTCACTGACCATGCCAGAAAGAAAAATGACCGGCAGATTTGCGAATTCAGGATTTTGACGCAATTTCCTGCAGACTTCGTAGCCCGTCATTCCTGGCATATCGACATCAAGCAGCACCAGATCCGGAGTCTCCTGAGACAAACTAGCCAAGGCAGCTTGACCGTTATCAACGTGGTTCACCTCAAATTCTGGAGAAAGTGCTTCGGTTGTCACAATGGCGAGGATTTCATCATCATCGACAAGTAAAATTTTCGGTTTGTTTTTCATGATGTTATTTTTATAATTTTGCCAAATCATTTCAGACAACACTTCAATGATATCTGAGTTGGAGCAATCGTCGTCAATCCTCGGAATTTTTTGGCGGAATGGGTAACGCTGCGGCCAGGGTTATAAATTCCTGGTTGACGGCATCTGTCTTGATACGAATGTCCTCGGCTCGAATCGACCCTTTAGGACTTTCTCGCAGCAGCCTTTCCAGATCACTTGCCAATGCAGCCAGCCGATCTGCCCCCAAAGTGGCTGATGTTCCTCTAACGGTGTGCGCCAAACGTCTGGCACCATCTTGATCTCCACTGTTCAGAGTCGAATTTAATTTTTTCATCGCGTCTATATTAGTTTCAACAAAGCGAATAAACAGGTTCAGATATTTTTCGGAATTACCACGCAAGGCTGCCAAACCTCTCTCCACATTCATACCCGGCATATTAGTCAAGTGTGAAAGGTCTGTCGAAGCAGACATTTTTTGTTCGCCCAACATTGAACTATCCATTGCGGCCGCAATAACGTTACCCGGTTTCACCTCTGTCATATTTTTCGATACACGCGCCGGGAGCCATTTCAATAGCGCTGCATACAGCATTTTGGGTTCCACAGGCTTGGCAACAAAATCATTCATGCCGGCTTCCTGGCACGCACGTCTATCCTCGTCAAAGGCGTTAGCCGTGAGCGCAATGATGGGTTTTTTACCCATTCAGGCAACTTGCGAATAGCACGTGTGGCAGCTAACCCATCCAAATTAGGCATCTGCATGTCCATCAGGATCAAGTCATAGGTATTTGTGCGTACCTTCTGCATTGCTTCAAGACCATCCCCAACCATGTCAACTGACAATCCAACCCCGTAAATCAATTCCACCGCAACTTCTCGATTGATCGCGCTGTCTTCTGCCAGCAAAATTCTCGCGCCGCCATGTCGTGAGCGCAATTGAGTTTCTGCATCCACTTCAATCAAAGAAGTTTGTTCTGGCATGTTGGCGAGACCGCGTTGCAAAAGTGCGGTGAACCAGAAAATACTACCTTTCCCGGGTATGCTGTCAACCCCAGCTTCACCACCCATCAATTGTGCCAGTCGCCGGGTAATCACCAGCCCCAAACCGGTACCACCAAACATGCGCGTGGTGGAAGTGTCTGCTTGCTCGAACGCATTGAAGAGTCGCGCTATTTTATCGGGAGCAATGCCAATGCCGGTGTCCTCGACTTCAAAACGAATCAACAAATCTTTTCCGCGATCTTCCAGCAGCTTGGCACGCAAGGCAATTTTCCCTTTCTCGGTGAATTTGATTGCATTTCCCGCATAGTTAAGCAGCGACTGACGCAGTCGCATCTGATCACCGCGCAGCCATAAGGGAACGGAGTCATTGTCAATCACGACAGTCAAACCTTTAGCAAGCGCTGTATCGCTGATAATTGATCTTACATTTTCAAGAACGCCAGATAAGCTGAAGTCCCTATTTTCAAGTTCCAGTCGCCCCGACTCAATTTTTGACATATCGAGAATGTCGTTGATAATGCCCAGCAAGTGACGGCTGGCACTGTCGATCTTGTCGAGCTTTTCCAGTTGCTCCCGCGTTGCGCCGGATCGCCTCAATAAATGGTTCAGGCCAATGATGGCGTTCATCGGCGTACGTATCTCGTGACTCATGTTGGCCAAAAAGACACTCTTGGCCTGATTGGATGCGTCGGCTTGATGCCTTGCGGCAATAAGTTGTGTTGTGCGCAACACCACTTGATCTTCCAAATGATGCCTGTGTAAATCCAGTTCATCCGCAAGTCGTTTTTTTTCTGTGATGTCTTCTTTTACGGCTACATAATTACTGATCGAGCCATCGGGCTGACGCAGCGGTGTAATGAAGGCAAACTCGATATATTCGCTGCCATCCTTTCTGCGATTGTAAAACTCACCCTTCCACGGCAAGCCTTGACTCAGCGTTTCCCACATTGATACGTAGGTTTCGGGTGACGTCTTTCCGGAATGGAGAATGCGCGGATTTTGACCGATGACTTCCTCACGACTATAGCCTGTCGCTTGAAGGAATGATTGATTCACATACACAATATGCGCACCAATGTCGGTAATGACGATACTTTCAGGACTTTGTTCAACCGCTTGCGAAAGCTTGCGTAACTGGTCTTCAGTAACCTTGTTCTCAGTGATATCCGTTGCGATGCCTTCGATAATTTCTTCACCATTCTCTTCTCTGAAACCGATAGAGCGATCATTAAACCAGTGCCATTCACCCATGGCATCTTTTATACGATATTCAATCTGAAATGGAGTGCCTTGCTTTAATTTATCGACTGCTTTGATTACTGCTTCGCGATCTTCGTGATGAATCGATTCAGCCCACAGAAAAGGATTGATATAGAGATGTTCCGGAGAATATCCAAGGAGCCGCAAAATTTGGGAAGAGTAGAATAAGCCACCTCGCTTCAAAGAGAATGTATAGACTATATCCGGTGAATTCTCAACCAAGCGCTTGTATTTGTTTTCGCTTACAAGCAAATTCTGCTCAACTTGTTTACGCGCATTTTCACGATCAAATCCTGCCAGTGCAAAACTGATATCTTCTGCCATTTCAACCAGCAGGCTGCGGACATCGTCGTCAAAAGAATTGACTTCCGAGGCGTACAAAGTAAAAGCACCCACGACAACCCCGTTGCGAAGTAACGGTAGCGCAGCAGATGCCCGCCAACCGGCTCGCTCACCACGCTCGTGCCACGGCAGAGTTCGCGGATCATTGAGAAAATCCTGACACCAGACGGGTTGATTGTCGAGAATTGCACTCGCAGTGGGTCCGTGACTCAAAGGATTGTCAGCATCGATTGATATCGCAATATCCGCCAAATAATTGCTCTCATCTCCATAAGAGGCAACCGTGCTGACATGCTGATTTACCTCGTCTACAAGTCCGATCCACGCCATTTTCATGGCACCAAAGTTCACCACATCACGGCAAATTTGTGAAAACAACTCAGCCTCTGATCTGCTGTGCACGATTGCCTGATTGCACTGGCTAAGTGCATTGTAAAGATGTGATAGTCTCAATATTTTGAGTTCAGACAATTTGCGCCCGGTGCAATCCTGGATCGTGCCGCTCATTTCAAAGGGTCTGCCTTGTGCATCAAATTTTAGATTGCCAATGCCATGCATCCAACGCACCTCATGGTCATTGTGCCGGATGATGCGATATTCCTTGTTGAAGGATTTACCCTGCCCTACAACTTCGTTCATCAAATACTCGTCCATCATCGAACAGTCATCAGGGTGAATTAGAGCTTCCCAGCTTTTCAAAGTATGCTCGTATGATTCGTCTATCCCGAACAATTCATCAAGCACCTTTGAACTGTCCCAGCGTCCGGTTGAAATGTGCAGCACATAGCTGCCCAAACCTGCAATAACTTGCGACTCCATCAGCAAACTCTGTGTATGTTTCAATGCGTTTTCTCTGAGTCCAAGTTTTTCAAGTAACTTATTAAATGCACCGATCAGACTTCCAATTTCGTCCTGATGAACGATGGGTAAGCGCGAAGGAATATCATTTGATCCTGATAATTCAGTGAGAAGTTTTACTGTATCAAGCATCGGAGCCAACTGACGCCTCAGCATCAGCAAACTCAGCATGCTCGAAAGCAGGGTAAGAAAGATCGTGGCCAAAAGCATGCGCTTTTGCATGCTGTGAATAGAAGTAAAGGCTTCGGCTGTCGGGAGTACCGTCACCAGGTACCAACCCGCCGCAGGAATACCTCTGGCAGAGGCAAGCACCTCTACCCCATGCGCATTCTTAAGAACCTGGCTACCTTCGAAGCCTTGAACAAATTTGTCTATGCCCGGGTTGATGCCGAGGGCCGGAAGTATTTCCATCGTGCGACTCTTGTCGGTCGCTTGAACGATCAGTCGCTGTTTTTTTGCCACGAGCAAATATCCGCCTGACTTGCCGTAGCCAATGTCTGTCGCCTTGTTCAGAAAACTGGGCTGTGACAAATCGATCACTCCCACCAAAGCACCTATCACCTTGCCCTGGTTGTCGCGAACGGGTGTCGCCATGGAGAAAACGGGCACTCTCAACATCTTGCCTGTCACCACTTGGCTAACAGTGGTTTTTCCTTCAAGAAGTGCGGCAGCTATATGATCTCTGAACATGTAATTAACGCCCACGCGATTTGCCGAGCGCGGTAAAGAAACAATAGCCGTGCCATTAATACTGGTGAAGAAGGCACCTCCATTGAATAGCCCCAACAGAACCGCTTACTATTGATAAATCTGTGGACTATCACGCTATACATTTATTGGATTCTTCTGTACAGAATCTTGAAGAAGATTTGAATAATAAAAATATAAGCGGGCATCCGGTAATATACAG
>CAIRAO010000124.1 GCA_903876625.1 uncultured Gallionellaceae bacterium | reverse complement strand
TTATTAATAGTATATGTGGGGCATGCGGGATCTTAAGTACAGTGAATGCTAGTTGTCATAAATATTCTTGGCGAACAGAGATATTTCCATATATAGGTATAGATTATAAAATTAGCTATACGCAAGGTTTAGATTATTGGAAAAAAATATTACCAACCAATAAAACTTATCAACATGCCTCATTATTTGCTGGAGTAAAATTTCACGATTTATTATCAGGCGAATTTGGTTATACCCAATCTGGTAAGTTAAGCAAAAACAGCAATATTTCTGGAACATTTATGTGGAATAGAGTAGCTCCCAATGGTACTTCGCAAAATATCAAGTTAAGTTATAATAGTTGGCATATGGATTTGAATTTACAATATCCAAGTGAAAATTTTGCTTTGTTATGGACAGTAGGAGCTGCTTCGAGTAGAGCAAAAGTTTTAGCGAATAATCTTGGAGCTGCGGGTAATAATTTAATTAAAAATATAATTGGTAAAAGTAAAATTATTCCTAGAGTAGGTAGTGGATTTCCCAATGTTTGAGCACGATGAAGAAAATGATAGATGGGCCGCTTTGCATCACCCATTCACGGCTCCAAAAGACGGTCATGAAGACTTATTGGTGACTAATCCAGGTGCTGCGCTTTCAAAAGCCTACGATATGGTATTGAATGGTTGGGAAGTGGGCGGCGGTTCTGTGCGTATCCACAAACAAGACGTTCAATCAAAAGTGTTTGATGCGCTTAAAATTAGCAAAGAAGAAGCCCAAGAGAAATTCGGCTTCTTGCTAGATGCTTTGCAATACGGCGCACCTCCACACGGCGGCCTGGCATTCGGTTTAGATCGTTTAGTAACCTTGATGGCAGGTGCGGAATCTCTTCGTGACGTAATTGCCTTCCCTAAAACGCAGCGTGCCCAGTGTTTATTGACGAATGCACCGAATGAAGTGGATGAAAAACAATTGCGTGAGTTGCATATTCGCGTTCGCTCGCAGAATCCAGCTGCATAACATAACTCGCTTGCGCTAACTTTGTTGCGCCCTCTTGCTGATCTGAACGTAAGGTCTGTGAGGGCGGGCTAGGTTAGTGTAGCGTGATTTTATTTTTCTGCATGGAATAAAGGTTTAATTTTTACATCTTCAGTTATGCCTATAAAATCCCTAATCCGCACTATTCCGCATTACCCCAAGCACGGCATTCAGTTTCGCGACATTACCACTTTACTAAAAGACCCGGCCGGCTTTCATATGGTGATTGATGCGCTCGCACATCATTACGCTAATCAAAAAGTAGATAAAATTGCGGGTATCGAGGCGCGCGGTTTTATCATAGGGGCGGCATTGGCATACAAGCTGGGTATCGGTTTTGTGCCTATTCGGAAATCCGGGAAATTGCCTGCCGAAACCATAGGCTATGATTATTTGTTAGAGTATGGGGCGGATCGCGTGGAAATTCATGTCGATGCGATTAGCTCAGGTGAACAGATATTGCTCGTAGACGATTTGCTTGCGACTGGAGGTACGGCAGAAGCCGCAGCAATGCTGATTCAAAAGCTAGGTGGCCTAGTAATGGGTTGTGCTTTTGTGATTGATTTGCCAGATTTGGGTGGTTCAAAGCGGTTAGCTGATATTGGACTGAAAACTTTCAGTTTATGTGAGTTTGACGGTGAATAATATTTTTCTGATTGTGGCTAAATTAAGCGCACGATTAATTTAATCGGCGCTACTAACATACACTTTACTTAAGGTTGTAATAAAATTATGCCAGTCACCGAAATTAACCATTACAACCTACGTGCTCCGCGTGATGTGATGCATGTGTTGAAAGATTTTTACTGCAATATTGTCGGCCTGCAAGAAGGCCCGCGTGCTGGTTTTGCTAGTTATGGTTTTTGGTTATATATAGG
>CAIRAO010000123.1 GCA_903876625.1 uncultured Gallionellaceae bacterium | reverse complement strand
CATCCTGCATTGCATCACTGGACTTAGTAACACAAGCGAATGGCAAAAAATTGGTCCTGCTTGCCTGAGAATTCTGGGTCTCAGTGAGGATGAACTCCCAGCCCTGTGCGCAGCAGGCGCAGAAATCCTTGAGGCCGTCGAATAAACGAGGAATTTTAGTCATTACCACGCAGACAATAATGAAAACTCCCATGCTATTCAAGTGGCAACAAATGCGCAAGTTAACGCCTCTTGTAGTATTAATAACGGGACTTGTGTCAACTTTTTTTGTGCAACAACTCGTACTTAACGATGAGCGCCGCGATCATCAAGCTATATTTGATGCTCAGGTTCGTGATATCACTATGCGTATCAAGCAGCGCCTGGCAACACACGAACAAATTCTTCGAGGTGTCAGTAGTCTGTTCATTGTATCGGAAAAGGTGAGTCGAAATACATTTCACCGATATGTTGCCAATCTGCAACTGGAAAGCAATTATCCGACTATTCAAGGCATCGGATTCTCACCGATCATTTTGCCGCATCAGAAAGCAAAGTACGTTTTAGATATTCAACAACACGGATTTCCCGGCTACACAATTTGGCCCATTGGGGAGCGAGATCTCTACGCGCCTGTGGAATTATTGGAACCGGTGGATGCGTTAAACCGACGTGCAATTGGTTTCGATGTGTATTCAGAGACCACACGTCGCTTAGCTATGCAACAGGCGTGTGACTCGGATCATCCTGTTATGACAAGCGCTATAGTGCTGAAGCAGGGAGCAGAGCAGGTAGTGAAGTCGGGCTTTATTGTTTATCTTCCAATCTATCGGAATGCGGCTACTCTGAAAACCCTAGACCAGCGGAGACAAAATATCGTTGGCTGGGTATCTGCACCTTTTTACATGAACAAGCTGATGGTCGATGTTCTTGGTGAAAAATTCGACAATATTGATATTCATATTTTTGATGGTGAAACCATTTCGATAGACAAGCTCATGTACGGTACCGATTTAATGCCGCAAGAGTTGCAAGCTAAAACCGCATTATTTAGCACTACAAAGCTCGTTGAAGTAATCAGCCATCCGTGGACAATCACGCTAAGTACTGCCTCCTCTTTTGAGACAGCCTATAATGATAAACTCGTTGGGGTAATACGTTTATCAGGCATCGCGGCAAGTATTTTTATGGCGCTGTTGATCTGGTTGATGGCTATTGCGCGGGAGCAAACAATCGCTTTAAAGGCCAGTGAAGAAAACTTTTCGGTAACGCTAAATTCAATTGGCGATGCCGTCATCGCTACTGATACGATGACGCGCGTGACAATAATGAATCCTATTGCTGCAAAACTCACGGGCTGGACTACCGCTCAATCCATGGGCCGCGAGATAGACGAAGTATTTAACATAATCAACCAAAATACGCGTCAAATGGCCACGATTCCGGTAATGGAAACTCTGGCATGCGGGGCGATACTGGGCTTAGCTAACCATACTCTGCTGATTTCTCGCGATGGGAGCGAATATCCAATCGCCGACAGTTGTGCGCCGATACGCGGCAGTGACGGCAAAGTGATTGGTGCCGTTCTGGTATTCCGCGATGTTAGCGATGAGTATGCTGCGCAGCAGGCGTTACGCGATAGTGAGAGCCGTGCTCACTTCGCTCTGCAGATGACTCATACAGGTGCGTGGGATATCACTCTGGCAAATCACACTATGCTTCGTACGCAGGAGCATGACCATATTTTCGGGTATGGCTCTAATTTACCTTGGTCATATGAAATATTCCTTGAGCATGTTCTTCCCGAGGACCGTGCCGAAGTGGACCGGCAATTCAATGCAGCCATTGCGACGCAGGAGGCTTGGAGTTTTCAATGTCGTATACGTCGGGAGGATGGTGAATTGCGCTGGATTATGGCTGCCGGCGAGCCACAGCGCAATAGTGTAGGAGGGGTATTGCGTATCACTGGGATAGTACAGGACATCACTGATCGTCACCAGGCTGAAGAGGTGATTCGTAAAAGCGAAGAGCGCTTTAAAACAATATTTATGCAGGCTCCATTTGGCATTGCCGTGATCGATTCGTTCAGCGGGCATATCTACGAGGTCAATCAACTATTCGCCAATATTGCACGCAGGCCTATGCAGGAAATGTTGAATATTGATTGGATGCAAATCACTCATCCCGATGATGTGCAGGCGGATCT
>CAIRAO010000122.1 GCA_903876625.1 uncultured Gallionellaceae bacterium | reverse complement strand
CATCCTGCATTGCATCACTGGACTTAGTAACACAAGCGAATGGCAAAAAATTGGTCCTGCTTGCCTGAGAATTCTGGGTCTCAGTGAGGATGAACTCCCAGCCCTGTGCGCAGCAGGCGCAGAAATCCTTGAGGCCGTCGAGTAAGCCAGCTCATGCTGCACGCCTCTCCGAATATTTGCTGTCCGGTAAATTGAATGGTGGGAATGCCTATAACTCCAATCCTTCATTCAATCATCGCGCACTGTTGGAAATTTTAAAAAGGTTAATATGATTCGCGTACTGCTGGTAGATGATTCCCCCATTGTGCTGAGTATCCTGCAACGCCTGCTGTCCCGCTCACCCGAAATTAAGGTAGTGGGCACTGCCGCCGATGGCAGGAAGGCGCTCGAACTGATACCGTCCCTAAACCCCGATGTGATCTGTACCGACCTATATATGCCGGTGATGGACGGACTGGAATTCACCCGCGAGGTTCTGGCTCATTATCCGCGCCCGATTCTAGTGGTGAGTGGCGCGGTGGAACCGGGTTCGCCCAATATTTTCCGGCTTCTTCAAGCGGGAGCGATAGATGTTTACTTAAAGCCGCGCAACATCCTTAATGTTGACATGGACAAACTGTCTTATGAACTTGCCAGCAAAATACGCATTCTGGCCGGGGTGCATGTATTTCGGCGAAAAAATAATGAGAACGAAGCGCCTGTAACTAAGCTTGCTCCAGAGCCCGTCGTGATGCCTCGACCGCAAGTCCCAGTGCGCATAGTTGTGATTGGGGCTTCAACAGGAGGCCCGCAAGCACTGCACGAAATCCTGGCACACTTGTCGGCCTCTTTTCCTGTGCCAATAGTGTGCGTTCAGCACATCGGCAGTAATTTTTTATCTGAGATGGTAACCTGGCTGGCCGAGGTCAGTCCGTTGCCAGTGCGCAAGGCAGTACAAGGCGAAACACCGCAAGCGGGCACAGTTTATTTCGCACCCGAGGAGGCTCATCTGGAATTCGACGACGACGGACGCTTCACACTTTCCCTAGCCGCACCCGTCGACGGAAACCGACCTTCGGTGACTATCACCATGTGCGCGGCGGCACGTTGTTACGGCAATAGCGCGATGGGCGTGCTCTTGACGGGGATGGGTTGTGACGGTGCCAAGGGCATGGCGAGCATTGCCGCAGCAGGCGGCATTACCATCGCTCAGGACGAGGCCAGCAGCGTGGTGTATGGTATGCCAAAGCAGGCGGTGGAACTGGATGCAGTGAAGTACATACTACCGCTGGAACAAATCGCAACCGCACTGAAAGTAATGCTGAACGTGGGTTAAAATGATGCTGAGTGTGGAATGAATCAAGTACAGAATGAATCGAATACGGATGCTGAAAATTGTTCTGGTAATCTAATCGCAGCATCGAGGTTGCAGTCGAACAAACCAACAATTCGGCCTACGAAGAAGCAATTAAGCTAATGAAAAAACTCAAGCCGCTTGTGACGCGCTTGGATTGCCCGCTGAGTTTCATTCAGTACATCGCGAGGTTGCGGGCCAAATATAAGGCGAAGCGCAACTTCATTAAAATGCTGGAAATGCTGCAAGGATAAAGGTTCAACTGGATGCGCAAATAGTTGATAAGGTGTTAAGCTGGTTTGTAAGATTGACGACGGAGATCGGAAATGTCAGATTTCAGATTCAGAGTGTTGAGGTTTGTTTCATTTGTTTTTTTTATTCTGCCGTTTGCCGTTCACGCGGCAGCCAGCGACAAACTAAAATTATTCGCCACAGCTACGCATTCTGCACAAGCCAATTTCACCCAGGAATTGCTGGACAAAAATGGAAAGCGAATTCAATTTGCTTCGGGGAAGATGCAGTTTGAGCGTCCCGGAAAATTTCGCTGGGAATACCAGAAGCCCTATGAGCAAATTATCGTCGGTGATGGCAATAAATTCTGGCTGTATGATGCCGATTTAAATCAGGTAACAGTAAAAAAATTGGATACGGCGCTGGGGAGCAGCCCTGCGGCATTACTTTCCGGTAGTAATGATATCGAGCGCGGCTTCAATCTTTCTGACATAGGAATGAAAGATGATCTTGACTGGCTGCAAGCCTTGCCAATAACAGCCGACACCTCATTCACAAAAATCCTCATGGCCTTTAATGCCAAGTCGGAGCTGGTAATCATGGAAATGCACGACACATTTGGTCATCGCACCATATTGCGGTTTTCGGAATTAAAAAATAATCCGTCATTATCGTCTCAAGTTTTTAAATTTGTTCCTCCCAGAGGAGCAGATGTGCTTGGCGAATAAAGTTAGATGAGCACAGCCGATCTATTTTCTCCAATCCAACCGGCTGCGCCGCTGGCTGAACGTCTGCGCCCTAAAAATATAGACGAGGTCATCGGCCAGTCACATCTTCTGGGTGAAGGCAAGCCTCTGCGGCTTGCTTTTCAGTCAGGCAAGCTGCATTCGATGATACTTTGGGGGCCGCCGGGTGTTGGCAAGACCACCCTCGCAAGGTTGATGGCATCCGCGTTCGATGCTGATTTTGTGCCGCTATCTGCTGTACTGTCGGGTGTAAAAGATATCCGGGAAGCGATAGCGCAAGCTGAAAGAACATTGCAGCAAAACGGTCGGCACACTATTCTGTTCGTAGACGAAGTTCATCGTTTCAATAAATCGCAACAAGATGCTTTTTTGCCCTTCGTCGAACAGGGTTTGGTTACTTTTATTGGCGCGACAACGGAAAACCCATCGTTCGAGTTAAACAACGCTTTGCTTTCACGGGCACAGGTCTATGTGCTGCAATCACTCTCTGAAACAGAAATGGAGCAGTTGTTGGAGCGTGCGCAGGTATCTGCGCTGCCAGGAATAACATTTGATGCTGCGGCACAGGAGCGAGTTATTGGTTACGCCGATGGCGATGCACGACGTTTGCTGAATGTGTTGGAGCAATTACAGACTGCCGCGCAAGCCGCAGGTGTGGATCGTATCAATGTCGAATTTCTTGATAACACTCTGGCGCAAAAATTACGCCGCTTCGACAAAGGCGGAGAGGCATTCTATGATCAAATCTCGGCTCTGCATAAATCGGTGCGAGGCTCAAATCCGGATGCGGCTTTGTATTGGTTTGTGCGCATGCTCGACGGTGGTGCTGATCCGCGCTATCTGGCTCGTCGTATCGTGCGCATGGCCTGGGAAGATATTGGCCTTGCCGATCCGCGCGCCATTCAATTAACCAATGATGCCGCAGAAACTTACGAACGACTTGGCTCACCGGAAGGTGAACTGGCATTGGCACAAGCAGTAATATATTTAGCTGTTGCAGCCAAGTCGAATGCGGGTTACGTCGCGTATAATGCGGCCCGCGCTTTCGTCAGTCAGGACGGTTCACGCGAAGTGCCTTTGCACTTGCGTAATGCGCCAACAAAACTGATGAAAAAGTTGGACTATGGCAAGGACTACCGGTACGCTCACCATGAAGAGGGGGCTTATGCGGCGGGCGAGAATTACTTCCCTGAGGGGATGCCGGAAGTGAGTTTTTATGAGCCGACGGATAGAGGGCTGGAAGCAAAGATTACAGAGAAGCTCGCGCATTTACGAGAATTAGATATGGCGGCAAAAAATAAAAAAGGATAAGCAGTATGTTAGACATACAGACATTACGTAATGACATTGCTGCGGTTGCGGCACGTTTGGCGACTCGTGGTTATGTGCTTGATACAGCCAAATTCGAGCAACTGGAGGCGGAACGCAAGACCATCCAGACTCGTACTCAGGAATTGCAAGCCAGGCGCAATGCATCGTCAAAATTGATCGGACAAGCGAAGGCCAAAGGCGAAGATGTAATGTCGATCATGGCCGAAGTGGGCGCCTTGGGAGAAGAACTTAAACAACTTGAAGCTAAATTGCCGCAAGTGCTGCAAGATATGGATGCGTTTCTATCCATCATTCCTAACACGCCACATGTGAGCGTACCAGTCGGCAAGTCGGAAGCTGATAATCTTGAAGTTCGCAAAATCGGAGAGCCAACGAAGTTTGCTTTTGATGTCAAAGATCACGTCAGTATTGGCGAAGGGCTGGGCGGGTTGGATTTTGAGACTGCAACGAAAATTGCCGGTGCGCGTTTTTCTTTGCTGAAAGGCCAGATGGCAAAACTTCATAGGGCACTTGCGCAATTCATGTTAGATACGCATACAGAAAAACATGGTTACACCGAGACCTATGTACCCTATATGGTGAACGCGGAATCGATGCGAGGCACTGGACAGCTACCTAAATTTGAAGATGATTTATTCCGTGTGCCACGAGTTATGGGCGATGAAGGTGAAAAGAATTTTTATCTGATTCCGACTGCCGAAGTGCCTGTCACCAATATGGTGCGAGACGAAATTGTCCCTCTGGAAAAACTGCCGCTGAAATTTGTGGCGCACACACCCTGCTTTCGCAGCGAGGCAGGTTCTTACGGACGCGACACGCGCGGTATGATTCGCCAGCATCAATTCGATAAAGTCGAATTGGTGCAAATGGTGCATCCCGAGAAATCCTATGAGATGTTGGAAGAGTTACTAGGACACGCTGAAACTATCTTGAAAAAACTCGGCTTGCCTTACCGGGTGGTGAAATTGTGTACCGGTGACATGGGTTTTTCTTCCGCGACTACTTACGACATCGAAGTGTGGTTGCCTGCACAAAACACCTACCGTGAAATTTCTTCGTGCTCCAACTTCGAAGCGTTCCAATCACGTCGAATGCGGGCCCGCTTCCGCAACGCACAAGGCAAGCCGGAGTTATTGCACACCCTAAATGGTTCAGGCTTGGCCGTTGGCCGCACATTGGTCGCGGTATTGGAAAATTATCAGCAAGCAGATGGCAGCGTGCTCGTGCCTGATGTGCTGCGCCCCTACATGGGCGGGCTGACTGCAATCAGGGCGAGTTAAAACTTTGGGGAGCCAGGGGCTGCAGGCCCAGATAAGGCGAAGCAGGTAAACTCAGCAAGTTTTCAGATTCCAGGCGATTAAGCATATCGTAGTAGAGGCGCACAGTCTCGACTAGAACCACTGCTTCGCCACCGCGTGCGTGCCCATGTTTTACTTGTTCAAAATAAGCCGGTCGAGAAAGCAAGGGCATAACTTTTCTGACGTCAGACCAAATATCCGGATTCAGATTGGATTTAGCAGCCAGAATGCGCGCATCCTCTAAATGGCCCATGCCCTGATTGTAGGCTGCAAGTGCCATCCAGATACGTTCCTTATCATCGATATGCCGAGGTAGATCTTCTTTGAGGAGTTGAAGATATTTGGCGCCCGCGATGATGCTATTACGGGCATCCAGACGATCATCGAGGTTCATGCGATCAGCTGTATCATCGGTTAACATCATCATGCCGCGCACATGCGTGTAAGAAGTGGCGTGCGGATCCCAGTGAGATTCCTGATAGGCCAAAGCGGCAAGCAATTGCCATTCTATGCCAGTCAATGCTGCAGCCTCTTCGAACCAGCGCTTATAGTGAGGCAGTACAGTGCGCGACTTGCTGACGAAGGCGACCGCATCCACCGATTCCAGCCGCTCATTATGGCCATAATAGCGATCAATTATCAGGTTCAGGTTGCCATCTTTTTTTATGGTTGCGAAAAAATCATTGGCTGCATTCAAAAGCGACGAATCGACATCTTTGGCAAAAGCCCATGCAAGATGAGATTGGGTATTCAAGTCGAACCCTTCGCCTAACTTAGGATAGAAGTTGCGCGCGGTGGCAATTTGCTCTTCATTTGCAACTGTACAATCAAGCGTACCCTCATCCACCTCTTGCAACAAAGCAGTGGCTGATTGATGATGTCTCGATTCCCAATGCAAGTCGGCCTGCTGTTCGGCTATTGCACGCAGAGCATAATCTTGTGCCGATTCGGCCATAACCGCAATTGAACGCTTGTTTAAATCATTGATATTTTTTGGCGGATTATCTTTGCAGACTACCAATTCACTCAAGGTCTGATAAGACGTACTAAACCGAAGACTCGCAGGCGCAATCTCTCTCATTCCTGCTGCGGCCATGTGAACTTTATGCGACATGAGCGCTTGTGCGACTTGGTCATACTCCATCGTCACAAGTTTAACTTTCAACTGCAAACGTTGCGCAAACAAGCTTGCGAGTTCTTGCTCAAATTCGGTATCGACATCCAAATCGGAAGGCGGAAGCGCCACATACAATTCTCCCTTATGCCAGTCTGGGGCAGGAAAGTTCACTAAATAAATCGTGCATAGGTATGCCCCTATGATGAATAAAGCGACTATTTTCAGTGAAAATATTTTGCGCATGGAAACATTCTGCCCGATTTTTACATCTTGCTGGTAAATTACGAGCCGCTTTATCACTATTAGAGCTTCGGAGCGGTTGCAGAGTGGTCGAATGTAGCTGACTTCTACTTTGGAGGGATGGGATAACTAACGAATTTTGGCGGAGAGGGGGGGATTCGAACCCCCGATGCCTTGCGGCACGCTTGATTTCGAGTCAAGTACAATCAACCACTCTGCCACCTCTCCGGAAGGTGCGCATTCTAACAAAAATGTCTGTAATCCACTCGTGATTCTCACACGATTGATACATTCTTAAGTTGCGAAAAGTGACATGTCGTTTTGGAACGAACTTGTCCGACAAGTGTAAACTGACTGCTCTAGTCCAATCACGCATGAGCGAAGGTTCATGTCCGACAGAGTTGGTTCTGGATTTGGCAAATCGAAGACTCTTGCTGAACTAACAGCTAACTTTACCAAACTAAATGCATTAAACTAAAAGCTCGTCCAACATCAGGAATATCGACAATGATTTCAGGTCTTGTTCAAATCCTTTTCTTCCAATGCCTGGGAGAGCTAATTTCCAAATTATGGCTGTCGTTTCTACCCGGTCCCGTGATTGGCTTGGTACTTCTTCTTTTTTGGCTAATCATTAAGAAAGAAATTAATCAATCCTTGGCACTTGTATCAGATGGGTTCAGTAAGTATTTTGGCATACTGTTTGTTCCCGCGGCGGTCGGTGTCGTTTTATTTCTCCCGCAATTAAAAGCAAACGCGCTGCCAATTATTGGCGCTTTAGTTGGCAGCGTTATTTTAACCATTGCCTGCAGCGGTCTCGTTTTGAAGCTGGTTAGTAAAAATGGGGATTCGCATGAATGAAAAGAATTCGATCATAGAAATCTGGGTCTATCTTTCCGGTAGCCCGTTACTTGCTTTGTTTATTACGCTTGCTGCCTATCAAATAGGACTGTTTGTATATCAAAGGAGTAATCAAAGTCCCATGGCTAATCCGGTGGCCATTGCGGTCATATTGGTTGCCTCATTTATTAAGTTCATTGATATGCCCTATGACACTTATTTTAAAGGAGCTCAATTCATTCACTTTTTGTTAGGCTCCGCAACAGTTTCTTTGGCAATTCCAATTTATCGGGGACTGGGTAGTTTAAGGAATCGATCAATTCCACTATT
>CAIRAO010000121.1 GCA_903876625.1 uncultured Gallionellaceae bacterium | reverse complement strand
GTTGAGTTGGAATCAATTCTTAATGAGCTTCCGGGAGTTGTCACGAACGGTTTATTTGCACGTCGAGGAGCGGACGTGTTGTTGTTGGGTAAGCCTGAAGGTGTACAAACGATAATATTGTAATAAATATTTCATGGGCTTCCGGTAATATTGCTCGATGGTCAATAGTCCAGTGAGGAATAGCATGGTAAATAGTGAGCACACTTCCAAACAGTTTGATGCCGAGCTCGAGGCGGTTAGAGCGCGTGTGTTGCAAATGGGTGGAATGGTCGAGAATCAGATTCGTTTGGCAATTGAGTCACTCATTTCCGGTGATGTGGAACTGATGAATCGCGTAATCGAGGATGATCATCGCGTCAATGCGCTGGAAGTTGAAATCGACGAAAGTTGCAATCACATACTCGTGCGTCGTCAACCTGCGGCAGGCGATTTGCGCATGATTACCACGGTCATCAAAACCATCACCGATCTTGAGAGGATTGGTGACGAAGCAGAGAAGATTGCACGTATGGCAAAGCTGTTGTCGCAAAAAGAGCACTTGCGCCATCCCCGTTACAATCAAATCAAACAGGCTTCAGATATCGCGCTGGACATGCTGCGCAAATCGTTGGATGCCTTTGCCCGCCTCGACTTAACCTTGGCTGCGCAAGTGGTTCGACAGGATGAGCAAGTGGATGAAGAGTTTCGTTCCATCATGCGTTACCTCATCACATTCATGATGGAAGATCCGCGCACAATTTCGACTTCGCTGGAAATTTTATTTGTGGCCAAGGCGATTGAGCGTATTGGCGACCACGCAAAAAACATGTCTGAATACGTTGTTTACATGGTCAAGGGTCGCGATGTACGTCATGTGACGGTGGAAGAACTTGAGCGCGAAGTTCGCGAGTAAAAGGTTTTTGTGTCGCAGCAACCCATACTGGCAGCAGTAGACCTCGGTTCAAATAGCTTTCGAGTACAAGTCGCTCGCGTAGAAAACGATCAAATATATTTCCTCGACGGCCTGCGCGAGCCGGTGCGCCTCGCTGCGGGTCTGACTGAAAATAAACTCCTGGATAAAGATTCGCAACAGCGGGCGCTCGCGTGCCTGCAGCGTTTTGGCGAACGATTACGTGACTTGCCGCGTGAAGCGGTGCGTGCAGTCGGCACTAATTCATTGCGGGTAGCCAAAAATGCTCCAGAATTTCTACCCAAGGCGGAGGCTGCGCTGGGGTTTCCCATCGAGGTTATTGCGGGACGTGAGGAGGCGAGACTAATTTATCTTGGCGTGGCTCACGGTTTGCCGCAGTCAAGCGGGCAACGCTTGGTGATGGATATTGGCGGAGGGTCTACGGAATTTATAATCGGCAATGGGCTTGAGCCGATTAGATTGGAGAGTTTATATATGGGCTGTGTAAGTTACAGCTTGCGTTACTTTCCGGATGGGAAAATTACCAAAAATGCCCTTAAGGAAGCGGAGTTGGCTGCGCGCAATGAGGTGCAAACAATCTCGGTCGATTATCGAAATACTGGCTGGAACGTTGCCTTTGGGTCGTCTGGCAGTGCTCGTGTGCTATGCGATATTCTGGAGCAAAAAGGATATAGCGCAGGTGATATTACCCGTGAAGGACTTGAACGATTACGTGCCGAATTACTCAGAATTGGGGATATTCGAAAACTTGATTTGCCTGGATTGAAGCTAGACCGTATCCCTGTGCTGCTAGGAGGTTTCGTTATTTTGTATGCGGCTCTCACGGAGTTGGGCATTGAGAAGATGCTGCCGGCGCTTGGTGCATTGCGTGAAGGCGTGTTGTATGACTTGTTCGGGCGATTTCATAATCGCGATATGCGGGAAGTCACGGTACAACAATTTATGCGTCGCTACCATGTTGATGCAAATCATGCTGAAAGAGTGGCACGCTTGTCCGGAGTGTTGGCGCAACAGTTTTTTGAAGGACAGCCGAACAATGAGGTGGCATTAAGACTGCTGGAATGGGCTGCCAAGTTACATGAAATTGGAATTAGTGTCGCGCACAGCGGATTTCACAAACATACAGCCTATATTTTGAAAAATGCCGATATGCCCGGTTTTTCAAAAAAAGAACAAGACCGACTGAGCCTGCTGACTCTTGCGCAACGAGGTAATCTGGATAAATTGAGAGGCCAGTTATTTACTACTTTTACGGCTGAAGATGTTTCGATGGTGATGGCATTGCGTCTGGCTACGATTTTCTACCGAAATCGAAGCGCTGTAAAATTGCCAGAAATGCAGGGTCGTTTCAGTATTACTAAATTCCACCTTGTACTTGAAGCAGGGTGGCGGGAGCAGAATCCGCTGACCAATGTGGTCTTGCAAGAAGAAGCTAAACAATGGCGGGAATGGGGTGTGAGTTTGCAGGTGGTTGATGGCTAAGGGCAACGCTTAAGGTTCCATTTAATTTCTCAATCTGGGTTAAACTCCACGCCGAAGCTGGCTAGACAGTCGCCGCGTCCGCAAGGGCGGGGAGGAAAGTCCGGGCTCCACAGAGCAGAATGCCGGTTAATGGCCGGACACCGTGAGGTGATGAACAGTGCCACAGAAAATAAACTGCCTAAGTTCTTTCGAGAAACGGTGAGGGTGAAACGGCGGGGTAAGAGCCCACCGCGGACGTGGTAACACGGACGGCACGGTAAACTCCATTCGGAGCAAGACCAAATAAGCAGGCTATGACGTTGCTCGCGTCGCTTGCGGGTAGGTTGCTTGAGC
>CAIRAO010000120.1 GCA_903876625.1 uncultured Gallionellaceae bacterium | reverse complement strand
GTGTATTATTAATTAGTATAATAATATTGTGTATTATTAATTTTACATATTTTTGGTATGCTTTTCCCTCAGGCAAGTTTTTTTTATAAATGAAAACTTGTTTCTATTTATTAATTCCATTTAGTGAATTCAAAACAAGACGTTCCCATGAAAGTTTGTAAAATGCTGCAATTTGGTTATTTTTTCACTGATTAGTAATGAACTAAAAAAACGAGAGCGATCCAATGATGACACTTTATTCCGGAACAACTGACCCGTTTAGCCAGCGGTGCCGTTTTGTTTTATTTGAAAAAGGAATTGATTTTCAGATTATTGATGTAGATATGTTTATTGCGCCTGAAAATAATGTGGCTATCAATCCTTATAAAAGAGTTCCTGTCCTAGTCGACCGAGAACTCGTTTTGTACGAGGCCAATATTATCAATGAGTATATTGACGAACGTTTCCCCCACCCACAATTGATGCCTACAGATCCCGCTATTCGTGCCCGCACCAGACTGTTTTTACATCGTTTCGAGAATGAGCTATTCAGTCAGATAAATATTGTCGAACATGGTCAGCAAAAGGCAGCAAATACGGCGCATCAAACCATAAGCGATTATCTGACACAAATTTCAAATTTGCTTGCAAAGCAAAAATACATTCTAAGCAACGAATTTTCCATGCTGGATGTAGCCATTGCTCCCTTACTATGGCGACTTGATCACTATTGCATCAAATTGAACAAGGAGACTGACCCACTGATAAAATATGCAGAACGAATTTTTTCTCGTCCAGCATATTTAGAGTCAATGACTCCTGCCGAAAAAGCAATGCGAAAATAATGTTGCCCCCATTTGGATTATATTGCGCTCCCAATTGGGCAATAGACATTGACGATCCTCAATGTATAAACTGAAGAAGAACATTGTCTGGTCGTTAAAGATTCCAACCTGAGTGGAAATATTAAAATGAGACGCTACGTTGATTTGGTTGCCGAAGCTCGTAAGAGAGTGAGAGAAATAATGCCATGGGACTTAAGTCGCTCACTGGTTACCGGCAAAAAACCAATATTGATTGATGTCCGCGAACCTAATGAATTTGCAATGTTGTGCATACTTGGCTCTATCAACGTTCCGAGAGGAGTACTTGAGCAGTCTTGTGAGTGGGATTATGAAGAGACTATACCAGAGCTCGCTAAATCTAGAGAACAAGAGATAGTAGTAATTTGCAGGTCTGGTAACCGTTCGGTGCTGGCTGCAGATATGATGATGCGTATGGGGTTTTCCAACGTGGTCTCTCTAAAAACTGGCGTTAAGGGCTGGAATGATTACGAACAGCCATTGATAGACGGCAATGGAAATTTGGTAGATACAGACATAGCTGAAACTATTTTGGCACCCCATCTCAAACCTGAACAGCGCACACCTATTTAAACGGCTTGATGATGTTCAATTAATTTTTTGATAAAGTTGCGCAAATAGCTATCCGGATGTGAACTATGGAATCGGTCTGTTTCCTGTCCGCGACTAAATGCGATAACTGTCGGGAATCCTCTTACTTTGTGACGCCCGGCGATACGCATATTTTCGTCTGCATCAACTTTAGCCAATAAAAATTTTCCTTCATACTCCAAAGCGAGTTGTTCTAACATAGGAGTTAGAATTTTGCACGGAGCACACCATTCGGCACCAATATCGAGCAAAATCGGAATCTCATGAGATTGCTCGATTACCAAGTTGTCAAAATTCGACTCTTCTACGTCACAGATGAAAGTTTTTGTTGGATGCATTTGAAATGAAGACTCATGGC
>CAIRAO010000119.1 GCA_903876625.1 uncultured Gallionellaceae bacterium | reverse complement strand
CCGGCGAAGGCCGGAATCCAGTAATAAAACTTTCCGCAAAGCGGACAAAGCAATGGCTTTGCCCCACTTGCGTGGGAAATTATTAATCATCTGGATACCGGCCTTCGCCGGCATGACGGATTTTCGGCCTAATGGAAAATCCGGGTTAAGCTGAGGTGGTAGAAAAGTTCACTGCGGAAGGGTGATAAGGTAAGGACCGCTTTATGTCGATGCGTTTGGTGAGGCGTAATTCCGTTTAAAACCCTTACATGACTTTGCTCTTTGAGAATTCGGTGCCTGAAAGCGGAAGTTTCTGATTCATTATTTCCCCTAGTGAATCCTCAAACTCCTCAATTGGCACTGGTCTGCCAAACAGATACCCTTGAAAGTGATTACAGCCATTGAGTTGAAGAATAAATTTTTGTTCTTCCGTCTCAACGCCTTCAGCTATGACATCCAATTTTAGGCTCAGTGCCATAGAGATGATGGTTCTCACAATCACTTGATCGTTAAAATCATTTTCTAAGTCCCTTACAAAAGATTGATCGATCTTGAGTTGATCCAAGGGAAGTTTTTTTAGATATTGCAGAGAAGAAAAGCCTGTACCAAAGTCATCTAAAGAGAAGTGGACACCGATTTCTTTAAGAGCATTCATCGTAGCAACGATACTGCTTATATCCTGAATCAAAATACTTTCAGTTGGTTCAAGTTTAAGAAGATTAGGGTCGATGTCATATCTCTGCACAATTCCTTTTACTTGTGCCACGAATGTTGGTTCGTGAAATTGCTTTGCACTTACATTAACCGACAGAGTCAGATGCCGAGTTATTTCATTTCTCTGCCAAGCCTTAAGCTGGGCACAGGCTGTTTCCAATACCCACTGTCCAATCGGTAAAATTAGCCCCGTCTCTTCTGCAAGCGGGATAAATTTAAATGGCGAAATAAGACCATCCTCAGGGTGCTTCCAGCGTATCAGTACTTCTGCGCCAATTGGGTTGCAAAGTTGGTCAACTTGAATTTGATAATATAGTTTGAATTGTTTGAGCTCAATAGCCTGTCGTAGCGCGTCCTCTAATTCAACTCGAATTTGGAGTGCCACCTGCATTCCCGGGTCAAAGAATCTAATCGTGTTGCGTCCGGCATTTTTAGCTTGGTACATGGCAATATCTGCTTGCTTCAATATGTCCTCTATTCCCTGCTTTTTCTTACCGAATAAAGTGGCACCAATGCTGGGTGTACTGACGTATGAACGTGAATCGAGTTGATATGGGTGGTTAAGGGTATATATTATTTTCTGTGCAACTGTCTCAGTTTGCGTTGCCGCCTCAAGTTCGATTTCACTCAAATCATCGAGCATGACGATGAACTCGTCTCCACCCAAACGTGACACAGTGTCGCCTTCTCGTACGCAAGTCGTCAGTCGTTCAGCCACTTTCTGGAGTAGTAAATCACCAACATCGTGCCCAAGTGTGTCATTAAGCGTTTTGAAATTATCCAGGTCGATAAAAATCAGCGCTCCTAATTTTCCGGTGCGTACATTTGAGGATAATGTTTGTTGGAGCCGATCCATTAATAACCTGCGGTTAGGAAGGTGTGTCAACGGGTCATAAAATGCAAGGTGTTCAATCCTTTTTTCCGCAGCTTTTCGCGCAGTAATGTCGCGTTTGAATGCCACGTATTGTTCTGTCTCAGTTACGTACGAAATGGAAACTTCAATATCAATTGCATGTCCATCCTTGTGACGGTGGACTGTCTCGAATAAAGCATTTCCTTGTTTGATAATATGATCGAGGCGAGCTTTAACAAGTTCTTCGGAACAATCATTCAGATCAATTTGACAAATGCGCATCCCTCGCAATTCATCAACAGTGAAGCCACTAATGTCAGCATAGGCCTGATTAACTTCAAGTATCACTCCTTTTGAATCGAAGATCCAATAACCATCATGGGCGGTTTCAATTGCCTTCATGTAAT
>CAIRAO010000118.1 GCA_903876625.1 uncultured Gallionellaceae bacterium | reverse complement strand
CGTCAGTCTTATTCATATTTATATTCTCGTCCTGGAAATGTTTTTTTGGGATAAACCCTTGGGGTTGAAAGCTTTTGGACTAAGCAAGGAATTTGCCGCTGCGAGCAAAGTGCTTGCGGCGAATCAGGGGTTATATAATGGTTTTTTAGCTGCAGGACTATTGTGGGGATTGATTATCGGCGATATTCGAATTCAGATATTTTTTCTCGTTTGCGTAATGATAGCCGGCGTGTATGGTGCGATCACGGCAAACAAGAAGATTCTTTGGGTACAAACAATGCCGGCATTGCTGGCATTTTTATTGGTCGTTCTGGTTTAGACCGACATTGCTTACATTTCGGAAATCCGCAATACCAATCCTTTCAAATACGCTCCCTCAGGGAAACTCAGCAACACAGGATGATCTGACGCTGCGTGCAACTTTTTTATTATTTGGGCGCTCACGCCAGCATCCAAAGCAGCGCCAGCGATGATCTTTTGAAACAAATCGTCGCTGATCCCGCCTGAACAGGAATAAGTAAACAACAACCCTCCCGGCCTCAATAATTTGAAACCAAGTAAATTAATGTCTTTGTAAGCGCGCGCAGCTTTTTCAGCAAAGGCAGCAGTTGGAGCGAACTTGGGAGGATCGAGCACGATAAGATCAAATTTTCGGTTCTGGTCACGTAGTTTGCGTAAAGCTTCAAACACATCTGCACATAGCCACTCGGCGCGAGTACTGTCCAGCCCGTTTAATTGCAAATTGCGCTGCGCGAGTTGCAGTGCTTCTTGCGAGGAATCAATGGAAAGTATAGATTTTGCTCCACCGCGCAGCGCGTTGAGCGAAAAGCCGCCGGTATAGCAAAAACAGTTCAGTACATCTTTACCCAGCGCAAGTGTGCCGATTAAGGCGCGGTTATCGCGCTGGTCAAGATAAAACCCCGTCTTTTGCCCGGTGGCCACATCAACTGAAAAACGCAGGCCATTTTCGTTGACCTCAACTTGCTTTGGAAGCATGCCACGCAATATACCGCTACGCGGAAACAAGCCTTCAAGTTCGCGTCCGTCGGAATCGGAACGTTCAAAAATACAAACAGGCGCACACAATTCCTGCAGAATGTCAGCCAAGGTATCGCGCCAATGTTCCGGTCCAGCACTGCCTAGTTGCATCACCAGCACATCGTTGTATTTGTCGACGATGAGTCCGGGGAGTCCGTCAGATTCAGCATGGATCAGGCGAATTCCATTATCCGTTTTTACCTCTCCCAGAGGGAGCAGGAATGCTGAGCGCATTGCAAGCGCATTAGCAATTCGCTTGCGAAAAAAATCCGCATTAACAATTTCTTTTTCATCCCACGACCAAACCCGTGCGGATATTTGTGAATCGGCATTGTACGCAGCCCAAGCCAAACAATTGCCCTCGGCATCTCGCACTGGCAAAGTCACACCAGTGGCAGGAGCGCCATCAATTCGATCTATTGCGCCGGAAAAAATCCACGGGTGGTGACGTTGCAAAGATTTCTCTCTACCTGCTTTGAGAATGAGAGCGGGCGGTGAGGAGACATCACCAATGCGCGGTGCGCTATGTTCGACAAGTGTATCGGATTGCTGATAATTTCGTTTTACCCGATTGCGAAAATCCCTGCCTCCTTGAGATTGTCGATGCGGAGTCGAAGGCGATTTCGTTTTTGAACCGGTCATGATTTTCTTTTGGCACGCGGATGCGCACTATCATAAATCTTGGCAAGGTACTGGAAATCAAGATGGGTATAAATCTGCGTGGTAGAAATGCTGGCGTGTCCCAACATTTCTTGAACCGCCCGCAAGTCTCCGGAAGATTGCAGTACGTGTGTGGCAAAAGAATGTCTCAGCAAATGAGGATGTACTCCGCTGGCAATGCCTTGTTTGATACCCCATTGGCGAAGCTGTAATTGTACTGTGCGGGGTGAAATTCGCGCGCCATTTTTGCCCACGAACAACGCTGCATCCCCCGGTTTGGCAATCAGTTCGCGCACCTCCAGCCAGGATTTCAATGCGGCGACAGCGTGGCTGCCTAGTGGCACGACGCGAGTTTTGGAGCCTTTACCAGTAACGCGAACCGTGGCATCGGCGAAATCCATGTCGCTGGGATCGAGGCTGACTAATTCCGCCAAACGCAATCCAGAGGAGTACAGCAATTCAAACATCGCCTTATCGCGTGCATCGATAGGCGACTCAATCTGCATTTCAACTAGCTTTACCGCTTCGTCAGGAGAAAGCGCATGTGGCAACGACTTGGGCGATTTTGGTGCACGCAATCCAACACAAGGATTGGTTTGGCAGCGATGGTCACGCATGAGATAACTGTAAAATCCACGCCATGCAGAGAGCAAACGTGCCAGCGAACGACCTCCCAAACCACTGCTATGCAGCTGAGCTATATAGCGACGGATATGGTGACTTTTTAGTTCAGGTAGAGGTGCAGTTCCGGCAAGGGAGAACAAACGGCGAATATCGCGCGCATAATTTTCAGTTGTTAGTGGAGAATAATTGCGCTCATTATTCAGGTAGGCAAGATAACCTTGAAGAGTTAACGGGTCTTGTGCTTCAACGTCTGTCATTTAAATATGTTGACTTAAAGCCGCGCTCACAATTTCTGCGATACGCTGCAAAAATACGGTGCCCATTTCCGGGTAAAAACGTTTGGCATCTTCACTCGCGATGATCAGCATACCAATGGATTGATTATGTGCACGAAGCGGCATGTAGGCAAATGATCGCAGATGTTTACCCGCTTCGCCAAACCATTTAGCCGTGTCAAAAACAGCCAAATGGAGACAAACAGGTTGTGCATGCAGGTCGGCAAATGCAAGCACCTCTACACTAGGCGGATTCTCTTTCCATAGATGAATGGCGGCGTGCGGTACGGCAAAGATGTCACGCAAATTGTTTACGGTCGTATTTTGTAAACTGAGCAACGCATGAGCATTAAACAAGGCCACGGTAAACAAATGCAATTTATTTTGGAGCGCATCGTTGTCTTTGCCAAACTCCAGCAATTCATGCAGTTTTTTCTCCAGCTCTTTAACACGTTCGCGCAAAGTTAACATTTGGCGCTCACTTAAAGAAACGGTCCGCCCACCATAAGGATGTGGGATGACTATTTCAGACAGCATGAGTGCGTAGGATTCAAAAAAATCAGGGTTGTTTTGCAAATATTCTGCGACGTCTTCTGCTTTCATGGCTACCTTTTATAAAATGATCTCACCGTCAAAAACGCTGATCGCAGGGCCTGTCATCAAAACCGGTGAATCGCCACCAGACCAATTGATGATAAGGTTGCCGCCGTGCGTCACAACGTGCACTGTCTCATCCAATAGACCACGTCGAATACCGATAACGACTGCAGCACAAGCACCGGTACCACAAGACAATGTTTCGCCAGCTCCGCGTTCAAACACGCGCAGCCTGATATGACTGCGATCAACAATTTGCATGAAGCCGGCATTTACACGTTTGGGGAAGCGCACGTGGTGCTCAATCAATGGCCCATGCGTATTGACTGGTGCAGCTTCAACATCGCTCACTATCTGAACCGCGTGCGGATTACCCATAGAAACAGCACTGATTTCAACAAGCAATGAATCAACCTGCAATGCTTGAACAATTTCATTGCTAGTACTCTCGAAAGGAATGAGAGCGGGGTCAAAAATTGGCTTTCCCATATTGACAGTTACGTGACCGTCATCGGTTAATCTCAGGGAGATTAACCCACTTTTGGTTTCGACTACGATTTCACGTTTGGATGTCAGTTTGTGGTCGTGTACAAAACGCACGAAGCAACGTGCACCATTGCCGCACTGTTCTACCTCACCACCATCAGCATTGAAAATACGATAACGAAAATCCACTGCCGGATTTTGCGATTTTTCAACCAGTAATATTTGGTCACAACCAACACCAAAATGACGGTCTGCGAGAAAACGCAGTTGCTCTGGTGTCAGATTTAATTGTTGGTGCACGCCATCCAGCACGACAAAGTCGTTGCCAGCACCGTGCATTTTGGTAAATTTCAGGAGCATGAATTATTAACCGTTAGGCTGATGAGCCTCGATTATACGTGCATGTTCCCCTGATTTACACAACTGGACATAATCGCGAGCCATGCAACGATCCATCACTACGTTGATCCCAGCCAGACGGGCAACAGAAGCGGCTTCGTCGTGTATTACGCCATCTTGTAACCACAAATTGTTGATGCCAAGATTGATGCAACTTTCGACAATAGCGGGCACATGCTCAGGCGCGCGAAAAACGTCAACAAGGTCGATAGGAAATGGAATACTTTGCAAATCGGGATAAGCTTGTTCGCCTAACACATTATCAATCAGCGGGCGCACCGGAACAATGTGATAGCCGGCCTGTTGCAATACCTGCGCCACACGGCAAGAAGGACGAGAAGAATTGGGCGACAGGCCGACCACTGCAATTGTGTGAATTTTACTTAATAGCTGACAGATACTGTTGGTGTCTGGATTAACGTGGGTCATAGCGTATACGATAGCATTTATCGGCAAAGCCGGGGTTGCCGGCACAGGCGAATAAAACGAAAAACCGTTATACTTCGCGCTCTCGCGCCCGTAGCTCATTTGGATAGAGTATTGGTTTCCGAAGCCAAGGGTGGTGGGTTCGAATCCCGCCGGGCGCACCAATTCTGGTTAAATCTGGGCACTGATTTTGTGCCAAGTTCTATTTCTTGTAGTGCTTCTTACTATGCAGAGTAGCTTCCCGTTATATGCGCCGTATTGTCATAGTGGGATCAACGTGAATTTATGGATGCGTAGAAGTACAAATCATTGAATTTATCAAACTGGAATCCTCTAGTCTTCAATAGTGGATATACAACTTATGCCACAATGGCTCTGTCACTATTATCAAAATGGCTCTTGAATTAAAGCCAATCTAAGCAGAAAATATAATCAAGAGTCGTTTCAGTTGCTGACTGATTAAGGTAGTGGAGGTGTTAAATGCGTGTCGTTGTATTAGGTAGCGGTGTGGTTGGTGTGACGAGTGCTTTTTATCTTGCTCGCGCAGGATTTGAAGTCACCGTGTTAGATCGTCAGCCAGGCGCTAGTATGGAAACCAGTTTTGCAAATGCCGGGCAAGTGTCTCCCGGATATTCTGCACCTTGGGCTGCTCCCGGCATTCCGCTTAAGGGATTTAAGTGGTTATTTCAACGCCACGCGCCTCTTTCGATTCGACCCGATGGTTCTCTCTGGCAGTTGCAATGGGCAACTATGATGTTGCGCAATTGCACTGAAAGTCGTTACGCAATCAACAAATCACGCATGGTGCGTTTGGCTGAATATAGTCGGGATTGTTTACGCCAACTTCGAGCAGATACCAACATCAACTACGAACAACGCACGCAAGGAACACTTCAAGTATTCCGCACGCAAAAGCAATTAGAGGGTGCCGGAAAAGATATCGTCGTACTTAGAGAATGCGGTGTGGAATTTGAGCTGCTTGACCGTGATGGATGTGCTCGCGCAGAACCTGCACTGGGACTGGTAAAAGACAAACTGGTGGGAGGATTGCGGTTACCGGGGGACGAAACAGGTGATTGTAATTTGTTCACCACTTTGCTGACGGAAGAGGCTAAGAAACTGGGCGTCGTTTTCAAATTCGATCAAACCGTTAAAGGGTTCAAACGATCAAATAATCAGATTGTAGGCGTAGAGACAGAAAATGAACTGATTAAGGCTGATCAGTATCTGGTAGCACTTGGTAGTTATTCTCGCCAAATGATGAAAGAATTATCGCTCAATATCCCGCTCTATCCAGTGAAAGGATATTCGCTTACAGTTCCCATTACCAATGCTGATGCGGCACCTGTTTCCACCGTCATGGACGAAACATATAAGGTAGCTATTACGCGATTTCATGATCGCATAAGAGTGGGCGGAATGGCTGAATTGGCAGGCTTTGATTTGTCACTTAACCCACGCCGCCGCGAAACGCTTGAAATGGTCGTGGGCGATCTCTTTCCTGCAGGTGGCGACATTCCCGCTGCGACTTTCTGGACAGGTTTACGCCCAATGACACCCGATGGCACACCAATCATAGGGGGTACAAAGTATGACAATTTGTGGCTTAACACAGGTCATGGCACATTGGGGTGGACGATGTCTTGTGGCTCTGCCCAAGTTATTGCAGATTTGATGGCTAAACGGCGCCCGGCTATCTTGTCGGATGATATGGCGCTGAGTCGTTATGAAAATAATAGCTCAACAAGTAAGCCAATTAGACTAGATCAAAGCCAGATGGCATGATTTTCAGGATTGCTTAATGGCTCGTCCGACTGTTGCCAAAATACGCCTCGATTCATTTCGGCACAATTATTTGCTGGCCAGATCAATACATGGTCACCAAGCACTTGCTGTTATCAAAGCAAACGCCTATGGGCATGGTGCCGTGAAATGTGCTCGAGCCATTGAAAAAGTCGCTGACGGGTTTGCCGTGGCTTCGATTGAAGAAGCATTGCAGTTGCGCGATGCAAATATCATCAAACCGATTCTGCTCCTGGAAGGTTGTTTCGAAGCTTCGGAACTGCCGGTAATCGCACAGAATGATTTGTGGATAGTCGTCCACCATGAATGGCAAGTTCAGGCTTTGTTGTCGGCTAAACTTTCCAGACCGCTTACAGTATGGTTAAAAATGGATAGTGGAATGCACCGGGTAGGTTTGTCACCCGAAGACTATCGGTCAACTTATGATCAGCTGAATAACCATCCGAATGTAGCTCAAATCGTTATGATGAGTCACTTTGCTTGCGCAGATGAAGTTGACAGTGCTCACCCGTTACAACAAATTCAAACCTTTCGTTCGGTCACAGAAGGACTTGATGCCCCGATCAGTTTATTGAATTCAGCAGGAATACTCAGTTGGCCCGCACCTTACGCGCAGTGGGCAAGGCCTGGCATCATGCTATACGGTTCAGATCCTACTGATAATCCAGCTAATGCATCAAAAAATAAATTGCAACCAGTCATGCAATTTGAATCAAAAATCATTTCTGTGCGTACACTTTCCAAAGGCGAACCGGTTGGGTATGGCTGCACTTTCGTCGCCGAACGTACAACACATGTTGGTGTGGTTGCTTGTGGTTATGCAGACGGATATCCAAGGCATGCAGCCACGGGTACACCTATTAGCGTGGCAGGAAAGATTACCCACCTGATAGGACGTGTTTCAATGGATATGCTGACAGTTGATTTGACTGATATCCCGGAAGCAACAATAGGGAGTCGAGTTGAATTATGGGGTGATAAAGTCGCGGTCAGAGATGTTGCGACTAGTGCTGGAACAATAGCCTACGAGTTGCTGTGTAACGTTAAGCGCGCTCGTTTTGAATATTCTGATTCTGAGCACACACAATAATCTTGTTCTTTGGCTTAACTCGGTTGTTATATAGACCTCATAAAAAAACGACCGGAATATTCAAATTCCGATCGCTTTACATCAGCATAAACTCTTAGAAATTGACGATAGTCTGCAATCCTGCTGTGTCGTTTGAGTTCGTAAAACTTCCGTCCGAATATTTGTAGAATGAATATGTGGTTGACATATCATGACGAAGTTCGGCACGCAAAGCGGCATATCGAGTCAGGCGGTAAGTGGCAGCAACAGTAAACGAAGTGCGATTTGCTCCTACGTTAGCATCATAACCAGAAGCATTGGGATCTCCTGCCCCAAAGCCGTTTATCGCATCTCCAGCAACGCCAGTTGCGGCAAGCGTCGTATTGAAAGGATTGCTGTTGTATACATTGAATGTGCCGCCACCATTTCGTTGATTGTTCAGGTAATCAATACGTCCAGCCAGTGTCAGTTTAGGAGTGACTCGTTCAGAAACCAAACTGGAGATGCCCCACCAGCCTGCATCCTGAAAATCACCATTTCCATCTGGGTTATTGGCTGCATTGGCCTGACGACCAATGGTATATTGCAAATTCGTATTGAAATCACCTCTGGTATACCATGCATCAATCTCAAAATTATCGAGATGACTTGCGCCACCCTTATTCCAATTGCTGACACTGCCTTCATAACCGGTGAATTCATATCCCCAGTACTCTGCTTGAGCATAGGTAGCGTTATAGATAAATGTAGGTGTCGTATTAGTACCAGCACATGTTCCCGCGCCTGCGCCAACGGGGGTAACCGGGCAATCATTTCGAGCAGAGTTAAAGTTTGCCAATATTAATTTGACTTCCCATGGGCCTCTGACCAAATCAACCCCTACCCCAGTATAAAAGGTCGCTGCGGTAAAGTCGAACAGCATATTTTTGGTGATAAAATATTCAGGAAAACCAGGATAAAGTTGATTGCTGGTGATCGCATTGGTTCCAGAAAAACCATTAATGAATGGCTCATAACCAGACACATCAGGCATCTGACCAGCGATCAGCTTTGTTGATGGGCCGTCGATTGGAATAGATACGGATGCTTCGTGAACGATACTACCAAAGTTGTACTGCGCACCAGCACTCTTGCTTGGAGCCAAAGTCAGACGCATTTTTGAACCATCATCCATTTCTTTTTGTATGTCCAGATAGGCAATGCCAAAATACCCATTGTCGTAGGAATAGAATTCCCCGCTTCCATTGATACTGCTAAAGTTATTCAGGAACGAGAAGGAGTTGGTACCCTTATTTTTGTTATAGATATAAACCGGATCCATACCACCGCTGATGCGCAGTCCTTTAAGCCCGGAAACCTCCATGCTGTCACTCATCGCGTCAACCTTAACGACTAACGCATTAAAATCATTCGGATCGACATTTTCAGCACTTTGGGCACTGGCGAATGGTAAAACCAACATCATGGCGACTACTATCTGCTTAAGTTTCAAGATGTCTACTCCTTTAAAAAGTTGTAAATCTAACGGTTTGAAAATAACACTACTACTTGGCTTTAAATCGTTTGGCATATACTCTCCCTTTCTAATATATTTCTATTGTTATCAATTCTTGTTAACTATTATCCCGATACGCAGCTGCCTGCTCAGCTGCGCGTTTCTTTTCCTGATTGCTAAGCCATAAACTGGTCGCTAACACGCCAACCGCAACCACTGCCACAGTAATGGTGGCAATCGCATTTACTGTAGGATTGAGTCCCAAACGCGCACGGGACAAAATTACAATCGGCAATGTGGTTGAGCCGGGACCGGAAAGAAAAGCAGTAGAAACCACATCATCCAGCGAGATCGTAAAAGTGAGCAACCATGCCGCCATGATTGATTGGATGATCATCGGAAACGTGACCAGATAAAATACCTGGAAAGGTCTGCAGCCCAGATCCATCGCGGCTTCTTCTAGCGATTTATCCATTTCCAATAACCTCGATTGAATCACCACTGCAGCATAAGCCATTCCGACAGACGTATGACCAGCCCATATTGTAAAAATACCACGCTCGGGCATACCGAAAAGACGCTCGCACATCACGAAAAAGAGTAAAAGTGATAATCCGGTGATTACTTCTGGTACGACCAGCGGCGCATTGATGTGAGCAGCAAATGCGGTTCGCCCGAAAAATGTTTTATAGCGCACCATCGCAAAGGCAGCGAGCATTCCCAGTACTACCGAAGCGGTAGCTGTCATTAACGCGACCTTCATGGACAAAATAAATCCATTCACCACTTCTTCGTCATGTGCAATGACGCCATACCATTTAAAGGTAAATCCGCCCCAAAGGGTAACCATCTTTGAGTCATTAAATGAGAAGACGATGAGGGTTAAGATAGGGATGTACAGAAACGCATATCCCATTAAAAGCCATGATTTGCCGAATTTGCTATCCATGGCTATACTCCTCGAACCCCGCCTGAAGAGGCTTGGTATTTATTGAAGATTACTAACGGAATCAAGATCAGTCCGACCATGGTGACTGCAACAGACGAAGCCATTGCCCAGTCATTATTGCTAAAGAATTCATCCCACAATACCCGCCCGATCATTAGTGTGCTGGGTCCGCCCAACAACTCCGGAATAACGTATTCGCCTACGCTTGGGATGAAGACCAACATGGAACCTGCGACGATTCCATTTTTAGATAATGGCACAGTGATCAGCCAAAAGGCTTTCCAAGGGGTGGCACCTAAATCTTTGGCAGCCTCAAGCAGTCTGAGGTCCATTTTGACCAGATTGGCATACAGAGGAAGAATCATGAAGGGTAGGTAGGTATATACCATCCCGATCGTCATCGAAAACCCCGTATGCATCATTTTGATCGGCTCGTCGATAATATGAGCCCACATTAATATGTTATTGAATACGCCATGATCGTCCAGCAGGCCTTTCCAAGCATAGACACGCAATAAGTATGAAGTCCAGAATGGCAGAGATACCAGCATCAACAAAGCAGGACGCATCGTGGCTGGTGATCTCGCCATAAAATAGGCGAAAGGGTATCCGATGATCAGGCAGATGATGGTATTGATCGCGGCAAATTTGATTGAAGACCAGTACGTTTGAACGTAAAGCGAATCGGTACTTAGAAAAATATAGTTTGAAAGTTTAATCTTGATGTTAACCACGCCATCGGCGTAGCTGGTAAGGTCTTGATAATGGATACCATCTATTTCCGATACGCTAAGTTTCAATACCACAATAAAAGGAACTGAAAACAGAAGGATCAGAAATAGATAGGGGATTCCAATAACGGTGCGCTTTCCCCAGTCATGCTTGAGAAAACGAACAATGCCTTTTGCTCTGGTACCGATGCTTTTTGTAATGTTCATCGACTGGGCTCCAGACGTCTAATTGGTCAGCACGACGACATCGCTACCGTCCCACCACGCAAACACTTTTTCGCCGCGTTCGAGCCGATTATCTTCATGTCGGGCAGAATTCTCGCGAGAAGCCTTGATAACCATACCACTATCTAATTTGACGTGGAACAAAGTGAATTTTCCGAAATAGGCGATGCCGTCAATCGTTCCATGAGCAACATTAAACCCATGCTCTGATGGAGATTCGCGTTGATCATCCGTTGGTTCGTGCTTCTGCAGACAAATTTTCTCAGGACGCAAGCCCACGCTCACTTCCATGCCCAACGTACCCGTGATGCCGTGGCTGACATAGTGTTTGCACTCAGGACTTCCGATGACTACGTGGTCAGGTTGATCAACATCAAGCGTACCCTTGAACAGATTCACATCACCGATGAATCCGGCCACAAACAAACAACTGGGCGTTTCGTAAATTTCTGTAGGACGTCCGACTTGAAGGAATTTACCCTCCTGCATGACGGCAATTCTATCGGCCATGATCATGGCTTCTTCCTGGTCATGCGTAACCATGACACAAGTAACGCCCACTTTCTTGATGATATTGACCAACTCAAACTGAGTTTCTTCACGCAGTTTTTTGTCCAAGGCGCCGAGAGGTTCGTCAAGTAATAGTAGTTTCGGACTTTTTGCCAAACACCTGGCCAAGGCGACACGTTGTTGTTGACCTCCGGATAATTGATGGGGTTTGCGCTTGGAGTAAGGTTTGAGCTTGACGATTCCCAGCATCTTATCAACGCGATCGGCAATCTGGTCTTTCGGCATTCCATCCCGCTTTAGACCGAATGCGACATTCTCCCAAACGGTGAGGTGAGGAAAAAGCGCATACGATTGGAACATCATATTGATGGGTCTTTCGTATGGCGGCATTTTCGCAATATCGGCACCATCCAAATATATATTTCCGATAGTCGGCTTTTCAAAGCCTGCGAGCATACGAAGCAGTGTCGACTTTCCGCACCCCGAAGATCCTAGAAGAGCGAATATCTCACCTTTTTCAATATCCAGAGAAACGTCATCAACTGCAGCCACTTCATCGAAGTGCTTGCTCAACATATAGATGCTGAGAAATCGTGAATCTTCTCCACGACCTGAAGCGGTCTCAACAGAGTCAGCCATGCCCAGCCCCCTTTTCCTAACTAGTTATGCAGGAGTGGCCGCAGCCACTCTCTACCTCTGCCCGATTATCAGAGACCGGTTTTAAATGTCGTATAGAGACGAGTACGCAGGCGGCGAATTTCGCTTGGTACCATGTCAGGTGGAACCATACGTGCCAAATCATCCGGTTGCATGAAAACCGTTTTGTTTGCAAGTATATCGGGTTGGATGAACTTGGCAGAACTAGGTACAGGGTTTGAATAAAAAATCTTGTTTACCATTGCTGCGTTGACTTCTGGACGGTAGATGTAGCTTATCCATTTATAGGCATTTTCCACGTGCTGCGCATCGGCTGGGATAGCCATCGTGTCAAAGAATAATACGGCACCAGTTTTTGGCAACAAAACTTGAATTTTGACGCCATTATTTGACTCTTTTGCACGAGCCTGCGAAATACTCATGTCTCCGTTCCATCCGAGAGATAAGCACAGTGAACCGCTGGCCAAGTCGTTGATGTAGCCGGATGAAGAAAACAAGGTGATATAAGGACGAATCGAATCTAGCAATTTGGCCGCTTCTTTGTAATCTGCAGGGTTACGGCTGTATGGTGGTTTGCCCAGATAACGCAACACTGATGGGAAAATTTCATCTCCTGAGTCAAGCATCGATACGCCACAGGACTTGGCTTTGCTTACATATTCGGGTTTAAAAAGCAGGTCCCAAGCATTTTCCGGCATAGGCAAACCGCCAAGAGCTGCCTTGAGTTTGTCGACGTTGATACCGACCGTAGTGATGCCCCACATCCACGGCACAACATGGTCGTTACCTGGATCCATAGAAGCCAGGTTCTTCATCACAAACGGATCAAGATTGCCGTATGTTGTAATCTTGCTTTTGTCCAGCTTAAGCAACAGACCGCCTTCAGCCTGGATTTTTGCCCAATTCGAAGAAGGCACTACAATGTCGTAACCTGTTTTTCCGGCAACCAATTTTGCGTGAAGGGTTTCGTTGCTATCAAAGGTGTCGTAACGAACCTTGATGCCAGTCTCTTTCTCGAAATTCTTAACTGTATCGTCTCCAATGTAGTCAGACCAGTTGTAGATATTTAGTATTTTTTCTTCCTCAGCCATGGATGTCCCAGTCATGCCAAGCGCCAATAAGGCGACTGACAATATAGACCCCAGCAGCGTCACTCGATTTTTCAGGTTACTACCGAACATAATTTTCTCCTCAGGTTACATCGGTTAATAATGCCTACAGCCAAAAAGCAATGGGTTCATCAGATAAGTTACGTGACAGGAAGGCTTTGCTTTCATTGTTGTTTCAAATGAAGCAAAAAATGTGTTTTCTACAACACTTTATGAATCCCCAGCCCCCAGCACTAGCATTAATACTTATTCATTTAATAAAACATGTCAACAAAAGTTACTAATATTACTAAATTTCACAACCCCAACAAAACCGCAACATAAAAAGTATTATAAATCAGAAGTCTTAGACCTTAAGTTTTGTCGAATTGAAATATTAATAATTTGTATTAAATTTCTTACATCGATTTTCTACTCAAGTTGGCAATCAAACAAGAGCCATTTTGAATATTTTAATAGAGCCAATTATTTCACTATTTTTATCACTATAATATGTGATGTCACAACTAATACTTTTTAACTCTATGAAAATCATTCAAACACAAAATGCACCAGCAGCCATTGGCCCCTATTCTCAAGCCATAGTTGTGGGATCTCTATTGTTCACTTCCGGTCAGATTCCACTTCGCAGCGATGGTACCTTGGTAGAAGGAGGTATAGAAGTGCAAACGCAGCAAGTTCTGGATAATTTACGTGCTGTCGCAGAAGCGGCTGGAGCCACTTTAGGGAAAGTAGTTAAAACAACTGTATTTCTTAAAGATCTTCAGGATTTTGTCGCAATGAATAATATTTATGCGGCTGCGTTTGAGGGTCATTGCCCAGCTAGGTCAACTGTTCAAGTGGCAAAACTGCCTCGCGACGTGCTAGTTGAAATTGAAGCAATCATCTCTCTTGGATGAACTTTAGCATGACAAAACCTGACTTGATTTCAGCCGTCATAGATTTCTCAGTTCAAACTACGCCTGCTGAGCAATCAGTCGTTGCTGAAGACCGGACGATGTCAGCCAATCGGATCCAAACAACAACCTGGAATCATTACACTGATCCTACGAAACAGTTTTTTGCGGGTATTTGGGCTTCCGATGTAGGGGCGATGATAATTTCGTACACCGAAGAAGAACTCTGCGTAATCTTAGAAGGCAAAGTCAAACTCACTGCGGATGATGGTTCTTCAATTGAATTTGGACCAGGAAGCACATTCGTCATTCCTGCTGGTTTTAAAGGGATATGGGAATCGCTTGAACCTGTAAAAAAAATCTACACCATTTGGCAGGCAAAAAACTGAATCCAGATATCTCAAGCGACCAGACGGACTGGCGCACCATTGTCGCTCTAAATGTGACATCAACTTTGTCACAACTGGGTCAATTCGGCATTGGCATCGTGGTGTTGCCATTGTGGCTGGCGGAACATGGGCTTAATGCAACCCAATTGGGCGTGTTTGCTTCATCCGAATGGCTCGGTATGTTTATCGGTTTAGCTTTTACTCCTCAGTTAAACCTAAGATTCGGACATCGAATTGTTATTGCCATCGGCTTGATTATCACGATCGTTGGTTTTGGAATCATACTCGTTAGCACATGGCCAGTGTGGTTATCATCTGGTTTACTAATCGGGTTAGGCATGGGTTTACGCTGGATAGGACTTGAGCCATGGCTATATCGAATCTTGCCAAGCAACGCTCGTGGCCGACTAGTTGGTTTCCATGAAACACTCATGGGAATCGCACCAATAGTTGCTCCCATGTTAACGGCCTGGATAGGCATTTCTGGAAAAGCGCCTATATATCTGGGAATAACCTTCTGCAGTTTAGCCTTGCTTCCTCTTATGCTTGCAAAGTTTGTTCCTGCATCAAAGACTGAATCACTGGAGATCACAGATCCTATTCAAACCGCCTCAAATGATGCTGTACTTTCCTTGGGGGTGGCCATTGCTGTTATCGGTGGCATAACGGAAGCCTCGTTTTCAGGACTTTTCCCAATATTCGGTGCAGGCAGAAATCTCAGCGCGAATGAAATGGCAACACTACTCTCATTATTCGGGTTAGGAGGAATACTCCTGCAATATTTAACGGGCTGGCTTGCAGATCATCGAGGGCTGAGATTTGCGACATTGGTGTGTGCCATTAGTACAGCGTTTTTTTCAGCAATCGCTTCTCTACCACTTGGGTTTCTTGGTCTCTCAATCACTATCTTTGCGCTTGGCGGCACAATTACAGCGTACTTGACTCTTTCTATTATTTCGGCAACCAGTGCGGGAGACGGTGATTTGTCCATTAAGATGAGACAAGTATCCATGGCCTACACTGCAAGTTCTATCTTTGGTCCTATACTGGCGGGAACAATAATGAAAAATTTAACCAGTGATGCACTCATCTGGCAGGTAGGTTTGTTAGCAATGATATTGAGTATTTACTTGATCACCAAAGGTCGGGTTATTCACAAGTTACGGATGCATTTGATGAGCCAACCCAGCTGAACAATTTTCAGCCAGTCAATTTATTTAGACATTCTCCGAATACTTCTAGCAACCGGCTAATGTCTTCCTCGCTGGTTGAAGGACACACAAGCATCATATTGTGAAAAGGCGTTAGCAGCACGCCTCGGTTAAGTAAAAACAAGTGAATCGCATGTTCAAGTTCTTCATCTTGAGATGCACGAGCCTCTTTAGCATTTAAGGGCGCTGACTTACAAAACTGAAGTTCAAGTCTTGCTCCGAGGCGAGTGATGCACCAAGGTAATGAATAATGTTGCAGTTTTTCGTTTAGACCGTTTTCCAAAGTGTCAGCTAATTTGAACATATGAGAATAGGCTTCAAGCGTTGCAACTTGAGTCAAAGTTGCATTGATCGCCGCTAATGTCATCATGTTGCCAGATAGCGTCGTTCCAATTCCGGAATGCCCTGCTGGTGCTTCATCTTTTGCTGATTGCATCTTTACAGCAATTTCATTGCTAAACCCATAAGCTGCTGCCGGCAATCCACCAGCTATTGGTTTACCGACTACAATAAAATCCGTCTTGATATCATGATTACGTGCCCAGCCTCCACGCCCACTGGAAATAGTATGAGTTTCATCCAATATAAGCAGGGTTCCATATCGCTGAGTTAATACCCTTAGTCCAGCAATAAATCCCGGTAACGCAGGCACCATGCCACAATTAGTGAGTGCTGGTTCTGTGAGTAGGCAGGCAAATTCACCAGTGGACAACTCGCGTTCCACCGCTGCTAAATCATTGAAATCGACTGCGACTGTGAACTGGCCTAAATCAAAAGTCTGTCCAAGCAGACTGGCTCGACTTACTGTTTGATCGTCTTCAACATCCACCATTGTGTCGTCCACTGTGCCATGGTAACAACCGTCAAAAACAAGCAGTTTCTTTCGACCAGTTATGGCGCGTGCCCAGCGCAGTACAAATCGATTCGCATCCGTCGCAGTAGTGGTGAGTTGCCAGCAAGGCATGCCAAATTGCTCAGCTAACGCTGCACCAACTTGTGGAGCAAGCATATCAGGCAGCATAGTAGTAAAGCCCCGGCGAGCTTGCTGTTCAATGGCTTGCGCAACAGGTTCGGGACTATGCCCAAACATTGAGCCGGTATCACCCAAGCAGAAATCAACGTAACTCAGGTTGTCTGCACAAATGAATTGAGCACCGTGGGCTTGACGCACAAATAATGGGCTAGGAGTTCCCCAGTCATTCATCCAATGCATCGGTACACCATACAGATAATGTTCCTTGGATTTGTTACCCAATTGCATTGATATGGGGTGCAACTTAGTAAATAATTCGCGTTCACACTCAATCATCGTTATGGCTTTTGCTCTAAAAATGTTTTCGTGCAATTGTATTGAGTGCATGGTCAATCTCAGTCTGATGCAAATTGTTAGAAAATGCAAAGCGGCCCTAATAATTTAGGTAAAGTGGCTCTAGTTAATGGGCCATTGTCTGGGGTAGTATCCTACACATATCCTGATTTAGTTAGCAAGTAATCAATATATTTTTACGCCCAGGCTGAATTAACTACCAATGTTGCATCAACGCTTATCTGGACATGGGTGTGTGGGCGTTTTGAAGTCGAAGTCGCGTCAGTATCGAGAACTTAAAAGGAAAAATTATGCTGGCAAGTGAACAAAGGCTTATCCAGAATTCTTATTACTCGGCAACTGCAAACGCTCAAACTATCTACCCTCCAATGAAAGGAGACGTGGAAGTTGATGTGTGTGTAGTAGGTGCAGGTCTGGCAGGTTTGTCAGCAGCTATCGAGCTTGCTGACCGCGGATATTCTGTCTTGGTGCTTGAGGCTGAGACAGTCGGCTGGGGAGCAAGTGGCCGCAATGGCGGGCAGTTGATAGCTGGATTTGCCTGCGATCAGTCCGTGATAGAAAAAACGCTAGGCGACGATGCAGCGCGTGATGCCTGGGATGTCACCATTGCTGCACTCGATTTGGTTCGTGAACGTATCAAGCGCTTTGATATTAAATGCGATTTGATCAATGGTTTTCTGGGCGTTGCTGTTGGTGAGAACAAGGGTAACCACCTCAAAGAGTGGTATGAAGATATGGCAAAACGCTACCACTATGATGCTGACACTGAATGGATCGAACCCATTGAATTGAAGAACTGGATCGCAAGCCCAAGATTTCATAGCGGCTATCATGATCGCAACTCTGGTCATCTGCATCCGCTGAACTACACACTAGGTTTGGCTCGCGGTGCTGCGAGTATCGGTGTGCGTATTTGCGAACATACACCGGTTCGGTCAATGGTTTCGGGTGAGCCTGCACTTTTACGTACCGATGAAGGCAGCGTCAGGGCGCGTTTCGTTGTGCTGGCTGGAAATGTGTATCTTCCCGAAGTCGCGCCAAAATTGGCACCTGCTCTTTCACGTAGAATCATGCCGGTAGGAACCTATATCATTGGAACTGAACCGATTGATCCAACCCTCAAAGCGTCACTGATCCCTTCAAACT
>CAIRAO010000117.1 GCA_903876625.1 uncultured Gallionellaceae bacterium | reverse complement strand
GTCAATCCTGACTATATCGAACAGTTTAAGATTATGTCTTATTCGCTCAAACCACCAGCTATTGCCAAGATAAACTGTTGCCCCGTGTCCTAATGGCGAACCGCCAGGAAAAATTTGATCGCGACATCTTGAGTGAAATGGGTGAATTGGGTTTCCTTGGTTCAACTATCGATGGATATGGCTGTGCTGGTATAAATTATGTAGCGTATGGTTTAGTAGCGCGCGAAGTAGAACGTGTTGATTCAGGATATCGATCTGCAATGAGCGTACAAAGTTCGTTGGTCATGTACCCGATTCACACTTATGGCACTGAAGAACAACGACAAAAATATTTACCTAAACTTGCGACAGGCGAATTGGTCGGTTGTTTCGGTTTGACAGAGCCGAATCACGGATCGGATCCCGGCTCAATGATCACCCGCGCACGCAAGGCCGATGGCGGCTACATCCTTTCTGGCGCCAAGATGTGGATCACCAATTCACCGATTGCAGACGTATTTGTGGTGTGGGCCAAAGATGATCAGGGTGATATTCGTGGCTTCATTCTGGAAAAAAACATGAAAGGAATTTCTGCACCCAAGATCGAAGGCAAATTTTCTTTGCGCGCCTCCATCACCGGCGAAATTGTGATGGAAGACGTTTTCGTGCCGGAAGAAAATGCTTTCCCTGAAGTACGCGGTCTTAAGGGACCCTTTGGGTGCCTGAACAAGGCTCGATACGGTATTGCCTGGGGGGTGTTGGGCGCGGCAGAGTTCTGTTGGCACGCCGCACGCCAGTACACGCTTGATCGCTATCAGTTTGGACGTCCGTTGGCCGCCACCCAGTTGGTACAATTAAAATTGGCCAATTTTCAAACCGAAATTTCTCTCGGCTTGCAAGCCGCCTTACGCGTGGGGCGTTTGATGGATGAAGGTAGGGCCGCACCTGAAATGATCAGCCTCATCAAACGTAATAACTGTGGCAAAGCGCTTGATATTGCACGCGTCAGCCGTGATATGCATGGTGGTAATGGTATCAGCGACGAATTCCATGTCATCCGTCATGTCATGAATTTGGAAGCCGTGAATACTTACGAAGGCACCCATGATGTGCATGGGTTAATTTTAGGTCGCGCCCAAACCGGAATTCAAGCGTTTTCAGCCTGAACAAAAGCAACCCCATGTCTGCCCTCTCACATCTTCGAGTACTCGATCTATCCCGGGTGCTAGCCGGCCCTTGGGCTACTCAGCAACTTGCCGACATGGGTGCCGAGGTCATCAAGATTGAAAAACCCGATGGAGGTGACGACACCCGCGGCTGGGGTCCACCGTTCCTCAAAGACAACGCAGGTAATCCCACACGTGAAGCAGCTTATTATTTGTGCACCAATCGCGGCAAACACTCTGTGTGCGTTGATATGGCCACACCTGAGGGGCAGGCGATTTTGCATGAATTGGTGAAAAGTTGTGATGTCGTTGTCGAAAATTTCAAAGTGGGCGGTTTGGCTAAATATAATCTAGATTACGATTCACTAAGCAAAATAAAACCGGATCTGGTCTATTGCTCGATAACCGGTTTTGGACAGAACGGTCCACGTGCGGATCAAGCCGGTTACGATTTCATGATTCAGGGCTTGGGCGGCTTAATGTCCATCACTGGAGATCCGACCGGCGAACCGGTCAAAGTCGGTGTCGCTGTTACAGATTTGTTCACCGGCCTATACGCCACAATCGCGATTCTGGCCGCGTTGTCACATCGCGATCGCAGCGGCGTAGGCCAGTATATCGATTTGGCTCTATTTGATTGTCAACTGGCGATGCTGGCGAATGTCGCTTCAAACTATCTGGTGGGCAATGTTCCGCCGCCAAGATATGGCAATGCGCATGCCAATATCGTTCCCTATCAGGCTTTTGAAACGGCGAATGGACACGTGATTGTAGCCGTTGGTAATGATAGTCAATTTACCCGCTTTGCAGAGCTGTGTAATCACGCCGAATGGGCGCAGGATGAACGCTTTCGCACAAACAAAGGCCGCGTAGTAAATCGTGAGATTCTCATTCCGCAAATTAAGGCCGTGCTAAAACTTCATCCGCGACGGTTCTGGATTGACGGAATGGAAAGACTGGGTATACCCGGCGGTCCAATCAATACAGTAGCCGAGGCGCTTGCCGAACCTCAGGCAACAGCGCGCGGTATGTTGGTAGATATTCCTCATCCGGCAGGAAGTGTGAAGATGGTGGCAAATCCCATTCACTTTTCGCAAACGCCAATTCAATACGAGGTGGCACCCCCTACATTGGGCCAGCACAACAGTTTAATTGATAATCTTTAAATCAAAATTCCTAAATGCCCCGCGAATCTCTTGAAGTAAATCATAACTATCCGCCCAGCTATTATGCTGCTACTGCGGCAGATCGCATGGTATTGCGCCACGAACTTACAGACGCCGTTAAGACAGATGTATGCATCGTCGGTGCCGGTTTTACGGGACTCTACACTGCCTTGCGACTGGTTGAAGCAGGCAAACACGTCGTCATACTTGAAAGTGAACGCGTAGGTTGGGGGGCGTCCGGTCGCAATGGAGGACAAGCCATACTCGGATTTTCGTGCGATATGCCACCAATTGAAGCCCAACTTGGCTATGAGAGTGCGCGCGACATCTGGAATCTAATGCGAGATTCTGCAACTGAAATTCGCCAACGAATTGCTCAATACAACATTGATTGTGATTGGCGCAACGGCCATCTGTGGACATCCATTCTGCCGCGCAGAGAAAGTATTTTGCGCGAATGGCAACAAGAAGCTGCGGGAAAATGGAACTACGAAACGCTACGCTTTATTCCTAAAAACGAACTACCTGACTGGGTAGGTACGGATCGTTATTGTGCTGGTTTGTATGATCCGACAGCGGGGCATTTGCATCCGCTCAAATACGTGCTCGGTTTGGCTGCGGCCGCTGAACGAGCAGGTGTTTTGATTTATGAACAATCCGCTGCGCTGCGCTATCAGCAACACGGGAATCGCGTCACGATAGAAACCGGAAAAGGCAAAGTAACAGCGGATGCGCTGGTGATGGCCGCCAATGTTTACCTTGGCGATCTAGACAAAAACCTGAGTCGCCGAATTATTCCCGTTGGCACTTTCATGGTGGCAACTGAACCATTGGAAGAAATAGCACAGTCGTTGATACCCTCTGGCGTATGCGTAACCGATAATCAATTCATTCTCGATTATTTTCGTTTGTCGGCTGACGGACGCCTGTTGTTTGGTGGCGGCTGTACTTATCTGGGCGGCACGCCACGCGACATTCAGAAAGCCATGCGTCCATCTCTGGAACGCGTTTTTCCGCAACTAAAAGGAATAGGCATTGAATTTGGCTGGGGAGGAATGATCGATTGCACTGTGCGACGCACACCCGATTTCGGACGACATGGAAATGTGTTATGGGCGCAAGGGTTCTCAGGTCATGGGGTGCTGCCCACTTGTGTGGCAGGACGCGTACTGGCGGAAGCACTGCTGGGTGATGACACTCATTTGAACCGCTTCATGAAGCTTGCCAATCCGCCATTTCCCGGTGGGAAATTATTTGCTGCACCTATCGAAGCCGCAGGCAAGCTTTGGTATCGCATGCGTGATTTATTTTGAAACAAATCGAGATTTTCCTTTCCATTGGGCCGCTGGGCCGCTTTGAACTATGGAGTAATATTTCCCCCTTTGACTGCGGAGGGCTCGCTGCGTTGTGGCGAGGTACACGCCTGCGTACTCTTTACGGTGGCAAAGCGGGGGAGAGGATTTGATCTTTAGTTTACGTACAACAATCCCCCCTAATCCAAGCCTTTCTCAATTCGTGTTGATAATTTATTCAAAGATACGATTAATCGTCCTCTCCCCCAAGGGAGAGAGGACTTAAGCTCATTTTCCATCAAGTTGAAGGCTGCTGAGAGCACGCATCGCCCTTGACTAGACAAGGAATACCAGTATAATCCGCGCTCCCTAAAACCTTGCTCCACCGTTTACGCATAACGGGGGGCTTTAACCACAAGGAGATTTAATGCGACATTACGAGATCGTATTTATCGTGCATCCCGATCAAAGCGAGCAAGTGCCCGCGATGGTTGAGCGTTATCGCACGTTGGTGACCGGCAAGAATGGTCACATCCACCGTCTGGAAGACTGGGGCCGCCGTCAAATGGCTTACCCTATCCAGAAGATCCACAAGGCACATTATGTGCTGATGAATATTGAAGCCGACCAGGAGACTTTGGATGAACTGGAACACGCATTCAAATTCAACGATGCCGTGTTACGCCATCTGATCATCAAAGTGAAGGCCGCAGTGATCGCGCCTTCCGCAATGATGAAAGAAGAGAAGTCGCGTTCGTTTAGCAACGATGGCGTTGATGCCGTGCTGGCACCGGCAGCTATTTGATCGGGTTGAGTAGCAACCGTTGTGTTATCGACGGTGAATTGCATGAGTTGGACGATTTGCGTTACACCCCGGCGGGCGTTCCGCGAATCAACTTAAAGATACGCCACGTATCAACGCAACAAGAAGCAGGTGTTTCGCGGCAAGTACAGTGCGATATTCCTGCGGTGGCTTTGGGTGAAGCGGCGCAGCAAGTGAGCCAATTTAAAACAGGGCAAAGTGTGCGAGTGGAAGGATTCTTGGCTCAACGCAGTTTGCGTATCGCGCAATTGGTGCTACACATTGATAACATTAATTTGAAATAAGGGGCACAACATGGCTCGTGTATTTAAGAAAAAAGATGACAAGAAGAACAACAACTCTTCACGTCAATTGTTCAAGCGTCGCAAATTCTGCCGCTTCACTGCCGAGAAGATTGCTGAAGTGGATTACAAGGACATCAACATCCTCAAGGAATTTATTTCCGAAAACGGCAAGTTGATTCCAGCACGTATCACCGGTACCAAATCCCGTTATCAGCGTCAATTGAGCGTTGCGGTAAAGCGCGCACGTTTCTTGGCGTTGTTACCTTACACTGATTTGCACTAAGGAGCCGCCATGCAAGTAATTCTGATGGAAAAAGTAGTTAACCTCGGCCAATTGGGCGATGTGGTTAAAGTTAAAAACGGCTTCGGGCGTAATTTCCTGATTCCACAAGGCAAGGCCAAGCGTGCAACAGAAAGCAACGTGGCTGAATTCGCAGCAAAGCGTGTTGAACTGGAAGCAGCTGAAAACATCAAGCTGACTGAGGCGCAAGCACGCGGCGAAAAGTTGAGCGGCCTGACAGTGCAGATCGTGCAAAAGGCTGGCGTAGACGGCAAATTGTTCGGCTCTGTTACCAATGCTGATATTGCTGATGCGCTGGAAGCGCAAGGCTTCAAGATTGAAAAATCGCAAGTGCGTTTGCCAGGCGGGCATCTGAAGCAGATCGGCGATCATCCGATCAGCATTTCCCTGCATGCCGATGTCGTTGCAAACATCACGGTATCTGTGTTGGGCGAATAAGATTTAACGGTTTGAATCACAAGAACAAAAAGGGCTGGAAACAGCCCTTTTTGTTTTGCGGATTTTATTAAAATTTTAGGTGTAAAATCTCCCTCCCGAAATAATTCACAAACCATGCAAAATTTTTCTGCTCCTGTCATTGATCCGCAACTTGATGCAATCAAGTTACCCCCACATTCGGTGGAAGCGGAGCAATCCGTGCTGGGTGGGATTTTGCTGGACACCAGTGCCTGGGACAAAATCGCTGACTTGATCGCGGAGAACGATTTCTATCGGCTCGAGCACCGCTTGATCTATCGCCACATCGCGCGTTTAACCGATCATGCAAAGCCTGTTGATGTCATCACCGTGGCAGAGTCGCTGGAAAATAATGCAGAGCTGGAGAAGGCCGGGGGCTTGGCATATCTCGGGTCGCTGGCTTCAAATGTACCCACCGCTGCAAATATTCGTCGTTATGCTGAAATTGTGCGCGAACGTTCGATCATGCGCAAACTTGTCGAAGTCGGTAGTGACATTGCCACCAGTGCCTACAATCCCGGAGGGCGTACGGCGGGACAATTGCTGGATGAAGCCGAAAGTCGAGTACTTGAAATCAACGAGCAGGGTGAGCGTGGGCAGCAAGGTTTTGTCGCCATTCCACCCTTGCTGACACAAGTCGTCGAACGTATCGAAACATTATATGGCCGCGATAATCCAAGTGACGTCACTGGCCTTGCGACCGGATTTACCGATCTGGATCGCATGACATCGGGTTTGCAACCGGGTGATCTTATTGTCGTGGCAGGGCGTCCGAGTATGGGCAAGACGGCCTTCTCCATCAATATTGCCGAGAACGTGGCGCTGGAATCAAACAAACCTGTTGCCATCTTCAGTATGGAAATGGGCGGTACCCAATTGGCGATGCGTATGATAGGTTCGGTAGGCAGACTCAACCAACACACGTTGCGTACCGGAAAACTGGAAGATGAAGACTGGTCGCGCATGACCCATGCCCTGGGGCGCTTGAATGACGCACCAATCTTCATAGATGAAACTGCAGCGCTTAATTCGCTGGAGTTACGTTCGCGTGCGCGGCGCCTACATCGTCAAAACGATGGCTTGGGTTTGATCGTGATCGATTACCTGCAGCTTATGTCTTCTCCCATGACAGGCAGGGGAGGCGGTGAAAATCGTGCAACCGAGATTTCTGAAATCTCACGTTCTCTGAAAGCGCTGGCGAAAGAATTGCATGTGCCGGTAATTGCGCTGTCGCAGTTAAATCGAAGCTTGGAACAGCGCCCCAATAAACGCCCGATCATGTCGGATTTGCGCGAATCAGGTGCGATCGAACAAGACGCCGACTTGATTATATTTATTTATCGCGATGAGGTTTACAACCCCGATTCGCCCGATAAAGGCAAAGCAGAGATCATTATCGGCAAGCAACGAAATGGCCCGATCGGCTCGGTCGCGATGACATTCAGAGGTGAATACACGCGCTTTGAAAACATGGCTCACGATCATTATTAATTTAAACTGCATAAATTTTGAGGTGTGATGGGGCTTGTTACAAACTAGGCAAATCCCTATAATGCGCGCCTGCTTTGGGAGCATATTTCAGCGGTAGAATATTTCCTCGACAAGGAAAAGGTCACTGGTTCGATCCCAGTTGCTCCCACCATCTAATTGTCTAAAGACGTCCCAGACTGTGTAAAAACGTAGCATAAATTGTACACTTAACGCCAAGTGAAACGTTACTGGAAGTATCGAGTAATTGTGAGAGTGCGCACATGAAACGATTCATTCAAGGCGAAGATCGAACACAAGCAACTTTGTTGCCG
>CAIRAO010000116.1 GCA_903876625.1 uncultured Gallionellaceae bacterium | reverse complement strand
GTGGACATTGCCAACGATGGCAAAGAAACCCTGAGCAAACTTGAACAAAACAGCTATGACGCGATCCTGATGGACATCCACATGCCGGAAATGGGCGGCGTGGAAGCCACGGAGCATATTCGCAGACAAGCTCAATATGCGCAATTACCGATCATTGCCTTGACCGCCGGGGTGACCCAGGAAGAACGCGAGAAGTGCCAAGCCTGCGGCATGAACGATTTCGTGGCCAAGCCGATCAACCCGGAGGAACTCATCAGTGTGCTGTGCCACTGGATAGACAAGAAGGACAACTCGCCAAATCATTCATCAGCTCACCCCGCACCATCGGCTCAAGCAAAGCCAACCCAAACAGCTAAGACAACGCCGGAAAAGCCAGAGCCCGTAACGGCAGACACCGGACTACCCAATCTACCCGGATTTGATCTGACCAATCTGCTGGAGATGGTGGGCGGAGATGAAGTACTGGTCAGGGACCTGCTATTGGGATTTCGGGATGAGATGGACTCGATTCAGTCCGACCTTGAAACGCACCTCAAAGAGAACAGATTGAAAGAAGCCGCCAACCTGTTGCATCGGGTGAAGGGCACGGCGGGTAATCTGGGGGCAAAGGGATTAAGAGAGATCGTTGTCACTTTGGAAACATCACTCAAACGCAATGAACTAGACCGCAGTGCCTATGACGAATTCAAGAAAGTGTTCGGGCAGATGAAAACGGTTTTAGATAGTTTGGGTTAAACATTGTAAACATATATTACTTTTTCTTAATTTAACGATAAGTTATGTACGCTATCATTAGTTCGAGTAGGTTAAACACTAAACCTTTATAAGGGTAAGAATTTTGACACTAGCGAATCAAACCCAAAATAACATTTTGGACAGAATTAAACTCATTGGAAAACTGCCGACACCCAAGGGCATCGCGTTGGAAGTGATCAACCTGACAAAACGCGAGAATGTGGCTAATCACGAAGTGACACATCTGATCAGTGCAGATCCCGCATTAAGTTTAAGTGTCATCAAAGCAGCCAGTGTTCTCAGTGCGAACCCATCGCGGCCTATCGTCAACATCAATGATGCAGTGACGGTGCTGGGATTTCGTTCTTTGCGTCAGCTGGTTATGGGTATCGCACTGATTGGGGAGCACCAAAAAGGTCCGTGCAAGCAATTTGACTACGCATCCTTTTGGACACATTCGTTGTTAACCGGCATTGCCGTCAAGAAACTGGCAGAGCAATCAAGGCTGGCGGCAGCAGAAGAAATCTTTACTCTCGGTTTGTTGGGTGGAGTAGGGAAGTTAGCGCTGGCAACCGTTTTCCCTGTTGAATATGGAGCTATTTTGGAACAATCCAAGGATTATTCATTGGATCAGTTATACAGCACAGAACGTGAGCAGTTTGGTTTTGAAGAAGCAGAATTAACAGCCGCGATGTTGGCTGACATGAATTTTCCTGCCATCTTTCAGCGCTTGATCCATGATTACCCGCAACCCCAAAGTAGCGGTATCAATCCAGGATCAAGAGAATGGAAGCTGATGAATTTGTTGCATCTGGCCTCTAAAATTGCAGATGTGTTTTTGGTTCATCCGGCAGAGCAAACCAGACTGGTCAGAAACATGTGGCATTCTGTTAGTTCTGTCGCGATTGAAGAAACCGAATTGGTCAATGTCATTGAGCATTGTGTTAAAGAATGGAGTGAATGGGCAAGCTTGTTAAAAACGAATACACGTCAAATAATGTCTTTTTCTGACTTGGCTAAACAGGTGGCGCAGGAGGCGATAGAAATCAACCTGCAGCCTTCCCATCAAACCAGCCCCATCTACAAAATGCGAGTATTGGTCGTTGAAGATGACCGCTCCATGCGCGTGTTATTACAGAAGATACTCCAAACTGCCGGACATCATGTCGCTGTTGCCGCTAATGGCGTTGAAGCAATGAAGCTACTTGATAAAGAACGCCCCCAGTTGATTGTGACCGACTGGATGATGCCCGATATGGACGGCATTACGCTGTGCAAAAAACTGCGGGCACGCGACGATTATAGAGACGTTTATATCATCGTCGAGACAGCACAAGAATCACAGGAGAAGTTGGTGGAGGCATTTGAAGCGGGAGCTGACGATTACGTGCTTAAGCCAATTACAGCCAAGATGTTTCATGCCAGATTGCGTGCGGCGCAGAGAGTCATCCAGATGCAGGACGAGCTGGAACATGATCGCGAGCAATTATTGAATTACTCGAACGAATTGGCTGAAGCTAACGCACGCTTAAAAGACCAAGTACTGCACGATACGCTTACCGGGCTGTATAACCGGCGCTATGCGCTGGAACGGCTGGCACAAGAGTGGGCACTGAGCAATCGGGGAGATCGAACTTTGTCTTGCCTGATGATTGATATCGATCATTTTAAAGAGGTAAACGATCAATATGGCCATATGGTGGGTGACGAAGGATTGAAACTGATTGCCAATACTTTGCGCCTGGCGGCTCGTGTTCAAGATGTGGTATGCCGTTATGGCGGTGAAGAATTTCTGGTGATCTGCCCTGATACCAATATCAATGAAGCGTATGAATGCGCTGAACGTTTAAGAACCCATGTTGCCGCGCAAAAATTAGTTCTTAAAAGCGGGACTGTGATCAAAATGACGATCAGTATTGGTGGCTTTGAAAAGAAAGATTCGATCGACTCGATTGAAAAATTACTTATTTGTGCGGATAACAATCTCTATGCGGCCAAAAAAGCAGGTCGCAACAAAACCGTCGTGGACAAATAATATAGAAGGTAACAATCATGGATGATGTTAATAGCCCCAAGGTCACCGGCAAAGTTTTGGTAGTTGATGATGAAGAGAGTACGCGAATGATTCATCGACTAGCCCTCAAGTCGCAGTTTGATGTTGAAACAGCGGGTTCCGGAGAGCAGGCTTTGAATATTTGCAAAGAACATCTGCCTGATTTGGTGCTGCTCGACGTTAACATGCCCAATATGGATGGGTATGAAGTTTGTACAAGATTGAGAACGTTCACCGATATACCAATCATATTTGCCACGGCAAATGAATCATTGGAAGAACACCTTAAAGCGTTTGATGCGGGAGGAGATGATCTTTTTGTTAAACCCGTGACCAAGGAAATCTTGCTGCGTAAAGTGTCACTGGCGATTAATCGCAAACATTCACGAATGTTAGTAGAAACTGAGAAAGAAACATTGCGTAACATGGCGATGAACTTCCTTTCCGTTGCAGGCGAGGCAGGTGTATTGCAACGATTTATGCAGGTCAGCCTTTTGTGCGATTCACCTGAAAAGTTGGGACAAAGATTAATTGAGACGATCAAGGAATTGGGACTTGAAGGCATTATCCTGATCAGGGATGCCAAGCATTCAACCGTATTGACCTCTCATGGAGAACCCAATTCAATTGAAATCTCAATCCTGGAGCAGTCAGCCAGCATGGGACGAATATTCCAGTTCAAAAAAAGACTGGCAGTAAATTATGATCATGTTTCGGTAATTGTAAACAACTTGCCTTTGGAGGAAACAGAAAAGGCAGAACGACTCCGTGATGACATCACCATTCTTGCAGAAATGACAGATACCCTGTGCAACAATGTGGCAATGCGCCAGTCTTCAAGCACAATGGCAGAGCAACTCCATGTGGCCATGACTACCGCTTATTTTGAAATTAAAGAAGTGAGAACCATTAATCAGAAAATGCAAATGAATACTCGTCTCCTGCTGCAGGAACTGGTAGATAACGTCGAGAAAACTTACAGCTTCCTGGATACAACCCATTTACAGGAAGAGAGTATCAGCAAAACCATGCTTGAGTCTGTCGATAAAATAATCAGCTTGATGGAATTAACAAGCTCGGCATCTGAGAATAAGTTTAAACGAATTGAAGCGACCTTGAGTAACAAAAGTAATCAAGAGGCAGAGTTGTTTTAGTGTTAAACAGCATCAAATACCCCTTGCCCCTTTTCAAAGTGAGGAATAACCTCCCTTAAAAAAAGGGGGGAGCGAAGTGGAGGGGAAATTGTTTTTTGTTTCATCATTCAGGTTGGCAAATGCCATACCCGTTAACGTGAAACTCGCGTAGCGATTCGTTCGCACCCTCTCCCTGCGGGTGAGGGTTGGGGAGGGGAAACGGGCACCGCGAGTTTTTTTTGGAGTGGAACAATTGCCATGCCCGTTAGGGAAACAATAATTGCAACAGACAAGTATTTTTTCAATATTAAGGAAGTACCTATTAAGGAAACTCCGAGTAAGTCCTTTCGTGGTGAGTGTTTCCCGTTTGCACTCCTCGATACATCTTGCTTCCCTCGATATGGCTTCGCCTACTCGGGACGAACGGATATAAGGCACTATAGGCGAACGGGAAATGTATCGAACCATGGCTTAGGACTTATTCGGTATTTCCTTAAGAGAAATGGGATGTGGGCAGGTACAGGGGTTCTGGCTGTCCAAACCTCTTTCGGCAGAAAAAATGGAAGTCCTCCTCGAGCTAAGTGCAATCCTGCCATGAAATTTCAGCAGGGTTACAAAATATTTTGCAAATAACGGCGACATACGGGGTTCGCATGCTTTATTGGAGGACACCAGGGATATGAACAAAGAAATTCGTTGGGTCGAACATTGCGAGTCTGAGCCTCTGGCTCATTCAGGAGCAATACAACCTCACGGAGCCTTGTTTTATTTAGACTCGGAAAGAAATATTTCCCACGTCAGTGCCAATTTGGGAGATTTCCTGCCTTACATTCCCGAGGAGCTGGAAGGATTTCCGATGCCGGCAGACTTGCAGGATGTATTAACCAATCCGCTTGATGAATTGCCCATCGCAGCCGGCAGTCGCACTGAACTGTTTGGCGTTAGTATCCCCGATAGAGTTGCTGTCGATTTTGTGATCACACGAACCCAGAATGGCGTGGTTATTGAGTTGCCCAAGCATGATCACCGTCATGCAAAAGCTTTGATGCACAGCAACGTACCCATGAAGACACCTTCAAACGCGCAGACGGCAAAAGAACTGCATAACAAGATTGTTAAGATGCTGCACGAGTTAACTGGTTTTGATCGGGTGATGATCTATGCATTTAGAGATGACGGAGATGGCGAGGTTGTGGCTGAGGCAAGGCACACTGCGGTTTACGGCAGTTATATTGGATTGCGTTTTCCCGCCAGCGATATACCGCTGATCGCGCGTACTCTGTATAAACTTAATCCCTGGCGTTTGATTCCGGATAGCCAGCTTGAATCAGTTCCAATCCTGAGTCACCAGACAGCACCACCCGATCTGACATGGTCTGATCTGCGCAGTATATCCCCGGTACACCAGAGTTACCTGGCTAATATGGGTGTTCGTGCATCGCTTTCTCTGCCCATTATGGCAGGTGGAGAGTTGTGGGGGTTGATTGCGTGCCATCATGCTGTGCCCCGCACGCTCCCCCTTAAAACGCTTCGCGCCTCAAGTCAGATTTCCAAATATTACGGACTGGTTATTTCTACCTGGGTAGCAGAAGCACGGATGCGTTTTGTAGACAAACTTGATAGTTGTTGTTCGACACTGCGAATCGCCATGATGAAAGAAGGCGGACTCATCTCTTCCATCCCCGACATAGCGCCAAGTTTGTACGAATTATTTAATGTTAGCGGGATGGCAATTCGAGTAGGCAACGTTTGGGCACACTTAGGAGATTCACCGAATTCATCGAGGCTAAATGAAATGTCAGAATGGTTCGAGACAGTTAAAGATGATTCAGTAAAATTGGTTGATAGTCTGCATCGCACCATCCCAACGATGGTTAAATTACCGGTGGCGGGAGCAATTGCTGTGAAGTTGCAAACTCGAGATCAGAAAATTTTACAGCTTTGGTTGTATCGCAGAGAATTGTTATACGATGTGGAATGGGGCGGGAATCCCGATAAGCCTATGGAATTCAATGAGGGAAAAATAGGAATAGCGCCCCGAAAATCATTCGATAAATGGGTGGAGAAACGCAAAGACCACTCCAGTCCACGGACTGGAGAGGATCGTTTGGCGGCCAAGAGATTGCGTCTGTTACTGGTTGAACTGTATGCATAAAAAATTGACCTGTTTTGAGCCGATACTTGAGTTGCGTAATGGCACTCAGGATTTGCACAGCCAGATAGAAG
>CAIRAO010000115.1 GCA_903876625.1 uncultured Gallionellaceae bacterium | reverse complement strand
GAGATTGACCAAGATATTTTTGCTGTGTGCTGGGCTGGTATTTGTATGTGGCAGCAGGGCAGAGCCGGTGCCGCAGACTGCACCGGCACCCGCGCCCGCAAAAAAAACAAGTTTCAACATAATGGAATACCGCATCGAAGGTAACAAGGTGCTGTCTGGAACACGCATTGAAGAGATAGTCTACCGGTATCTCGGCGAAGAGAAAACCATTGCAGATGTGGAAGCGGCACGTGCCGCGCTGGAGCAGGCGTACCGTGATGCGGGCTACTTGACTGTGCTGGTGGATATTCCAGAGCAGACAGTGAGCAGCGGCATCGTGCGCTTGAAAGTGGCAGAAGGCAGTGTGGAAAAAGTGACTAGTTGAAATAGAGCTATTGCTATATACTGTGGCTATATACATTGTATTGGAGAGATTAAAGTGGCGACAGGAACAGTGTTTATCAACAATCGAACTCAGGCAGTCAGGTTGCCCGCAGACTTGCGCTTGCCTGAAGGTGTTAAACAAGTCAGCATTCGTGCGCGCGGGCATGAGCGAATTATTGCGCCTTTAGAGGAGACTTGGGACAGTTTTTTCTTGAATGGACCAGACGTTTCAGAAGATTTTATGGAATCAAGAATGCTGCAACATAAGTCAGAACGCGAATTTTTCTGATGCTGAAATATTTACTTGTTACCAATAACGTTATATGCAATGTGCAGCATTTTCTTAAGGTGCGATACGCAAAATGGTTTTAGGCGATGCCAAAAAACACCGCTACACCCCGCCCCACCTTCAACATCACCTCGTCGCTCACGGAGCCGAATACAGCCCCCAGCTTGTCGCGTTTGAGGGTCATGGCTTTGTCGATCATGACCTGTGAGGCTTTCAGCAATCCGTTTTTTTCGTCCGGCTGTACTGTAACGCGCAACAGCGGCGCATCAACTATCGTTCCGGTTACCAGCAGGACGGTTATTGTTGCGTGTTCGTTGAACTGGTTTGCCTGAACCACTAATGCGGGTCTGGGCTTGCCAAAATCACCCTGTACGGCAATTGTCACAAGATCGCCACGGCTCAACATTCTTTCCAGCCGTCCACGTCGAGCAGCGCCGCGTTCGACAGACTCTCGATGTCCTCGTCTGCTTTTGCGACGAGCTCGGACTGGCGGCGGCACTCGGCTGCAAAGTCTGGTCGTCTGGTATCGGGTACCCAAATTTGCACCGGGCGCAGTCCGAACGCACGTAGTCCGGCGCGGTGTTTTTGTACTCTTTCGGAAACTGAGCTCATGGTCAATCCCTATAATTGTTACATGAAACATAATATAACACATGTTTCATGTAACGCAAAACGCCTGCCACATTTCTCACAAAGCATCCGCAAAGCTTAAATGGTGAAAATGTCTTTCCGTTGGGTACGCTACATTATGACCATTTTGTATGACTATTGGAGTGGACAATGCAAACTGCTATAGGAGCGGGAGAGTTTAAAGCAAAATGTCTGCAACTTCTCGACGACGTTGCCGAGCAGCGCGGGACGTTAATCATCACTAAACATGGTAAACCCGTGGCAAAACTAGTGCCTGTGGAACCGGAGCAAAGTTTGTTTGGCGCTCTAAAAGGTAGTGTTGTTCGAGAAATGGATATAGTTTCTCCTGTCAACGCTGAATGGGAAGCCGCGAAGTGAGTTTAGTGCTACTAGACACCCACGTTTGGATATGGTTGCTAAATGGCGAACAGAAACTTAACCCAAAGGCATTGAAAGCGGTTGAACGTTCATTATCCGGGGAAGCGGTTTTGTTGTCAGCACTCGGCTTCCGGGGAATATTCATCCAGACCCTGCCGATCGCTTGATCACGGCAACAGCAAGGCATCTTGGCGCGATACTCATTACTGACGATCAGCTATTGCTGGATTATGGCGCAGCCGGACATCTGAAGACTTTGAAGGCTGGGCCATAGGAATTATTCAGGTATCTGCTTCGGCAAGTTTCAAAACCTAAAATTACTTCGACACTAGTCCGTTCGGACTAGTTATAACCCCCTGCTTGTTTATTTAATTTCATATTGGATTGTTAGAGTGTTGTCCGCGAAGAATTTAGTTCGCGGCAGGCTGACATAGTCGGCAGGATGAGTATTATCCGCAAGATTGTCAGGCTTGCTTAAAGTTATGGTACAGGGCCACGACAGTTGTTATCTCCCCAAGTACCTGGCAATGATGCCGTCCCCCCGGAGGGGGAAAAATGAATATTTAAGTTGACTTTAATCAGCCTGAAATGAATGAGCGTCAAACTCATTGGATTGATAGACCGTTTTTGGTAACGAATTGATGAGATTGACCCTGATAGCGTTTTTGTGTGCCGGACTGATGGTTGTAAACAATGGGCGGGCAGAACCGGAGCAGGTTGCTGCACCGATACCTGCGCCCATGACTGGAGCTGTGGGTGACAAGGTAGAGCAGTTGCCGAATGCGGCTCCCGCCCCTGCAAAGAAGACCGGTTTCAACGTAATGGAGTATCGCATCGAAGGCAACAAGGTGATATCTACAAACCGCATTGAAGAGGTTGTATACCGGTATCTTGGCGAAGACAAAACCATTGCCGATGTTGAAGCAGCGCGCTCTGCGCTGGAGATGGCATATCGCGAAGCAGGCTATCTGACGGTGCTGGTGGATATTCCCGAGCAGACAGTCAGTAGTGGAATTGTACGTTTGAAAGTGGCAGAAGGAAGTGTGGAAAAAGTGCGTGTAGTGGGTTCGCATTATTACGATTTGGGCCGCATCTTGTCTAAAGTGTCTGAATTGGGGCAGGACAGTGTGCCGTATTTTCCGGGAGTGCAGAAGCAGATGGCAGACGCTAACCGCGCTGCCGATCTGCGCGTGACGCCAGTGCTGCGTCCAAGCATGGTGCCGGGCAAAGTGGATGTTGACCTGAAGGTCGAAGATAAGTTACCACTGCACGGCAGCATCGACTTGAACAACTATGCAGGACCCAACACTGACCCGCTGAGGCTCACGGGAATGTTGCGTTATGACAACCTGTGGCAGAAAGAACATAGTTTATCGTTTCAATACCAGATGTCTCCACAAAACAAGAGTCAGGTAAAAGTACTTTCCAGCACTTATCTGGCACCTCTGCAAGATGGTGACCAACTGGCTGTTTATGCTGTTACCTCGCATAGCAACGTGGCGGCAGTAGGGGATGTAACGATGCTGGGGCAAGGCAACATTGTGGGCGCACGCTGGGTGATGCCATTAAGGACTGCCTCGGGATTGTTTCACAGTTTCACGCTGGGCATTGATTACAAAAATTTTGCCGACGATACGTTGCTGGCCGGCTCGAACACCGGACATACCCCGATTACCTATGTCCCGTTTTCGGCAGGCTATAACCTGAGCTTACCGGAACAACAGGGAATGACCACAGTCAACGCGACGATCAATTTCAAATTGCGCGGAGTGGCTGACAAGTCGACTAATTGCAACGGGCAAATGACGTCGCAGTTTGAATGCAAACGCTATGGCGCCACACCGGATTATTTTTATTTGCGCGGCGGTATTGACCACACCGGGCCACTGTTTTGGGGGACATCGCTTTTTGTCAAGCTGGATGGCCAGATGACCGGCGGCCCGTTGATCAGCAACGAGCAGCTTGTCGCTGGTGGCGCGGATAGTGTGCGCGGTTATCTGGATGCAGAACAGGCCGGTGATGATGGCGCGCATGGCACTCTGGAGCTGCGCGGCCCGCAGTGGGGCAGAGATAAGGTGAATGATTTGCGTGTGCTGGCATTTTATGATGCAGCGCACTTGCGTGTGTTGGACCCGTTGCCATCGCAGGCTGTTTATGCAGACTTGTCCAGCGTCGGGGTAGGCCTGCGTTTTCAGGCTTGGACGCATTTGAATATCAGAATGGATGCAGGTTGGCCGCAAAAAAGTACGACCTACACAACTGCAAGAAAGGTGAGAGTGGGGT
>CAIRAO010000114.1 GCA_903876625.1 uncultured Gallionellaceae bacterium | reverse complement strand
GTGTTATTTTGGTGGTTCATGAATTTGCCTCCAATAATCTACACGATTAGTGCCTGGCAGATGATAGGAATACTGTGGAAGATAGAAAAACGTGCACGTCGACTCAAAAAGACAACCTCCATGTCTATATCCACAGCTCGTCATATAATCCGAGAAAGAGTCCTTGAAGAATTAAAGGTTGAAGAGGAAATACTGATGGATATAAACAAACAAATAGGTCACAAATGATCACAATTCTCGTATTCTGTGTAGTGCAGATTCCTTTTGCTATCTTTTCGATCTTAGCTTATTGGCACGGCTATCGGATAGAGATTGGTAAAAAGGGAATGGGCACACATATTGTAATGGAACAAAAACCATTAAAGGATGTATATGAAGCCTATTTATCTAAACGTGCAAAGAAAGGATTGCGCTTCTAATGATTATCAAAGTTAAACGAAAAGGGTGGGCCCATAGGATTGAAAAAGATGGTAAAGTTACCAAGAAGCCTATTTATGGAATTGAGTTCAGTCAGGGGAATCAATATTTTTCACTTGGGTATACTGGATCCAAAGAAAACTGTCTCTGGATGAAGGGTTGCCTTCAAGGAGCATTTGCCAACTTTGCAAATGAAGAAATAAAAACGTTTATAAAAAAAGCTAAGAAAGATGTTCTTAAGTATTATCAATAGAGAACTCCGGATTTAAAGGTATAAGAATAGGTAATGAATCATGGAGGTCTTATGTACTACAGATTTCAATTAGAAGCACCGAAAGGAATGGAGTTGCCTAAATTAAATCCAGACACTATTCCAGATAAAGTGCTTAAAGCATTAGAGCCTAATAGTAGGTTTGATTTTTGGGATAGTGTAATAACTCCATGTTATCGGTACTTTTCACGTGTACGTGCTGTGGAGATTGAAGCAAATGAAACTCGAACCATCTTCTTAGAAATTATTACACGTACCAGCAAACAAAATTTGGTTAACGCACATGACGAAGCCAGGGCATGACCTATTAAAAACGGTTCCTAATTTTCCATCTGTGATGTATGATCAGTTAAAAGATCTTGTTAAAATAACAACGGTAGAGGAATTAATATCTAATTCTACTCGTTATCCTAGAGTATTTCACATTCTATTCAATATGTCTCCAGATGAATGGAATGAAGTAATGGCATCAGTGCTTGATGTACTTACCGATGCTGAGGTCGCAAGATTATGTACCCTTGTACCTGATACAAAAGAAAAAAGTACATTATAACTTGGCTGCTACACGCTAGAAAACGTACTGAAGGTATTCCCCCCGATCCCATCAGTAGCGGATTACTGGGGCAGTGAGCGGCCAGACTTTATTGGGCCTCCAGCCAGAACAACGGCGAGCCTCTCCATCGCGGATAGCTGCTTGATAGATGAATGATGGCGGACTAAGTGAGTCTTTGGCGTAACAGCACACCAATAGAATTCAAATTGCACAGCTAGTATAAGATGAATGGAAAATGAGGTGGTCGCAGCGGGCGGTCAGCACGTTCGAAAGCGCCTACCAATTTGGTCCACACCACCAAGGGCAGTAACGTTACTGTACTGAATTGTACCTCAATTAACGTAGAACACTGTGCATATTTATTCACGAATCGAGGATTATATGAATAAGGTCAAGATATTCATCAAGAAAAATTCAGAGCTATTAATATTGTGTATTATGGTGATATATGTTATAATACTTATTTTGTTATTAAATGGCTGTGCTCAGAATAAACCTCAGCCAGACGGACAAGCTGAACGTAATGCTGTATTGGAAGCACCCGTGGGAAGAAGTGCAGAGACATCTCCACCTGTAGGTAGTGGGAGTGCACCTTTTGGTTATTATAATGCAATTGATTTTGATCTTCCCGCTGGAAAAGTTATTGCCTATTCACCTCCAGATAGTTACATTAGCAATTTAACAGTCATTGAGGGAAGAAATTTGAGTGACATTACCATACAAATACAACAAGATGATGGGCAAATATTAGTCCGAAAAGTAAAGTATCAAACATGGCTTATACTTAAGATAGGCGCAATTTTAAAATAGGTCACATCTCTGTATCATGAGTAATGATTTTAGGCATTGGATCCTTCAAGCAGTCATCACGCTGGTGACTGTCCTTTATTGTGAATTATTTGTAAGTCCTAATTTCAGAAAATGATGCTTCCCGTAAGTTACTGAATGCAGATACAGGTACACAGTTAGTCTTCGGACAAAAACATATTTTGTACCAATGCCTGTGAGGTGGCGAG
>CAIRAO010000113.1 GCA_903876625.1 uncultured Gallionellaceae bacterium | reverse complement strand
TTTCGTCTTTTCAGCTGCGCGCAAAACGCGCTCGCGACACCTGTCTACTGCTCCTTGTTTCAGTTTATTGACCAGCGGTATGACACCGTTATCCACAGTGTGTCACCAAGGTACCACATTTATCACTATTAATTGTGTAACTACAAATTGGGGAACGATATATCTACCGGTCAATATTGCTAAGAAAAAGCGCCTTTTTTAGGCTTCTCTTAGACAATAAATAAGCAAAAAAGGCGCTTACGGGCCATCTCTTTTTTGAGACTCTGGGGGGCATTTTTTATGCGTATTCTTATACGTAAAAGCGCTCGATACGGCTAAGGATGGATACGGTTGGTTGCAGTCAGTGCTCACGCCATTATGCCAGAATTCCGAGGTTTTGTGGGTTAGGCAGTCGCGTTTGAAAACCTGCACGCGTGAAATCTAATGAAGGCGTAAGGTGCGTAACTCCTCTTTAGCACACCACTCTCAACACTGTCCAAAATGCCCGAGCTTTTATAGACGGAGTTAACGTAATGACTCGTGGTGAACATCATGAAGCGACTTAAAGTCAGAGACGTGATCGAGCACAGAGCGCAGACGATTGATCCGAGTGCATCACTCCTTGAGGCGGCAAGGCGCATGGTGGAAGACGCAACCGACGCTTTCATTGTGTCGCCGCTTGAAAAAGATGAGCCATTCGGTATCATTACCCAGAGAGATATCGTCGATTTGTTCGCCGACGAGGTCGACATTGGCAAAGTGACGGTAGGAGAGATGGCCAGCAAGCCACTCCTCATCGTGTCTCCGGGAATGCCCATACTGTACGCTGCTAAGATGTTTCGAAAAGGCGGGGTGGACCATCTGGCCGTCTTCAACGGACAAGAAATCCTCGGGATTATCTCGTGTAATGACGTCTTGGGAAGCCTTCCCAATCTGATGGAACAAATCTACAGCGAGTTCGATTAGCCGTTGGCCGACGGTGCCCGCACCTTGAGTGCAGGTGCCTCTGAGTAGGTGGGTTGGGGGGCGAGATGTGCCTTAGGAATGCTTATTGACTAAGATCCAATCTCGGTTTGACTCGCTTTTTTTCCAAAACTATTAAGTAGCTATCGTGTAATCATATTACGAAATAGCTTGATGTATAAGCATTTTTGGAGTCTATCTGTTGTATTGAGGCGATCATAATGGCTGAACAACCCCCTAAGAAACCTATATTTGAGGACTACGGTATCGATCCTGCGATCTCTGAGATTCAGAATTTCAAGGCTGAAATCGTGTTCGAGCTGAAGAAAGCTGAGGTGCCATTTCCGATCACGAGTCGCGAACAGCTGATGACCGTGTTTCCCAAGGGCTGGAGCATGCAGTGCTCGATGAAAGGTCAAAAAGTAGAGCTTCACGAGTACATCTCTAAAATGAAGGCCGACGAGTTTCCTATCAGGACTGCCGGCGACGTTGCTGACAAGCTTGCGTCGTTTTGCACCATGTAGCTCAACGTCGAGTCGGTTTTTGAAGCAACGGACTGTTCCCCGTTCAAAGAAGCCCACCGTTCTGAGCTTTTTTGGACACTTACTTTTTTTTGAATATTCTTATATAATTGAGTGTGCATAAAAGACATGTAAGGCCATGGGTGTTAAGCGCTGGTGGGCCTATGCATGCGACAATAATGC
>CAIRAO010000112.1 GCA_903876625.1 uncultured Gallionellaceae bacterium | reverse complement strand
ATGGCGGAAGACTTGCCGCGTTTTAAAAACAAATTCAAAGAGCTGCTCAATAAAAACACCATCAACGAAGTCGCACTGTTGCAAAACAAGCTGGATCAGGAATCTCAAACCATTCAGAAGAAAATAGACACCATTAACCGCTCGCTGAAACAAATTGAATACGATTCGGGGACATTCATTCAACTGATTCCCGACCCCGATCCGGACATGGAAATTCGCCAGTTCAAGGAAGACTTGAAAGGCTGCCTGGCCAATACCCTGACAGGGGCCGAAGATGAACTTTATACCGAGCACCGCTTTGCCCTGGTGAAAAAAATCATCGACCGCTTCAATGGCCGGCAAGACTGCACCGAAGCGGATCGCCGCTGGACTCGCAAGGTGACGGATGTGCGTAACTGGTATCGCTTTTCTGCCAGTGAACGCTGGAAAGAAGACGCTACGGAAAAAGAATTTTATTCTGATTCTGCGGGTAAATCAGGCGGCCAAAAAGAAAAATTGGCCTACACTATTCTGGCTGCCGCACTTGCGTATCAGTACGGTATAGACCAGCAGAGCCGCGCAACGCGCGCCTTCCGCTTTGTGATGATAGACGAAGCGTTCGGACGCGGCTCGGACGAATCCGCGCGCTACGGATTGCAATTGTTTGCAAAGCTTGACTTGCAATTGCTCATCGTTACTCCTTTGCAAAAAATTCACGTTATCGAAAACTACGTGCGCTCAGTCCATCTTGTTCACAATAACGAAGGTAATGATTCAATGATTCGCTCCCTCACCATCGCGGAATATCGCGAAGAAAAAGCGCGCAGCAAAGCCATCCAATCGTGATTACTCCGAAAGAGATTCGAACCAAAGCACTGCGTCACTGGAATAGTTATGTCTATCATCGACTGTTCTTATCTGGCGCAACTTGGCAGGATCTGGAAATCGCCTTCGGTAAACCAAGCGGTCGCAAATTGCTAAATGAATTCGACAATGTCAGCAAATCGTTGCACAACTTGCAAACTTTTGACAAGGCCGCGCTGGGATATGGCTACCAAATTGATTTTGAACCGGTCGACCATCGCCAATTGGGGGAGCAGCATTTGCCCAGCCGAATTTATTTTAATTCTGAACAGGATTTTTTGCGCTATATCGGCAAGCAGCGTGAAGCGATACAGTTCAAGCATTTGGCTCAAACAACTTTGGTGCAATATCCTTTCCTGGCGGAAATATTGTATGATAAACCGCGTTTGTTATTGGACAACCTTGCTGTTTGGAACAAGTTGCTTAGCGTCGTCACTTGGATAATCGCCCACCCGCGCCCGGATATATTTATCCGGCAGATTGATTTGCCAGACATTGATAGTAAGTTCATCGAGCAGCACAAAAATCAGCTAACCGTGTTGATGGATGTCATGTTGCCACCGTCAAGTATTGAACGTGAGGCTAATTCGTTCGAGTTGCGATATGGTCTGCGTTTTGATCAACACCTGATTCGTTTTCGTGTGCTGGATTCTTCTTTTTCATTGTCTGGACTCACTGATCTTACTTTGCCATTGCAAGATTTCAGTCAATTGAAGCTCCCAATAGAAAATGTGTTTATTACCGAAAATAAAGTGAATGGACTGGCATTTCCGGATTGTGCAAAAAGTATGGTTATTTTCTCTTTGGGTTATGGCGTTGGCAGCTTGAGCGAAGTAAGCTGGCTAAAAAACAAGCGCATCATTTACTGGGGTGATTTGGACACGCACGGTTTTGCGATCCTTTCACGTTTGCGTGCTTCATTTTCGCATGTAGAATCAATGTTGATGGACAGCGCAACACTTGCAGAAAATCGTGCCCTTTGCGTTACAGAGGCCTCTCCGGTAAAAGAGATTCCTCAATTTTTGACAGATGCAGAGCGAGGCACTTTCAATTTGTTGCTGTCTTCAGATGGCATTTCCTTGAGGCTTGAACAGGAACGTATTCCATTCGGACAAGTGGCGACTTTTTTGCATACGCTCAAAACCTGAATTGCGCCGAACCGGCCATTCGTGACACAATCTTGCGCCTGCGGAAACGCCACCCGATAACTAACTCAAATATAGCCAAGCTCCATGAATACTGAATCTATTACTCCACCCCAAGACGAAAACCAGATAATTACCGAGCGCCGTGCCAAGCTGCAGGAGTTGCGCAAGAATGGCATCGCGTTCCCCAACGATTTTGAGCGCAAGAATCTTGCTGCCGAATTGCATACTTCCTATGGCGACCAGAACAAGGAGCAATTGGAAGGTGTAAAAATCCAGGTCGCGGTGGCGGGGCGCATGATGTTGAAGCGGGTGATGGGCAAGGCCAGTTTTGCCACCATTCAGGATATGAGCGGACGCATCCAGCTTTTTATCAGCAATGGTGATACAGGCGAAGAAGCGCACAATGCATTCAAGCATTATGATCTCGGCGATATCCTCGGTGCGACTGGTGAATTATTCAAGACCAAGACGGGTGAACTTTCTGTGCGCGTCACCGGTTTGCGTTTGTTGACCAAAGCTCTGCGTCCTTTGCCGGAAAAGTTTCATGGTCTAACCGATCAGGAGCAAAAATACCGTCAGCGTTACGTTGATCTCATCACCAACGAAGAAACGCGTCGCGTATTTATGATTCGAAGTAAAACGATTCAGGTCATTCGCGAATTTTTTGCTCGGCATGATTATCTGGAAGTTGAAACACCGATGCTACATCCCATTCCCGGCGGTGCATCAGCCAAGCCTTTCGTTACGCATCACAATGCGCTGGATATGCAAATGTTTATGCGTATCGCCCCTGAGTTGTATTTGAAGCGTTTGGTGGTGGGGGGCTTCGAGAAAGTGTTTGAGATCAATCGCAATTTCCGCAATGAGGGATTATCAACGCGTCACAATCCTGAGTTCACCATGATTGAATTTTACGAAGCTTATCGAAATTACAAACATTTGATGGACTTCACCGAGAAGTTATTTGTTGAGGTTGCTCGAAAAGTACTCGGAACCACAGTTCTTAACTACCAAGGCCGTGAACTTGATTTATCCAAGCCATTTCATCGTTTGACCATGACGCAGGCGATTCAAAAATATCATCCGCAATTCACCGACGCGCAGCTGAAAGATCGCGATTTCGTCATCAATGAATTGCAAGATTTGAAAGCTAAATATAAAACCAGTGATGCGCTTGGAAGCCTGCAACTTTATTTGTTTGAAGAGCTGGCAGAGGCTCAATTGTTCGAGCCTACATTCATTGTTGACTATCCAGCTGAAGCTTCACCTCTGGCGCGCCGTAGTGATTCGAATCCCGCAATCACTGAACGCTTTGAGTTGTTCATCGTAGGGCGAGAGATCGCGAATGGTTTCTCCGAGTTGAATGATCCGGAAGATCAAGAAGCGCGTTTCGACGAGCAAGTGGCAGCTAAAGATGCAGGCGACGAAGAAGCGATGTTCAAGGATAGCGATTATGTTCGTGCGCTTGAATATGGCTTGCCACCAACGGCTGGCGAAGGGATAGGCATTGACCGGTTGGTGATGTTGCTGACCGATAGCCCAAGCATTCGTGATGTCATTCTGTTTCCGCAGATGCGTCCTGAAGCATGAGTTGTACTATTGATTCCCATAATTGTTGTCAGCATTTCCCCCTTCCTAACCCTCCCCCGATGGGTCGGAGTTGAAATCCCTATTCATGTTTCGGAGTTTTGAATTTGCTCTTCTCCCATCGGGGGAGGGGGCTTTGCGCAATCACTGTCATGTGTTTTTGAAATCGGGTTAATTTGATTCAACTTTTAAACGGCTAACTCACTAACTGGCTCCCACCCAGTTATAATGCGCGCCCGGATTTCTGCGGCACCATAATGCGACCTTCTCACGCTGATTCTCATATTTCTTCACCTGTGCCCAGTGCAGGCTGGGGCACCGTGAAAACATTGTTACCCTATTTGCTGGAGTTTAAGGGGCGAGTGACCCTGGTTGTGATCCTGCTTGTCTTAGCCAAATTGACGAGTGTTGCAATTCCACTTGCGTTTAAACAAATCGTTGATGCCATGGACAAACCCAAGGCAATGCTCGCGGTGCCGGTGATTCTCATCATCGGTTATGGTTTGCTGCGATTATTCAGTACCCTGTTTGGCGAAATTCGCGATGCTGTTTTCGCCAAGGTGACGCAACGTGCTATCCGTCGCGTTGCGCTTCAAGTATTCGAGCATTTACATAATCTGAGTCTGCGTTTTCATCTCGAACGCCAGACTGGAGGCGTCTCGCGTGACATCGAGCGCGGCACACGCGGCATCAGCTTCCTGCTTACTTTTTTATTGTTCAATATTCTTCCGACATTGCTGGAAATCGGACTGGTGGCGGCAATTTTATTCGTCAAATACAGCCCTTGGTTTGCCATCATTACATTTGTCACGCTGGTGATCTATATCATATTCACTTTGTTTATTACCGAGTGGCGCATGGTCTATCGCCGCACCATGAACGATATGGATTCCAAAGCCAATACTCGCGCGATCGACAGCCTGATCAATTACGAGACGGTCAAGTATTTCGGCAATGAACAATATGAGGTTGAGCGCTACGATGAGCAGATGAGTAAATGGGAAGTTTCTGCGGTGCAGAATCAAACCTCGCTGGCAGCGCTGAACGCCGGACAAAGCACCATCATTGCGCTGGGTGTCACACTCCTTATGCTGTTGGCGGCAGACGAAATGGTAAAGGGAAAAATGACGCTGGGCGATCTCGTTCTAGTCAATGTGTATATGTTGCAACTGTATATGCCGCTGCATTTTTTGGGATTCGTTTACCGCGAAATAAAAAATGCCCTTGCTGATATGGAACGCATGTTCACGTTGCTGAATGAACATCGGGAAGTTGAGGATACTTTAAATGCCAATCCTCTCAAATTAGAAAGCGGGCGGGTCGAATTCAAAAATGTGGTTTTTAATTATGAACCGGATCGTCAAATCTTGTCCGATGTCAGTTTTGTAATTCCATCTGGAAATACAGTAGCAGTGGTCGGTGCGAGCGGCGCAGGTAAGTCCACGCTTTCGCGTTTGTTATTTCGCTTCTATGATGTTGGCTCCGGCAGTATCTCGATCGATGATCAGGATATTCGGACAGTAACACAAGCCAGCCTGAGAGCCTGTATCGGCATCGTGCCACAAGATACCGTGCTGTTTAATGACACGATCTATTACAACATTGCTTACGGACGCCCTGATGCCACCCGCAATGAAGTGTTGCAAGCAGCCCAGTCGGCGCATATCCATTCGTTTATTGAATCGTTGCCCCAAGGCTATGACAGCATGGTTGGCGAGCGAGGATTAAAACTTTCCGGGGGCGAGAAGCAGCGCGTAGCGATTGCCAGAGCGATCTTAAAAAATCCGGCGATCTTGATATTTGACGAGGCCACCTCTGCACTTGATTCCAAGTCAGAAAAAGCGATTCAGGATGAGTTGAGGAATATCGCACGCAACCGTACCACGTTAGTAATAGCTCACCGGTTGTCAACCATTGTGGATGCGCATCAGATACTGGTAATGGACAAAGGCCGCGTGATTGAACGCGGTTCCCACCGCGAATTACTTGCTCAGCAAGGGGTATACGCACAGATGTGGGCATTGCAGCAGCAAGAAGAAATAAGCTAACTAAATCAATAAATTAAAATCTTCCCCAAAACTCCCCCAATATTCCCACAATACAAACTAATATCTATCTTGCTTTTACCTGCACCCATTCTGCTCCGCGAGTGTCTTTGTAGATCGCTGACATTTCCGCGCTCTTGTGTCCTGCAATAGCCTGAGCAAAAGCCTCTCCATACATCTTTGAATAAAGTCTGATCGACAAAGAGCGGATTTCGTGGAACGTAGGCGGGGTTTCACCGTCCCCTGTTACGCCTGCTAGATCACGTGCCTTGGCGAATCCACGGCTTAATGCACCTGCTGTTATCCTCATGCCAGGTTTTGCACCACCATGGTGACTGTTATGATGCAAAATCCATCTCGTTATTATGTTAGTTTGGCACGACTTAATCACTCCACCAATAGTAAAGCCGTTTACCCCGACCTCAAGAGGTATTCGAATCTTTGTTTTCCCCCTCGACTTGATTTGCATTACGCACAATACATCGCCATCAACCCCTGACGTGCTTGTCTTGAGTTGTTTGAACTCCATAGCGCTGATATCGCTCGCACGCTGGGCTGAGACAAGTGCGAGCTCCATACTTCGCGCTACCCACTTATTGGGCAGCTTAAGGGCTGTTTGAGACCGTGCAGTTCGGGATCGTGCCGCAAGCGGCAAGTCAAGTTCTTCACCAAGAATGGTATATTGTCCGTATGGGAATACTTTTTCTACAGCTTCATTAGCCAGTAACCAATGTCGAGAATGAAATGGGTCAGCGATTTACCGAACTGTCGGAAAAACACATTCAATTCATCACCGACCAGCGGATTTTTTTTGTTGGAACCTCTACGGCTGATAGTCGCGTAAATATTTCTCCGAAAGGGATGGATTCGCTTAAAGTTTTAGGCAACAACCGTGTGGTATGGTTGAATGTAACAGGAAGCGGTAATGAGACTTCAGCCCATGTGCAGCTCAATCCGCGCATGACCATCATGTTTTGCGCATACGAGGGCGCCCCACTAATCCTTCGCCTCTATGGCAGCGCAATCGTCGTTCACAAGCATGACCCGGAATGGCCTAATCTGTATTCCCTGTTTAAGCCCTTGCCGGGTGCCAGACAAATCTTCGACCTTTCGATTGACCTCGTGCAAACATCCTGCGGCATGTCCGTTCCATATTACAACTATGTTGGAGAGCGAGAATTGCTTAGCGAATGGGCTACAAAAAAAGGCGAGGAAGGTTTGAAGCATTACTGGAAGGAAAAGAACCAATCAAGTATTGATGGAATTCCTACTAACATAGTCGCTAAAAATGGCTGACCTACGTTTGAGATTGAATGTGCGAATGACCGCAGCGGTTTCATCAAGAGACGCTCGATGTGTAAAATGATGAACCGTCACAATCGGCATGAACGGAAGTTCATGAAAGTCTGTTTCACGGCAAGTAGTTTTGCTTAGGTTGTTGTCGTTATTTTCCAATAACAAGTACTTTTAGTCTATCAGACGCCACAAGTACCAAGAAGCAACTGTACGATAAGGACTCCATTTTTCTGCAATGACAAGCATATCGGTTTCAGTCGGTTTATCTTGCATTCCATATAGCTTCATAATGCCTCTACGCAATCCAACATCGCCGGGCGAAAATATATCGGTTCGCCGCAATGCAAACATTAAAAACATTTGAACGGTCCAAGGTCCTACCCCTGTTATAGAAGTTAGGGTACGGTAAACATCTTCATCATGGGCTTCACTAAGTAATTCCAAATCGAGTTGCTTAGTCGACACTAACTTTGCGATCTGCAAAATTGAATTAGCTTTTGTAGTTGAAACACCACAGGTTCTTATGTCATCAACGCTAAGATTATTTAATCTTTTTGCTAAATTTGTTATTCCTCCAGCACATTCAATGAGACGATTAAAGATAGTAGTCGATGCTGCGTTAGAAAGTTGTTGACTAATGATGGTCGAAATCAACATTTCAAACTTAGAACTGTTACTCACGTCCATTGTGCAAGGACCAACATTCCTTATCAGTTTAGCAAGCTTCTTGTCTCGCTTACTTAGATGGCTCTCTGCTTCGGCGATCACTTCCGGGCTTAATCTGTTGTGCGGTTTCAATAGTGAGTTACTCATGTCCAATATGTGATCAATGTAAAGCTCGCGGAGGGATAGTGCTTTCTGAAACGCTGCCTAGAGAAACAATTGCAACGCCTCCGGACACATTAGAAGCTTTAGGTATGTCCGCATACGAAAGTAGTGGTAAAACCAAAACGAACACACTGAATCGAATGCAGATGTGGAGCATGATGCCCGATCAAACGACCTTGATGCTTAATTCAACTGCTGTCCGTAATGTATTGGCGACAATACATCCACGTTCTGCAATAGTAACTAATTTGGGCAGTTCCTCTGGAGGGTTGCACTGAGCAGATACTAACATTCGGATCGCGGTAAAACGCGCCGGTGCTTCAGCAATGTCCGCTTCAATATTCGCACGAGCATTTTGCAATTCAATACCACGGGCTTTGGAAGCTGCTAGCAAATTACTCATAAAGCATCCACCAAGACCATTTAATAATGCTTCTCCTCCCATCATTCCTTCATTAGTGCCGCCCTTGTTATTCGGTCGATCCATGACGAGTTTGTGTCCACGAGCGTTGCCCACTGATGAGGTATTGCTAACTTGTTCAATTATCGCCGATGCTGTTGCCATGTTGTTTCTCCAATAGAAGGGCTTCCAAAAACAAAATTAATTGCGGCGAATTTGAAGTATTTATCATGAGCCTGCTTGGTCAGATGTATGGTCATTAAATTCATAATTCAGCGCGCCAGATGGACAAAGTTCAATCGCTGCAGCCACTCTCTTTGCCTCAACCAATTCTGGAGCAATCCAACGGCTCCGTGATGTATCAAAAACGATCGGCAATGTTCGAAGACAAACACCAGAATGAATGCATTTCCTTGGATTAAAGGTGACAGTAATCTCAGTTGTTTGGTACGTTTGTAATATTTTCATAGTGCGCTTAATTTGATGAAAACACTGGATATTACCTCCGCATTTGCAGAACATCATCTGCATTTAATTACAGATTCCCCAAATTTTAACTAGACTTAGGGAATCATTCAGAGATCTAGAGACATCTCGATTCGATTTGGCTTAATTACTGGTTGTCATCGGCTGAGAAATAACATTTCTGAATTCGATTACAGCGCTAAACTACTCAATCCTGGATGATCATCAGGCCGTCTTCCAAGAGGCCAGAAGAATTTACGTTCAGCTTCTTTGATCGGTAGATCATTAATGCTGGCGAAGCGGTGCATCATGAAACCCTGTTCGTTGAATTCCCAATTCTCGTTGCCATAGGCGCGAAACCATTGCCCTGAATCGTCATGGTACTCATAGACGAAGCGCACAGCAAGACGATTTCCGGTGTACGCCCACAGTTCTTTGATCAGACGGTAGTCATGTTCCTTCGCCCATTTACGGATCAGAAATTCTCGGACTTGATCTCGACCAACCGGGAATTCTGATCGATTACGCCAGCGCGTGTCTTCGGTATAGACTAGTACCACGCGTTCAGGATCGCGGCTGTTCCAGGCGTCCTCCGCTGGGCGCACCTTTTGAGTTGCGGTTTCAAGGGTAAATGGCGGCAAGGGTAATTTTGTTTCCATTAGGATATCCTCATGTGAATAGAATGCAGGCGTTCGATCTCGGCTTCCAATTCCGCAATCTTCTGGTCACGGATTTTTAGCGCTTCGGCTACGTTTATACCTTCAAACCGCTGAGGAATATGTTGCGGACAATTGGCATCCCAGGTTTTGACAGTAAAGATTACTGCCTGATCGCTCGAAGCCTTGTAGTTGACAGGCATCAGGCTTTCGATCAATTCTCTGTCTCCTTCAACAACAATAGCCGTACCCCATAGTTTGATGCGTTGCCGCGCTGAGTAGTCGATCATGAACAGATGTGCCTTAGCATTCTCAGCTAGATTTCCGCTACTGATAAACTGCTGGTTGCCCTTGAAATCAGCGAAACCAATCGTGTTTGCATCGAGTACTCGCAAGAACCCCGGCGGGCCACCGCGATGCTGGATGTATGGTTGACCGAGAGAGTTGGCTGTGGCGAGAAAGACACTCGTCTGCCGAGAGATGAACCCGGCGAGTTCGTCGGTAATAGTCGTCTCCCAACCGCCCTCGTTTTCCATACGGGCATAAGCACTACGTGAACCTTTGCGGGATTGGATAGATTTGACTGTGGGTGTGAAGGCAATATCACTGGCTTTATAATGCTTTTCGTCCATGGGTACCAGTCCCTCATAATTGGCCTGATTCAGTTTATAGGCATCACATTAGGTCAGTCAATATCAGTCTGCACCAAATTATTGACGTGGTTGTGAGCAAATTAGAAAGCAGAAAATAGATCACGATAATTAGCTATGCTCGGCACCGAGGATAATGATGGGGTGGTTTAATCCACCCCAATTTATTTACATCGAAGCGAATTGCTTTTCCAAACCTTTAGGATCTTTTGACCAAAGTTCGCTGAGTTGGGTTGACATAGGATCTGGGAAAATATCTTCTTTGCCATTGGCAATGCCATTCAGAATATTTTCTGCCGTAACCTGGGGACTTGTTTTAGGCATATCCATTCCCTTGGACATGTCTGTGTCGATTGGTCCTGGGAATATGCTGTGAACACTGATGTGTTTGGATTTTAGTTCTGTGCGCATTGCTTGTGTGGCCGAATACAATGCTGCTTTCGAAGCAGAATAGCTACCTATTCCAGACATTGCAGCAAGGCCAACTATTGAATTTATATTGGCGATTGCACCCCCGCCATTTTTCTCAATCACCGGACTGAAATTATTTACCATGCTTAGCGTTCCAAAATAATTAACTTGCATGTCTTTCATCAAATCTTCTTTATGACCTGTTACTACTGAAGCATACGTCAGCACGCCGGCATTGTTGATCAACACCTGAGTGTCACTTGCAAGCACTGAAGCTTTTTGAATTTGATCAATGTTAGTAATATCAAGTTCAACTGGCACTACTCGAGAATCGCCAAAATTTGGAATACTTTTAATATCGCGCGCGGCGACATAGATTTTTTTTACATTGTGCTTAAGCAAAGCTTCAACTAAAGCTTTTCCAATACCACGATTGGCACCGCTTACAAATACGACTTTGTTATCGTGAAAACTATTCATGTTGGTTCTCCTGAAGGTTGGTAGGTTTTTATTCCTCAAAATTTAGGAACGCGTGCATTATGAGTTATGAATTTACGTTTGATAATATGCTATATTGTGATATTAATTATTCGATATGGGAATATATCGTGGATAGGTTACAGTCCCTTCATATCTTTATCCGCATCATAGAAAACGCCAGCTTTTCTGCCACCGCACGCGAATTGAATCTGACCCAATCGAGCATCAGCAAGCATCTAGAAGCATTGGAATTACAACTTAAGACCAAACTAATTACTCGAACCACGCGACAGCTTCATTTAACAGAGGAAGGAGAGAAATTTTATCGACAGGCTAAATCTATTTTAGAGCAATATGATTATGCAATTGGTGAGGTTAAAAATTCCAAAGCCAACCCCTCGGGAACAATTCGAATTGCCACTTCGGTTTTTTTCGGGCGGAGATACATCACTCCACTATTGGCAATGTTTCTTAGACTATATCCAGAAATCCGCTTGGAACACCGACTCAATGACCGTGCTGTTGATCTAATAGAAGAGGGAATTGATCTTTCGATCCGAATCGGTGAGCAAAAAGATAGTACCTATAAGGCGAGACGTATCGGCCTTGACAAACGTGTGACCGCAGCAGCTCCAGAACTTTTAAAAACCTACGGACTTCCTAAGCATCCGAGGGAATTATCTAATTACCCCTGCATCATTTTCTCTGGATTAAAAAACCCACATAGCTGGACTTATTTTGGAAAGAAGGAAGGAGAAATTGTGGTTTCAGTTAAAGGACGTTATCAAACTGATGTATCTGAGGCAATGCGTGAAGCGCTGTGCGCTGGAATCGGAATTTTTCCAGCCCCCACTTGGTTGATTGGCCGAGAGTTACAGTCTGGCAAACTTCAACCCATACTCCAAGAATTTGAACCAGTGCCATCCCCGATTTATGCAGTTACGCCACCCTCCGCTTACGTGCCACAAAAAGTAAAGTTACTTACCGATTTTATTGCCAGTGAATTTAAAGTGAATTCGTGGATTTCGGATAATTAGGTCGAGAGATTTTCTGATTTATTACTTTTTAGGAATAATCGGGATATCAAAAATCTCAGGAAGAATTTTTCCCAATTCAGCACGATAAATGTCAGAGGACTCAACAATTAGAGCGGCCTCAGCTTTTAATTGTCTGAGAAACTCGGCGTGAGCAGAGTGAAGGCGTTTCGCGGTTACAGAATCAATAAGCCCGGCCTTTTCCCCCCGTTGCAATTGAAGCGTCAGGCTCAACACATAAAATGCTACGTTGCGGCGCACAACATCTCGTTCGCTTAATGGATTGTCCAGTGAATTAATGTGCTGCTGAATTTCCGGTCGGGTCAAAATTGCCGTGTTTAGTGTTTGCCATTGCTCTTCGACGCTGCGTAGCAGCTCAAAAGACATTAACCGCCGCTCCTTGCGGTGCGAAGTCACTGCAATAACAATAGTGACCAGCAGACTGGCGATCAGTGTGGCAGGCAACACCAGAGTTTGCGCAATAAAAATAATGGTATCGGTGGACATGGTGTGGTGTGATTTCTATTCAAGAGTTGGGACAGCAAATCTTTCACCAGTGGCGAAGAATTCGCCATTTGAGATGTAATGCATTGTTCGATCTAGCGGATCCGTACCGAAATCCCATTGGTTGTCATGGAATAGTTTCGAATCAACATAGCTGGCAATGACTTCCGCGATGAAGAGGTCATACCGTTGAGTGGCGTCCGGGATTACCCTGCATTCCAACCAGGCGACGCACTCCTCCAAAATCGGTGCGGCAATTTTTTGTGCAGCAAAGGACTTCAGGCCGAAGCGGGAAAACTTGTCGCAATCCCTCCCCGATGATTGCCCAACTGCAACGGTCTGTTCAGCGATCCGGCGCTTGGGTATCTGCACGCCGAACTCCCCGCTGGCGTCGACAAGTCTACGCGTATATGCATTTGCGTCGAGGACCAGCAGTAATTTTGGTGGGTCATAATCCAACGGAGTTGCCCAAGAGGCTGCCATGACATTCGTCTTGTGGTCATGGGCTGACGTGATGAGTGTTACCGGTCCATGATTAAGCATCTTCCAGCATTTTTCCAGTGGTAAATTGATACGCATTTAGTTCCTGCTTTCCTCAAATATTGCAAAACAGCGGAAGTGCTGCAGAATCCGCTTACTCTCTTTGAACGTTATTAGTAACCTTAAGCGTTGCAACCATTCTCCCGGTGACATTCCCATAAGGCGGACAAACGCCCGGCTCAACCCTATCGCGCTTGAATAGCCAACAGCAGGTGCAATCAACTTCAACGGTTTACCTTTCTTGAGCATCGTCTGGGCAAGACCGATTCGCCATTCGGTCAAGTAGTCCAAAGGGGTCGTGCCCGTCGTCTCACGAAAATGGGCCGCAAATCTGGCGCGAGACATACCTGACTCCTTCGCCAGCTCCTCAATCGTCCATTCAAACTCAGGACGCTCGTGTATGGCTGATAGCGCCTTTCTCAAACGTGGATCCGCCAACCCCGCCAAAATACTCTCTCCAACGAGTTTGGTTTCAATTACGTGGCGAAATACCAAAATCAGAAAGTATTCCATCAGTCGATCGATTGCTGGTTGTCGTCCTGCGGATTCGGCAAAAGCTTCAGCAAACAATAACGAGAGGAGTGGATCTACCTCCGGCATGTCCGATAAACGAATGAGCAAGGCATCTGGGAGTGCCGCAATAACGGGGTTGCCTTCTCCAACACCAAAATCGATCAAAGCACATACTAGTTTCGCTTCGCTTTTGATGCCGAAATCGAATCGATGGGCGCAAGGACGGGGATAAAACAGGAGTGAGGGTTCCACGATTTCTTGCGAAGTCCCATCCGGTGCAGCAACTGAAACGACACCTTCGCGTAAAACGTGGAGATAACCCAAGCCAGGCTTAGGATCAAACGAGGTTGATTGACAAAGCACGCCACTATAAAACACGCTGGCGCTGAGGTTGAATCGTGAGATCAATGGCGAAAGAATATCCATTTGAGACGATTGGTCACTTTTCAGAGACGAGTAAGCATCAAGTTTATCATTTTTTATCGCATAGTTCGCTCAGTGCAACATCGCACGGTTAACTAAATAGGTGACTACTATGCAACGAATCTCAGCCCTTGAAATTTCTAATACACCAGCTGCTTCTCAAGCCATGCTTGATGCCGTTAAGGCAAAAATCGGCATGGTACCGAATCTGTTCAAAACAATTGCTCATTCCCCTGCCGCACTACAGTTCTATTTGCTACAAAGTGAAGCACTAGCCGGTGGTGTTCTGCCTGCACCGTTACGCGAACAACTTGCACTTACCAGTGCGGGTGAAAATGCTTGTGATTACTGTGCTTCTGCGCACACCCTGATGGGCAAGGGTGCAGGTGTTAAGGAACAAGAACTGTCTGAGAATTTACGGGGCCGTTCTAACGATGCAAAAACCCAAGCTGCACTTAATTTTGCCAAGGTGATCATAGGCAACCGCGGCCAGATTAGTGATGCTCAAATAGCTGCCGTTCGCTCTGCAGGATACAGCGATGCCGAGTTGGTTGAAATCATCGCTCACGTGGGTTTGAACATTTTCACCAACTACTTCAATCTTGTTGCTCGAACCGTAGTCGATTTTCCGCTGGTGCGTACCGAAGAAGAAGTCGCTTTAAATTAACGTTTCACGGTTGTTGGCACTCAGTCAAAAAACGGAGATCCCTAACACCCGTCCCATTGATTGCATCACTTTAAAAGGAGATTGACCATGTTTTCATTCCAAAAGAATTTGCATCCACAATTGCTGACGATGTTTTTAGCGTTCTTAATTACGTTTTTACCGCAACAAGCTAGTGCAGCAGACAAAACCCTATATGAACGATTGGGTGGATATAACGCCATTTCAGCTGTAGTTGATGATTTTGCAGGTCAACTATTTGTTGATCCCAAGTTACAAAAATTCTTCGGTGGTATGAGCCTTGATTCGCAAATGCGTTTCAAACAGCACAATGTCGAACTCGTTTGCGGCGCTACTGGTGGTCCTTGCCCCTATCTTGGGCGCGATATGGTAACTGCCCATCATGGCTTGCATGTTTCCGACCAAGACTTCGACACTGTTGCAGGACATCTGGTGATGACACTCAACAAATTCAAGGTACCGAAGGCCGAAAAGGAAGAACTGTTGAATATTGTCGGCAGTTTGCGTGCCGCCGTTGTTGAGCAAAAATAGGCATAGTAGCTTTACCCTAAAATGTACCCATCGACAGGTTGACTGAGATTCCTCCTGCCGATGGGTACATACTAGTGGGATGATTCAGCACGTCACTACTACATCTGATCAGCCAGTTACTGAAGTTGAAATACTTACGACCTCAAAGTTGCGACTTTGAGTGAGCGTAAACCAAGGGTTGACAATCGTTCAACGAATTTTTATGAGGTTGATCCATAACTGCTTTCTCAAATCTACTCACCAAGGTTCGTGCTTGCACAATATGTGCTGACCACTTACCGCATGGTGTTCGTCCGGTTCTTCAGATTCACCCGCAAGCACGCATATTGATTGCTGGCCAAGCACCTGGCAGAAAAGTGCATGACTCGGGCATTCCATTTGATGATGCAAGCGGTGATCGTTTAAGAGATTGGATGGGTATCTCTAGCGAAACTTTTTATGATCCAAAAAAAATCTCCATTCTTCCGATGGGTTTTTGTTATCCGGGAACCGGAAAATCAGGTGACCTTCCCCCAAGGCCTGAATGTGCACCCGCATGGCGAGGAGAGTTGTTGTCACATTTGAAAAATCTGCAACTGACTTTAGTAATAGGCCAGTATGCTCAGGACTTTCATCTTCCTAACGCAGATAAATCACTCACCGATATTGTAATGGCATGGCGAGACAAATGGCCAACAGTCATACCACTTCCACATCCCAGTCCTCGCAACAATATATGGTTGAAGAGAAATCCATGGTTTGAAAGTGAACTATTGCCAGTTTTAAAGAAACGAATTGCAGAAGTTCTGATAGAAAAGGGTTGATAGCTGTTGACTAATTTAGTTATGACAGAAGACAAAGTACAGTAATGACGATTGCTGGTCTTGGTGACTGTCTGGTTTCGGGCAATGAATTCGCGTAGCGATATGACTGGAATGGGTGTGCGCCGTGCAAAGGCGGCGCTTTTCCAGTGGGTGCAAGTCCCACCCGGTAAAATGCTCCAGCCGGAAACAACCGGAGCAATCATGGAGGTAACGAAATGGTTGAAGCCTTCGGGTAAAGAGTGTCACGAATT
>CAIRAO010000111.1 GCA_903876625.1 uncultured Gallionellaceae bacterium | reverse complement strand
GTGGCGGAATTGCGGCGCCGGCCTGATATCGCCTTCGAGGTGCGCCGGCTCCAGCGCGGGGATTTTCTCGTGGAGGACAACAACCGAATAATAATCTACGCCAATAAATCGGTTATGCAACTGGTCAAAAAAGCGGAGAGCGATATACGCAAGCAGCTGCCAAACTTCATTGCTGATAATCTTTTGGGAAGTAATATTGATCTGTTCCACAAAAACCCTTCGCATCAAGCTCATTTGCTGTCTACGTTTAGCAGCACTTACAAAGCACAACTGGAAATTGGTGGACGCCACTTCACGGTAATCGCAAATCCGGTGGTTGATAGCGCTGGCGGGCGTCTCGGTTCTGTAGCGGAATGGGCTGATATAACCTTAGAAATCGCAGTTGAAAATGAAGTTGAGAATATCGTCATCGCCGCCGCGAATGGCGATTTTGCAGGTCGAATCAATCTTACAGACAAGGAAGGATTCTTCAAGAAGTTGGGGTTAGGTATAAACAAACTGATGGAAACTAGTGCAACTGGATTAAATGAAGTGGTACGTGTCCTTAGTGCCTTGGCCAAGGGTGATTTAACTGAAAAGATTACCAACGAATATCACGGAACTTTCGGTCAGCTTAAAGATGATTCCAATATTACGGTGGAGCAACTTACGCAGGTTATCACTCGCATCAAGGAAGCGACAGATACGATCAACACTGCAGCCAAGGAGATTGCCGTAGGTAATGTTGATTTGTCGCAACGAACCGAAGAACAAGCCTCTAGTTTGGAAGAAACCGCTGCTAGTATGGAAGAACTGAACTCTACAGTTAAAAATAATGCTGAAAATGCTAAGCAAGCAAATCAATTGGCGAACAGTGCCAGTGCGATCGCTGAAAAAGGTGGCGTGGTAGTGCATCAAGTTGTGGGGACGATGAGTGCGATAAACGAATCGTCCCGCAAGATTGTGGATATCATCTCTGTGATTGACGGCATTGCCTTTCAAACCAATATCTTGGCCCTGAATGCAGCCGTGGAAGCTGCACGTGCAGGAGAACAGGGTCGTGGTTTTGCAGTGGTGGCGGCTGAAGTACGCAATCTGGCGCAACGAAGTGCAACTGCAGCAAAAGAAATCAAACATTTGATTGACGATTCAGTCAAGAAAGTCGATGTAGGCACTAAGCTTGTCGATGAGGCTGGAAAAACAATGCAAGAGATAGTGGATGCGATTAAACATGTGAACGACATCATGTCTGAAATCACTGCTGCTACTGTAGAGCAAAGCCAAGGCATTGAGCAGGTCAATCGTGCGATAACCCAGATGGACGAAGTTACCCAACAGAACGCTGCATTAGTTGAAGAAGCCGCAGCCGCAGCCGAATCTTTGGAAGAAGAGGCTCAGAGTCTTGCTCATTCAGTGAGTGTATTTAAACTACAGGAAGGCCATCAATCTAAATCACACTCTGATCCGGCACCACAAAGAATCTCTAAAACCGCAACTCCAAAAACCACAAGTAGAGTCGTTCCGTCAGCTAAGAATCCTACCAAAACAAACAAACCCAAAGCGACTCCCAACAAACCTTCAGCTAAAGATGGAGAGGAGTGGGAAGAGTTTTAAGTCAACACAAAAACCTAATACACCTTACGTTTCTAAGATATGGCGTTGATGTCCGATGCCATATCTTAGAAATCCAATTACCGTAAAGTGTCGGTTATAAATTCATCTGAATGCACTTACCTCCCAACCTGAAGGCGACCCTACTCGCTAATCTACGCATTCATCTCATTAGTTACCACAATTTTGTTGCCCCACCATTCAATTTCAGGGACAATCCGCGCCCCTGAAAACCGTATTCACAGAGAGACGTGGGTATGTCCGAAATCGTCAAACTAAAACACTTCAATCCAGTTTCTGCTCAACCGCCAATTCGCTGGAATTTTGACCCTCAAGTTTTGGATATCGAACAGCGTGTTTTGTTTGATGCCGGACCCAAGTACGTCGGGCATGAGCTGATGGTGCCCAATCTAGGCGATTATCAGGTGGTCTAATGGATGGATAGTGCCAAGGTGCTTGTGCGCAACGAAAACGGTGTGGAATTACTTTCCAACATTTGTCGCCACCGTCAAGCAACGATGCTGCATGGTCGCGGCAATGCGAAAAATATCGTCTGTCCGCTACATCGCTGGACCCACAAGACCAACGGCGAGTTGCTCGGCGCGCCTTTATTTCCCTATAATCCGTGCTTGCATCTGAACAAAACACCGCTACAAAGCTGGAACGGCTTGCTGTTCGCCGGGCAACGAGATATCGTGAAGGACTTGGCAAATGTACCCGCCTTCAAAGAGATCGACTTTTCGGGGTATATGCTGGATCGGGTCGAAGTGGATGAATACAATTTCAACTGGAAAATCTTTATTGAAGTTTACCAAGAGGATTATCACGTTGTTTCTTTCCATCCCGGTTTGCGGCAATTTGTAAATTGCAACGATCTGTCCTGGGATTTCGGTGAGCAGTACAGTGTACAGACAATTGGTATCAACGATCAACTGCGCAAATCAGGCAGCGCTATTTATGCAGAATGGACTGAGCAAGTGCTGCGCTATAACAACGGACAAATACCAAAATACGGTGCGATCTGGCTGACTTATTATCCGAACATCATGGTTGAATGGTATCCCAACACCTTGGTGGTCAGCACCATCGTGCCTCGCGGAACAGATGCCTGCACCAATATCGTGGAGTTTTATTACCCTGAAGATATAGTATTGTTCGAGCGCGAATATGTCGAGGCAGAGAAAAAAGCTTACCGCGAAACAGCAGTTGAGAATGATATGATTTGTCTGCGCATGCATCAGGGTCGTCGCGCTTTATATAAACAAGCTGTCGAAGAAGTCGGTCCGTATCAATCCCCGACTGAGGATGGCATGCTGCATTTCCATGAATTTTTGCGACGTAATCTTGAGCCTCATATTTGACTTCCCTTTAACTGCGACATTTTCCCCCTCCCTAACCCGCCCCCGTTGGGAGAGGGAACTGAATCTTCCATCCCCTCAGCCCTCCTCTCACCAGGCGAGAGGGAAGTTAAGTCCAAATCGGATGAAAAAAATATAGTATGGGGGCTTTATGGATGTTAGTTGCCGGACTTCTATTCGCCTGTATGGGCGTGCTCATCAAGCTAGGTTCGGCTCAATTTTCAAGTAACGAGATCGCTTTTTACCGCTCATTCTTTGGCCTGCTTATCGTGATCGCTATGTTGTTCAAGTTGCGTGTGTCGCATATTACATCTCATTGGCGAAGCCATCTTTGGCGCAGTCTTTCCGGCTCCATAGCAATGATGCTGTTTTTTTACTGCATTACAACATTGCCTTTGGCCACGGCCATCACGCTAAACTATACGTCTTCACTTTTTCTTACGGTTCTCACGCTGGTCGTATTTAAAGATCGTTTTCACTTACCCGTCACAGTGACGCTCGGGCTTGGTTTCTGCGGAGTCGTGTTGCTTCTCCACCCGACCCTTGAGCGCGATCAATTTGTCAGCGGACTAATGGGACTAGCCTCCGGATTTCTAGGCGCGGTGGCATTGCTTAATGTGCGCCAACTCGGACAACTCGGCGAACCCGCTGTGCGCGTGGTGTTCTATCTCAATCTGGTTGCGACCCTAATGTGCGGAATATTTATGATGCAAGGTGAAGTTCATCATCTCTCTATAAGTAACTTGCCTTTACTGATTGGAATAGGTGCCTCTGCTACGCTGGCCCAACTTGCCTTGACCCGAGCTTATAGCACAGGCCATACTCAAGTAGTGAGCGCCCTGTCTTTCAGCACAATTGCTTTCGCAAGCTTGTTTGGTTTGCTATTCTGGAATGAGACTTTGCCACTTAGCGGCTGGATAGGTATCGCACTCATCATATCGAGTGGTGTGTTAAGCTTAAAACTGTCACCCAAGCACGAGGAATAAAAACATGATCACTATCGAACAAACCAAAGATTTGCTCAACATTGCCGTTCTGGGCGAATTTACAATCGCCGATTTTAAGCAGTTCGAGGAGAATGCACTGTATAAACTTAAGTCTCCGGGAGAAATCGATCTCATATTTGATCTGCGCGGAATGCTTGGCTATACAGCTGATGTGGCATGGGAAGAAATTAAATTTTTCAGCCGTCAGCACAACCACGACTTTAACAAGATAGCTGTCGTCACCAGCGACCAATGGCTCACTTGGCAAGCCTGGTTGTCGCGTATTTTTATGGATGCCGATATTCGCGTGTTTCAGGATTATGCAGAGGCCAATGCCTGGGCTCAAAGCTAAGCATTTCCAAATGTCCGCAAAATGAATGCCGCTTACGAATACCATTCATTCAGATTTTTTCACACTATCCCATTTTCGCGGAGGTGGTTAATATACGGGTTGGCGCTCGCACTTTCTGCCTGTGTTTATGTGCCCGTAGTTGACGAACATGATTCCGCGTCATCCAGTTGTAAAACCTATACCAAATCCATGTCGCTCGAAACGATTGAGATTCATGGAAATATTGCCGATAACGGCTGTATCAATAATCGGGACTGTGCCGTAGGAGTACTGGCTGGTGTAATCGTGGTTACCGCGGGTAGTGCGATCATTTCGGGTAGCATCGTGGTCACTGGAAACACGCTACATTGGCTCGAATATCAGGGAACCTGCAGTGACGGTTACCTAAGCAAGGCTAAACAGCTATTTCTTGCTTCTATTGGAATGTCAAAACCAGCGGAAGAGAGTGGTAATAAGCAAAAATAGAATATTTAATTTGAGAATTGGCAGTTGAAACTCTGGCCGCAACAGCACTCGAAATATAAATATGGAGCCATTTAATGTATTCAGACAAACGTAAAGAGAAACGCTCAGTATATACACAACAGCCTCACGGAAGACTGCAGGTCCTGTTAGGTGAACAATCTATTGATGTACATACAGTCAAAGACGCTTCGCAGTCAGGATTGCAGTTGGAAATTGGCGATCAGGTCGTTTCCGGAG
>CAIRAO010000110.1 GCA_903876625.1 uncultured Gallionellaceae bacterium | reverse complement strand
ACGGAATCGGCCTCTTCCTTGAAAAAATATTGCAGCCAAATCTTTCCAATATCGTGAAGCAAACCAGCAATCATCGCTGCCTCGGCTATTTCATTTGAATAGTTCATATGCCGAGCAAGTTCATTGCTACACACTCCAACTGCAACACTGTGTTTCCAATAGGATGATGGTGCACCGATCAAATCCAAACTTTTAACGTAATTCGTTGTACTGCCAATCATTGCCAACTCACGCACACTGCTTAAACCGATGAGGTTTATCGCCATCGTGATATCTTGTGTAATTGGTCGTTGCCGCTTGATTGCCACGCTGTTAGCCAGAGAGAGCACTCGGGCTGAAATCACCGGCTCATGCTTAACGTAATTAACGAGCACGTTAAGATTGGCATCCGGGTCAGCTATCGTGGCTAGAATTTGATTTAGAATAATAGGAAATACCGGCAACACCCGACTTCGGCTGATGACTTCATCACGGGTGATCAAATGTTTTTGCATTATGCGCTCCGATAGATGATCACCTGATTAAACAGGGTCGCAATGACAGGATTGGTCAAATCTGCGTCTGCAAATATTTCCATTACACGGTGTGCAGCTACCGCAGTGTCTATCGCTATTTGTTCATCAGTGCGTATATCAGGCTCGGTTACGAAAAGGTACTCGGCATGATGCAATTTCAGTTGGATCAAATTGTCCTCGGTCAACGTATGACCTGCGGGCAAGGACATGAGAAAATATCCGTTGTGCGTAACGTTGAGAATCGCCCCCAGAACCATGCCGGGTTCAGCATCAATGAGTGAGATATAGCGGGGACGAATTCTCATTATTTAATTACAAAGTTAAATTACTTAGCCGAATCATCCAGATAAGTGTTCATAATATTCATCATCAAATCTGCTTGTTCTAGTAATGTTGAAGTAAGATTTCGACGTGTTTCTTCATCATAATTTTGCGATAAAAGTAATTCGGCGAAACCATAAATACTGGTTAATGGGTCTCTTAGCAAATCAGTCTTATTGGAATTAAGTACGTTTGGATTGTCACTAAACGATGGTTTACTAAAATAGTGGATGGCGCTCAAATCAATGGATTTGCTGACTTGCCGTGTTCTGGTAAATCCGATTCCACTAGACAACTGTAGGAGAACAAGCTCTTCAAATATTTCTTCGCCTTTTCCAACCACATCTATTTCAGACAAGCCAGTACACGCTTCAAAGGTTGGGTTGACAGCGCGAACAATGCCATCAATACCAATCACCGCAACGCCCCATGGACAATCCATCCAGATATTTCTTAAATCTTGATACGTTACCAATTCTTCGAATTTATTCATTTGATCGCAAACCTTTTCCATGTAAGTTAATTTGAGAGCGCCTCGAGTAAATGCTGTTCCAGTTTATGCGGGCTAAACGGTTTGACGAAATAGGCATCCGCTCCAAGCGATCGGCCTAATTCCTGTTCAATAACCTGACCGCGAGCGGTGACCAATACGACATAGATATCGCAGAGTTTAGGATTGTTTTTAATTCGCTCGCATAGTTCATATCCGTTTAATTTCCCGGGCATCATCACGTCAAGCAAAATAGCAGATGGAGGATTGGATTGAATCATTTTGAATGCAAAATCTGCATCTTCAGCTTCTTCGATCAAGAAACTTTTGCGCAATGTCAATCGCATCAGTTTGCGAATTTCAGACTGGTCGTCAACTACTAAAATCGTTTTCATAACTTACCTCAGTAAATTTATTGTTCTGTTACTTCTAGTTTTTCATCCGAATATCTTTTGGCTATTTCTTCGAATTTAGAATGTATTTTCAGAAATGCATCCACAATATCGGGGTCAAAATGTTTGCCTTTGCCTTCAGCAATAATTTGATATGCCTGCGTATGTGAAAGAGGTTTTTTATAGGGTCTGACGCTAACCAACGCATCGTACACATCTGCAACGGCCATTAACCTTGCCGATATAGGGATACTTTCTCCAGCCAGTCCTTTCGGGTAACCGGAGCCATCCCACTTTTCCTGATGGCTTCCTGCAATCTCTTTCGCAAAAGCGAGAAAAGGGGCACTGCGCCCAATTTCTCTTTCCGCCTTTTCGATCGCTTCCAAACCCAATGTTGTATGGGTTTTCATGACTTCAAATTCTTCGAGAGTCAACTTGCCGGGTTTAAGCAGAATTTCATCAGGTATGCCGACTTTACCAATGTCATGCAGCGGTGCAGATTTGTAGATCAAATCGATATTGCCCGGCGTTAATTTAAGAGAAAATCGCGGATGCCTCTCTAAACTTTCGGCCAGCAATCTTATGTATGCTTGAGTTCTCCTTAAATGATT
>CAIRAO010000109.1 GCA_903876625.1 uncultured Gallionellaceae bacterium | reverse complement strand
CGTACTATGAATTGTGAATTTACCTGAAAGTCATTCGCTTGCGGATAATGCAGTTGCGGATTGAGTTCCAAAAATATCCCTTGGCGCATGAAGTGCGCACGGACAAGGCGCTATATGATTTCGTGCTGGAACTCAAAAACACTTATCTGCACAACGCAGAACAATTGAGTAAGGTTTTGTACGACAACAAGTTGCATATCATCAATAACGCGCTTGGCACACATACCAAATTTTCCAGGAAACAAGGTAAAAAACTAAAATCAAAACGCGAGATTCACATCTCTGCGCTATTCAAGGAAATGCCGCTGGAATTTTTGCGCATGATCGTTGTACATGAGGTTGCCCACATAAGAGTCCGCGATCACGACAAGGCGTTTTATCACCTTTGCCAGCATATGGAGCCGGCGTATGCGCAACTTGAGTTTGATGTGCGAGTCTATCTTACCTATTTGGATAGTGGAAGAAAAGTGCTGTGGCCAACTGCTCACGCATTAACTACTTTGCAAACATAAATTCCAGCCGTACTATGAATTGTGAATTTACCTGAAAGTCATTCGCTTGCGGATAATGCAGTTGCGGATTGAGTTCCAAAAATATCCAGTCTTGATAAATACGCCGACGATATAATAACAGTGCCACATATTCGGTCACCTCTGCCAATGGACGACTCACTCCGTCTGCGGATACTTGATACAGCAGAGATGATTGTTCGTTAAGCGTACGAAAAATCGAAAAATCCTGATGCAGTGTAAAATCCTGATTGTTGTACAAAAATGTCGCACTGCTCGTAGACCGTAAGAGCGTTTTGTCAGAGTAATGGTGATCCACTTCAAACAGGCTATTCTCTCCGACTCCGGTAGTGTTGAACCAAAATAGCGATTCAGTAAATTTAAGCTGCACCAAATCAAACGGTATGGTGTAACTTCCACTTGATCTCAAGAACGGTTGAATCGAAATGTTATCCAGCTTCAGGCCACCGTCTGCGCTGAGTCGATAAGGGCTATCTTCTCTGTTTTCAAAACGCAATGCGGCGCCATAACTATCTGGAGAAGATACCTCTTTAAATATAGAAGATCGCTGCCCTTGCAGCTGCAACTGTTGTGCCGGTGTCTGACCCGGCAAATTTTGGTCAGGATTACTTTCCAGTACCAAGTGGAATCTTTTCTGCGCATTGGGCAAATTCAGCTTGGCTTTTAACGACAGCGCTATGCTTGGAGTGTAGCCATGTTGTATCACTCGTGTTGCATCAATTTGCAACACACTTTTACTGGTTTCTTGAAAATTGCGATCATTGCCAAAAAAACTATCTATCCCGCTGGCCAAATCAGCCAATTTCTCAGCTACATAATATCGCTGAATATCAATAAAGCTTGGCTTGGGAGGTAAATCTTCCGGCAGATCTTCCAGTTGAACGACCGCCTGTAATTCCAAGGGAAATAACATCACGATTCCCAGAATCAGGACCAGTAGAGAGCTGCGTTGCATTTGCGAAAAAAAATACATCTGCTAAGCATATTGCAATTTAGAGATGACATGTTAAAAATCGAAACCATTTCCAAAACAAAAGGCTCCCGAAGGAGCCTTTGCGCAATGCCAGCAACTTGCCGATTAAAGTTCTTTAGCGTGAGAAGCCAAATACTTTGCCACACCTTCTGTGGAAGCATCCATTCCAGCCTTACCTTTGCTCCAGCCGGCAGGACAAACTTCGCCGTGTTCTTCTGTAAATTGTAACGCATCAACCATACGCAACATTTCGTCAATGTTGCGACCCAATGGCAAATTATTTACTACTTGGTGTTGCACCACGCCATTACGATCAATCAGGAAAGACCCTCGGAATGCCACACCTCCGTCGGACTCCACATCATAAGCCTTGGCAATCTCGTGCTTTATGTCTGCGACCAGGGTGTAGCCGACTTTGCCAATACCGCCTTTTTCGACTGGCGTATTTTTCCAAGCCAAATGGCTGAATTGAGAATCGATGGAAACCCCAAGAACTTCGACATTACGCTTCTTGAATTCTTCCAGACGATGATCGAAAGCGATCAATTCTGATGGACAAACAAAAGTAAAGTCCAGCGGGTAAAAGAAGACAACCGCATACTTGCCTTTGGTTACTTTTGAAAATGTAATACTGGTAATTTCATTGCTGAGGCAGCTAGCGGTGTTGTGATCTCGGGCACTTCTGAGGCCGGTACGCAAATTGAATTGCAAATTGCCGGAAAAAGTT
>CAIRAO010000108.1 GCA_903876625.1 uncultured Gallionellaceae bacterium | reverse complement strand
GTTGAAGGAATGGGCGGGCGTATCGGAGTCAATAGCACCGAAGGAAGCGGTAGCCACTTCTGGTTCGAGTTGCCGCTCGAACAGGCTATAGAAGAAGCGAGCGAAGCAGCTTTGGATATTCAGCCTGCTGAACACATAGAGGTTCAACCTGAAAAATCAACTGAATTAGAGTCGAAAAAAATAACTGATTCCCAAAGCCCTGTCACTGTTTCTGAATCGGTAAAAGTAGACAGCAAGTTGTCGATAAATATTTTATTGGCGGAAGATAACAAAATTAACCAGAAACTTGCACTGGCAATGCTGAATCGTCTTGGATATACGGTTGATCTGGCAGAAAACGGCCACGAGGCGGTTATTGCATCAGGCAAAAAAACCTATTCACTTATTCTCATGGATATGCAGATGCCGCAAATGGATGGGCTTGAGGCAACCAGGCAGATTCGTTCCGGCGGCGGGGCAAATACTCACACTCCTATTGTCGCGCTTACTGCCAACGCAATGCAGTCAGACGATGAAGCTTGCCGTGCATCGGGAATGAATGATTTTCTGACCAAGCCAATCAATCGAGAGAACCTTGCTTCATGCCTGGAACGCTGGATTGCTTCAGCCAAGCCAGTTTGAACTCTTATTCAATACAACAGGCGTTGCCAAGAGCCATGAATTAATCCTTGCAATGGCTGAAAATTGACTTTGTACGCCATTTTTTTGCTTTCTTTGATCCAGTATCCAAGATATAAAAAGGGTAGCTGAAGTTTACGACACAACTCGATTTGCCAGATAACATTGAAAGTGCCGAAATTGCTTCCGGCGATTTCAGGCTCATAAAAAGTGTATACGGATGAGAGACCGTCAGCAAGAACGTCAATGATGCTGACCATACGCAACACACCTTCTTCGCGAAATTCAACCAGCATAGAATCCACATGGCTTTGCAGCAAAAAACTACGGTATTGCTCGGGGCTGTCGTTGTCCATTCCGCCGTCCCGATGGCGTGTGTTTTGATAGCGTTGGTATAGTGGAAAATAATCCGGCCTGTCCTCGAGCGTATGCAGCGTGGCCTCTAAATGATGATGCTGTTTCCAACTGCGTCGTTGCGAACGATTTGCAGTGAAGGTATCGATTTCGACGCGTACCGGTGTGCATGCATGGCAATTGTTACAACGTGGCCGGTAAGTGAAGGTGCCGCTACGACGAAATCCGTGATGCACCAACTCTGAGTAAACCTGGGGTGTAATTAAAAAAGCAGGTGTTGCAACTTGCGAACGAGCATCTCTATCAGCTAAATAACTGCAAGGATAAGGGGAGGTCAAATAGAACTGCAGGGCAGAAAGCGGTATGTCACTCAGTATGGTCAAGAGTCTCTTTCTTTAAATAAATTTGAGGTGGTGGCTAACCATTCGCCCGAAGTTTGTACTTTGGGGTAGTTTATCAATTTCTGCAAGCGATGAATAAATTCTTCGCGCGGTATTTCTCTTGCGCCAAGCGAGGCGAGATGCGGAGTGTTCATTTGACAATCGATCATCCCGTAATTCCAGTATTCGAGTTGCCTAGCAAGATGGGCGATGGCGATCTTCGAGGCATTGGCTCGTCGACTGAACATTGATTCACCGTAAAACATCTTGCCCAGTGCGATGCCATAAAGCCCGCCTGCGAGTTCTCCGTCAATCCATGTCTCCACCGAATGCGCATAGCCCAGGCGATGCAGTTCGCAGTAAGCATCGATGATATCTTCCAAAATCCAAGTACCGGCTTGCCCTTTGCGTGGGGCAGCACAGTTACGCACGACTTGCTCAAAAGCGCTATCGAAGCGAATGTCATAGACGCCTTTGTACAAAATCTTGCGCAATGAATGAGATATTTTGAATTCGTTCGGGAACAACACCATGCGCGGGTTTGGGCTCCACCAGAGTATGGGATCGTTTTCATTGAACCAGGGAAATATCCCATGGCGATAAGCATCCAAAAGTCGTTCGGGTGATAGGTCTCCTCCCGCAGCCAGCAATCCGTTGGGATAGGTAAATGCCAATTCGACTGGCGGAAAGGGCAGGTCGTCCTGTATTAATAATATTGATTTCATTGCAGCCTAAGTTTATTCAACCTATGGGAAATTAGTCTGATTTGTGCTTATATAGCGCCCTGTATAAAGGCGTCAAGGCTCGGAGGGTTTTAAGTTGGCAATTTTGTTCGGAAAAAAATCGGATCACCCGATGGCTGATATAGAATCTGCACAGCAGGTATTGGGAGTGATTCCCATGGATGACTCGTTGAAGGCGCTGGCTGAAATATCGAGTTGGATCGAGTCATTGATCGAACATTCAGACGAAATCAAATTTGATAATCAGGTAGCAGTGCTTGGTTTGCTGGATGAGGCAGCTCAACCGCACGTACGCAGATTGCAACGTGAATATTTTACTTTGCAGCCACTCAATAAATTTCAAGAAAACCGCATATGGGTTGCGTTGAATGAGTTTTTCATGTTTAGCGAGCAAATTTATTCAAATATTTTCTCTCAATGCAGCAAGCTTGATCGTTCTGGTGACGTCGGCAAATTACAATTGGTTCTGTTGGCATCCCGGGCTATTGCAGCAGTATCAAGCCGGTTAAAACTTGCAGCAGTTCGTTATGAGCAGATTGATCCCGAGTTGTGGGGACATCTTTCGAGAATATATTTGTATGCGGAAAAATATAGCTTTTTAGACGAAATAGTTACGCTTTATCCTGGTGCGGGAATCAACACATCAACCAGGAGAGAGTTTGCAGGGATTTTAGTGTGGCATTCAGTAGGAACAGGTTCGCTGACACCTTTGCAGATTCACATTGCCGAACGTCTGATCTCATGCCTTAACAAATATTTGGAAGTGGGAAGGCAGGAAGGAGAGGAAAACATCTGGGCATTTAATTTCCTGAAGCCATCTGGCCCATATAGAGCTAACGGTGATGGCACGATCCATCCGGGTGTGCGCTTTTTTGAAATGGGTGGTTTTGGAATCGGACTCAAAGAATTGATTCGGAATCTGACCAAAGGCGTGGTGCCGCAGGAGGTTAATTTGTATGGTTCGGTTTACGATGCTGAAATTATCAGTGAGGTAGCTCGGCAGTTAATGGTCCGCTGTGTGTTGAAGCCGCCAACTCGCCGCAATGTACGTCGTAATTTAAAAATATACTTGCAAGTCTCCAATGGCTTTCAAAATTTGGTTGAGAATGCAGAGGATTGTTTGAACTTCAGCGTGACGGGCAATGAAGTATGGGAGGTTGAAGATATTAGCGCGACAGGATTTCGGAGTGTAGTGTCACCCGCATTGCTGGACACACTCAGAATAGGCACTTTGATCGGGAGTAAACCTGAAAATGTGGGAAATTGGGGCGTCGGGATCGTGCGGCGATTAAGTCGTGATGTTCAGAATAATTTGCAAGTCGGCGTAGAAGTCTTATCCAATCAAGTGACGGGTGTTTCGTTGAATATTGCAAATCGTTCACACGTGGATAAATCGACTCATCTGGTTTTGTATCTGAATAAACCGAATGACACTAGCGGTGAAGCCTGGTTTTTAATGCGACCTGGAACATTTCTGCCAAGTCGCAGTTTCAATATGCAGATAGAGGAAAAAAATTATCTGTTACTCTCACTTGGTTTGGTTGAAAGCGGAGATGACTATGACTTGGCGCGCTATCGAAAAATGGAGCAGGACACAAGTGCCGAGTAATTGGTTATTAGTCGGTAGTCGCTAGTTGTAGTTGTCGCACGGCAGGTTTGTAACTTAAGACTGACGTTTAATTGCTGCCGTTAACCATTTCTCAATATCGCGTATTTCTTCACCGCATACCGAATGTTGCATTGCATATTCGTGCCAGTCTACATCGAATCCTTTTTGCACCAGTATCTCTTTGGACCAGTAGCCAAGTGCGTAAGGCACAATGGGGTCATAGAAACCATGAGCCATGTATATGGGTATATTTTTTGCAGCTTCGCTTGCTTCTTCAGATATTTTCTCTGTCAAAGCCAAATATGTAGATAACGCAAGTATTCCTCCAAGAGGATTATTGTGGCGTAGCCCGGTCTGAAGCGCGATTACGCCTCCTTGTGAAAATCCTGCCAGAAAAATATGAGTTGAAGGAATCCCGCGGTGTAGCTCTTGAGCAATGAGTTTATCGATCTCTGCTTGAGAGTCTCTTATCCCGGTGGCATCTTGCTTGATGGGGAAATTAATTCCCCGTTCTGCAGAGAGATCTCCTACTGAAATGTCGTACCAGGCGCGCATTACAAAACCGCCATTCATGGTGACGGGGCGCTTGGGTGCATGCGGAAAAATGTAGCGCACCGCGACGGGTAAATTAATTTCTTCGACGATGGGAACAAAGTCTTCGCCATCGGCACCCAAACCATGCAGCCAGATGATGCTGTATTCGGGAGATGAGGCAGTTTCTAAAGTGATATGCGGGAGAATTGGGGCCATTTTTGATTTCTAATCTACCTAACTGGGTGTAAGTGGTATGGTTATTATGCCATCCCAGAGGAATAGGATTATATTACAGTCAAACTTTTACGAATTCGTTTGAAATTTGAATAAATGAACCTCGTTTGTAAGGAGTTGCCATGAAGCGAAACATCACGCCTACTCTTGTAGAGAGGGTTATGCGAGAAGATGACTACATTGTGTCGATGACAGATACGACGGGACGGATAACCTACGGGAACCGTATATTTATCGAGTTTTCCGGGTATAGCGAAAGCGAATTGCTCGGAACCCAACACAACATCATTCGCCACCCGGATATGCCGCGGGCTGTATTTAAACTACTGTGGGACAAAATTTCCAATCACGAAGAGTGTTTTGCCTACGTTAAGAACATGTCGAAAGATGGTGGATTTTATTGGGTGTTCACCAATGTGACCCCGACCTTTGATGAGGCGGGAAATATCACGGGGTATTTTTCAGTCAGGCGCAAACCCAAGGCCAGCGGTGTCAAAGTAATGACAGATGTTTACCGGCTCATGCTTGAAGCCGAAAGAAAAGCCGGGCCGGCCAATGCCATTGCGGCCTCCACCAAGATATTGGTCGACATATTGAATGAAAAGGGGCTCAGCTATGACGAACTCGTCCTTGCAATTTAAATTCAGCACGTTGCTGTGGTCATTCTCATTTGGCATTTTGGTCATTATTTTGACGAGTTTTGCAATGCACGGCGTCGATATCTACATGTTCGGATTTTTAATTATTTCTATTGCCGTATCAGCTTATGGTCAATGGCTGGCGCGTCAATGGCTTGCACCGGTGACGAAACTTAAAGTTGTGGTTGACGAGGTGGCACAGGGCAAATTCAATAGTCGGGTGACCCACGTTTCCGAAGCTCGCGACGAGATCAGTTTGCTGTGCTGGAGCATCAACGACATGCTGGATCAACTGGGCACTTTTTTCCGTGAGCAAGAGACCAGTTTTCGTTCCAATTTGTCCGGTAATTTTTATCGTCAGGCAATGGGAACCGGATTGCACGGTGGATTTAAAAAGGGCTTGGAAAATCAGAATATATTGCTGGCTAATATGGCAGAGCAAAAGAAGGCAGCCATGCGTACTCGCTTGCTGGCGCGTGTGCAAACACTGAATAGCGATAACTTGTTAAAGAACTTGTACTCAAACCAGCAGGATATGAAAGTAATCACGGACAATATGGCGCGCTTGGCATCGCTTGCAGAACAAACCCGTGCGGATGCCGACGAAAATCGCAGTTCGGTCGTGGATGTGGTGCAAAGATTGTCCGGCATCGTGGAGCGAATTAATCGTGCCAACGAAGCTATTACAGAATTGAATGCGCGCAGTGCAGAGATCACCAAAGCGGTGGGATTGATCAATTCAATTGCGGATCAGACAAATCTGTTGGCTCTCAATGCGGCTATAGAAGCAGCCAGGGCTGGCGAGGCGGGACGTGGATTTGCGGTGGTTGCTGACGAAGTGCGCAAACTGGCTGAGAATACTAAAAATGCTTCCGTATCTATCGGGAAAATTATGCTCATGCTGCAGGAAGACGCGTCGAAAATGCAGAAAGACTCAGGTGAAATGCATGAAATTGCAAATTCCTCGCAGGATGTGATCAGTCGCCTTGAGCATAAGTTTGCCCAATTTAATGAATCGGCAGGCACAACGTTAGTAGGAGCACGATACGCGCAAGACCTAAGTTTTGCATCTCTAATTAAGGTAGATCACATAATCTATAAGCAACGTGCCTATGTGTTAATTGGAGACCCGGAAAATGAAGAGATGCGTAGCGCCGTATCAGTCGACCATAATAATTGCCGCCTTGGTAAGTGGTATAACGGCGCCGGTCAAAAGATGTTCGGAAATTATCCATCTTTCAGATTACTTCTGGACCCTCATCAAAAAGTACATAACTGCGTGCACG
>CAIRAO010000107.1 GCA_903876625.1 uncultured Gallionellaceae bacterium | reverse complement strand
TGCCAAGGCCTTGAACAGGTCATTCGCATTGCTGCCGGTAACACTGCTGGGTTCACTCATCGGAAATTTGACTTTGTATGTCGATTTGCAAAACTTTGCGATTTCTCCATTAGTGGCCAGCTCTTGCTTAAAATCGTTGGAGGGGAATCCGAGGACCAGCAAGCCTTGCTTTCCATATTTGCTGTACATGGCTTCGAGTTTGTCGAACTGGGGTGTAAAGCCGCAACGGCTCGCCGTGTTCACCACTAAAATCGGTTTGCCTGCATACTGGCAAAGATTGATCTTGTCTCCTTGCAGGGTGGTAATAGTGCGGTTGAGCAGTGGCGAACAATCCACTGCAAATGCGTTTTGAGCCAAAGTCAGTAGGATTAAAACTAATATTTTATTCATCATCTTCTCCAGTAAAAAAATCAACTTCGGGCTTGGCGCTTGAGGAAGCGCATTAAATTTCCAAGTAGTGGAATCTTTTCATACAACTCTTCGGCGGCATCCCAGTAGTCGCGGTGGTAAATCACTTTTCCCACCGGGTTGAAACGGATATGGGACGAACCATGAATGTTTTGCGGCGTAGCGCTTCTGTGCCTACGGAATTCAAAATCCCACACGATGAAGGCTTCTGCTTCCTGCAGAATGGATTGCCTGATGATAAAGCGTGGGGAGTCCACTTGTTTGAACATGTGCAGAAATATTTTCATGATGGCTTCCTGCCCTTGCACCTCATTAAAGGGGTCTTTGAAATAAGCGTTCGCGTCATACAAATCTTCGATATTAGAAACGCTCTGCGGCGAAACGTTCTCGAAGAAATGCACTATATTGTTCAGGTGCATTTGATGCGTCATAACCCGGTCCCCTTGTGGATCAGCCAGAAATAGAGACGGTACGGCAACAATCTGAGCAGGCGCAGCCAATTTGTAAAACGTCTTGGAAAGTGAATATGGAAATCACCGCGCTCGATTCCTCGGATGATTTCTTTTGCAGCCGTTTCCGCCGAAATCAGCGCGGGCATAGCGAAATCGTTTTGGGCCGTGAGCGGCGTGGCGACGAAACCGGGATTGATTAGATAAACACCAATCCCGTGCGGACGCAGATCGAGATAGAGCGATTCGCACAAATTGATCAGCGCAGCCTTGGTGGGTCCGTAGATCAAGGCTTGCGGCAGCCCGCTTAACCCTGCGATAGAAGCAACGATGCCGAGTCCACCCTTGCCCTGTGCAAGCAAGACAGGCAACACGGCGTCCAGGCAATTCAGCGGGCCGTTGAGATTGGTATCTACCAATTGTTTGGCGGTAGCAAGATTAAAATCTTCCGCACGCATTTTTTGATACGTACCGGCGACGATGAGCACCAGATCAATACCTTCCCATTTCGCCAGAATGGTATCGCGTGCCGCGAGTACTTCTCTTGATTGGGTGATATCGAAGGGAAGCACCATCGTTTCAGCATTTCCAATTGCGACTCGCTGTAATGCCTCAAGGTGGCGAGCTGACAAAGCCAGCTTCGCACCAAGAGTCATCAGCATTCGAGCAAGCTCGGCACCGATGCCGCTTGAGGCCCCGATGATCCAAATTCGCTGGCCGCGCCAATCTTTCAATTTTGGATTCATGGCCGCTTGCTGAAGGACAAAGTGACTTCGCCCAACCTGATACCAAATTTACTCATCACCGCACGATTCAACATTACTTTGTCGTCCATCAGATACATCCAATCGTCGAAGTTAACGTTATAAACTTTGTCACCCACAGGTAACGCCAATACATATTTCCAATTCAGCGCATTACCGGAAATAGTGCCGAGCGCTTCACCTACCACATCGGAAGCCGTGCCGATGAATTGTCCATTGACTTGTTTTTTTAACGTCCATACGCGTTTTTGTTTGCTGCCATCTGCATAGCTAAAGTCTTCATCCAGCGTGCCGACGTCACCTTGCCAACTGCAATGGATGACCACCGTAAAACGTTTGACCACTTCGCCGCTTCGATTTTGAAACATACCCCACGCATCCACCGTCCCGTTAAAATATTGCTGCATATCGAGAGCCGGTTTCTCTTTGGCATACAGGCCAACATCGGTGGTACTACACGCTGATAACATCAATATTCCCGTTGCAAGTAAAAGCTGCGATTGCCAACTCATTTTGTTCTCCTAAATAATCAAACATGATTCAGTGGTGCGCGCCACAATAATATTAACGCGCATAACTTAAACGCACAGGGCAGTAGCGCATAGCCAACTGCCAGCGCATGCAAACCCAAGGCATTGTTGCTGCCACTCTGATATCCCATCCATTGCAGCAAGGGCAACGCGATGCCCGCCGCCAAAGCCAGATTCAACTTTGTTGCCCAGTTCCAAATCCCGAAATATGTACCCGAATATTTTCCGATGTGACCTGCTTGCCCGATTACTGCCGCAAGCAGCGCAGGCGGCAATGCCAAGTCCGCACCCAGCGCGGCACCGGATAGAATACAGATAACGGCATATCCGGCAATCTCCCCTGCCCCCAAAAAATATGCCCAAACAAAAGTAAATATCGCGAGCGCCATCGCTATCATCCACGTCTTTTTTTCTCCGTGACGCTTGGCTAGCACTACCCACAAAGGCATAAACAAGGCTGCGGACAGAAAGTACACGATTAGAAACAGACCGGCATATTGCTGCAACAATAGACGGTCATTTGTGAAAAAAAGAAATAACGTGGCGGGAATGGCGGCAGCGATTCCGTTGAGGATGAACACCGCGATCAGCCAACGAAAACGAGCGTTGCGTAGCGGCTGCATCAAACCGGAAAATGTAAAACCGGCACCTGTCGTGAGTTCGGGTCTCGGTGCGTGACGAAGCAAGAAATAAGCAGCGATCAAAAGCGTCAATACAAATACAAATGACAATGC
>CAIRAO010000106.1 GCA_903876625.1 uncultured Gallionellaceae bacterium | reverse complement strand
GGCCATTACGATTGGCTAGTTGCAAACGGCTACAACAATACAACTTACATCAATAGCACAGCTGGTTTAGACAACACGATATGGCGAAAGCTGATCTCATCACCTGATCTTTTACGCCAGCGAGTCGTTTTGGCTCTATCTGAGATTTTGGTGGTATCAGTTCTTGGTGTGAATTCACAATGGCGGCAGTTTGCAATAGCGGCCTATTTGGATATTCTGGAAGCAAACGCATTTGGCAATTTCCGTAATTTGTTGCAGCAGGTTTCTCTAAGCCCGCCGATGGGTTACTACTTGACCTTTCGAGGTAACGTTAAAGCCAACCCGACCACAGGTAGCGAACCGGATGAGAATTATGCGCGGGAGTTGATGCAACTTTTTACTATCGGTCTTTTGCAATTGAATACCGATGGCACTGTTAAACACGATGCAAATGACGTTGCCATTGAAACATATGCTCAGGCAGATGTGAGTGGTCTTGCCCGTGTATTTACCGGCTGGAATATCGATACATCCGGGTTAACCACTCCCAATCCTCCACCTGATTATATGCAGCGGCCTTTGATCTCTGTTTCAAACAATTATGAAACAGGTAGCAAGACATTTTTGGGTACAACGATAACCGCAGGCACAGGTGCGTTGAATGGATTGACTATTGCACTCGATACATTGTTTAACCATCCAAATGTGACCACTTTCATTGGAAAACAATTAATCCAGCGATTGGTTACCAGCAACCCAAGCCCGGGCTATATTCAGCGAATATCTAACGTTTTCAGCAACAATGGATCAGGCGTACGTGGTGACATGCAGGCGGTTATCAAAGCGATACTATTGGACACAGAAGCACGCGATACCACGCTTGCCGCTGGATCAAGTTTTGGGAAACTGCGCGAACCCGTTGTTCGTTTTATCAATTGGGCACGCGCTTATTCGGCAAACTCACCTTCGGGAGCATGGGCCATTGGCGATCTCTCAGATCCAGCTTCGCGGCTGGGCCAAAGCCCCATGCGCTCGGGTTCTGTTTTCAACTTCTTCCAGCCGGGATATGTTCCGCCCAATACGAGTATTTCAGCACAGGGTCTCACCGGCCCCGAGTTTCAAATTACTGATGAAACTTCAGTTGCCGGTTATATCAATTTTATGCAAAGAGCGATTGTAGGGTCGAGCGTGGGCGACCTGACAGCTGATTACAGCACGCTGCTTGCGCTAGTCGGCGATTCTGCCTCGCTGCTAAACGAAATCAATCAGGTGCTTGCAGGTAGCCAAATCTCTGCCACTACTTTAAGCACGATTCAGTCAGCGATAGATAAAATCTCCATAAGTACCTCAGCAGGTCAGTTAAATCGTATTCATGCCGCACTCACATTGGTGCTGGCTTCACCCGAATATATCGTGCAAAGATAAAGGCAGACGAATGAGTTATTTCCGTAACATCAATCCCGATAATGCATCGCGACGTGAATTTTTAAAACGCAGTGCCGCACTTTCAATTGCAGCCACTGCCACGCCTTGGGCGCTTACATTGGCAGCAATGGGAGAGGCTGCTGCAGCCACATCAGCGGGTTACAAAGCATTAGTATGTGTATTTCTATACGGTGGCAATGATTATGCAAACACGCTGATACCTTACGACCTCACCAGTTATAACCTTCAGCAAACCTTTCGCAGCAATCTGGCCATTAGTAATGCATCACTCACGCCATTGGTACTCAACCCGGTTACGCCATTGCCCAACGCTCAGCAATATGCCCTGGCACCGGGACTGGATACTTTATTGCCCATTTTCAATGCAGGTAAAATGTCTGTATTGCTCAATGTAGGCACGCTGATTGAACCAACCACCAAGGCGCAGTACATCGCTAAATCGGTGCCCCTGCCGCCTAAGCTTTTTTCACATATTGATCAGCAATCATTTTGGCAATCATCCCAACCACAAGGTGCTGCATCAGGTTGGGGTGGGCGCATGGGTGACTTGTTAGTTTCAGGCAATGGTAATGCCACGTTCACTTGCATCAGCGTTTCGGGCAATGCTGTATTACTGTCTGGCAAAACGGTACAGCAATATCAGTTATCAACCTCCGGATCAATTCCAGTAACAGGATTAACCGGTACCACTCCTAAATTGTTTGGTTCTTCTGCCTGCTCAACAGTGCTTCAAAATTTGATGACTGCACCAAGCTCTCAATTATTTGAAAATGAATATGCGCGTGTCAACAACCGCTCGATAACTGCAAATTCAGAGGTGACCTCTGCGCTTGCCACCGTCTCGTTGACAACTGTTTTCCCAACAGGCAACACCTTGGCTGACCAACTCAAAATAGTTGCGAAAATGATTGCATCCAGCAGTACGTTAGGTGCCACACGCCAGGTATTTTTTGTATCTATAAGCGGATTTGACACTCACGATAGTTTACTGGCGGTCCATCCAGGATTAATGACGACAGTAGGGTCGGCGCTATCGGCGTTTTATCAGGCAACAGTTGATTTGGGGGTGGCCAACCAAGTAACCACATTCACTGCTTCTGATTTCGGCAGAACACTAGTTAGCAACAATGATGGATCAGACCACGGTTGGGGTAGCCATCATTTTGTGATGGGTGGTAGCGTTGTTGGGCAATCATTTTTTGGTACGCCTCCTGTCCTCGCCAACGGTGGACCAGATGACGTAGGTCAAGGCAGGCTGCTACCGACAATATCGGTTGATCAATACGCTGCCACACTGGCAAAATGGTTTGGTGTATCAGCCACTGACATGCCAACCGTATTACCCAATATCGGAAATTACAGCGTTACAGATTTGAGCTTTTTGGTTTAAATTTGCTCGTTTTTGCTTGGGACAAATATGCAGACTGCAGTTTAAATTTTTTGTCGCTCTACTGTGTTTCTTCAAAATTCAGTGCGCATAATTAGGACACATGGTCCAAGAGAACAGGCATATGACTAAGCGGTTCGGTTTGTTACTTGGAAGAAAGGTTTGCTTACTTATGACGCCCATAATTTTCTTAATTGGACGACACCTTCAAACCACCGGTTGTGGCCGGGATGACTCAGTCAACCTTCAATGCCACAACCGTTTCCTAGGTATTCTATTCCTGCCATTAAGCCGTACAACTTAAGCAAAATTTTTTGCGACGAAATCCCAGTTGATTAAGCTAGTTAAAAAAGTTTCAACGAATTTTGGACGCATGTTGCGGTAATCAATGTAGTAAGCGTGTTCCCATACGTCAACACACAGCAGCGCCTTGTCGCCTGTCGTCAGCGGCGTACCGGCGGCACCCATGTTGACGATATCCAAAGAGCCATCAGCCTTTTTAACCAGCCATGTCCAGCCGGAACCGAAGTTGCCCACGGCAGAGGTTTGAAACGCCTTTTTAAAGTCGTCCAACGAGCCCCATTTTTTGTTGATGGCATCAGCCAACGCGCCGGCAGGAGCACCGCCGCCATTTGGTTTCATGCAGCTCCAGAAAAAGGTGTGATTCCATACTTGCGCGGAATTGTTGTAAATACCGCCGCTGGCTTTTTTGATGATGTCTTCCAACTTGGCATTTTCAAATTCAGTGCCTTTGATCAGATTATTCAGGTTGGTAACATAAGCCTGATGATGCTTGGAATAGTGATAGTCGAATGTCTCGGCAGACATATGCGGCACAAGCGCATCCTTGGCGTAGGGCAAAGCGGGCAGTGTGTGTTCCATGTTGGTTCCTTTGAAGTTGATAAATGTTGAAATGGCGCTGCCATCTGACGCACAATATACCACAGGATTAAGGTCAACTATTATTTCTGTTGATCTAAAAACTTCGTCTTTCCGATTATTGCCTTTAACTTCCCTCTCCATCGGGGAGAGGGAGCACAACCCTAAAACTCCACCGACGGTCGAAACACCAGCGTGACCTTATCCAAAGTGGAAGTACGCAAAACACCGGTATACTCTTCCGCGCTCGACCAGACGACACCGACATCAAAAGTGGGGGTGTACTTCCAGCCTACTTTAGGATACTTTTTTCCAACTATATATTCCTGGCGCAGCAATCTTGCATTTGTCTCGGAAAAATAAACTTTCATATCCAATGAAGAATTGTTGGCCCAGCTTAGAAACGGAAAATGCACATTTAAATTGTTGCGAAATAAATTCACATAAATTTCATCAACGATATTGGGGTTGTCATGAAGTTTTCCCCCCACGCGAAAACTCCAGCTCAATCTCTCGTCGGGATAATCGAGCTTGCCCTTGATCTTCCACTCCAATTCCAACCAGTGATCGTCGATAAAAACATTATCTTTGATCTGCTTGGTGCCCGCGCTGATCAGATAGCCCGTATAGCCCACGTTGCTACCGATACGATCTTCACCCGGCCGGACGATCTTGGCGATGTTGCCAAAGAAGGCCGATACTGCCCAAGGCTCCTGAAAGCCCGCCGTGGCAGAATCGATAAAGTTCACACTTGAATTACCGATCTGCCCTCTTTTATAAGCCAGCGGCTGATCAGCCTTGAGGTAAGTACCAAGTAACGGCATCGGATAGACGCTCGCTTCCAGCACCATATAACGCGGAACGAGCGAACCTTTAATCAAATTGGAATAGATCACCGATTCGTCGGTAGACCGAATAATAGGGATCGGTGTACTGGTCAGTGGAATATAGGCGCCCACATCCGAATAGTAAGGATCAAGCTCCCACATCACCTCGGTTTTGCTGCCTTCCTCTTCCGGGTGCGCAGGCGCAGGCACTGCAGCAGGCACGGTATGCTGCGGCTGATTATCATCCGAGAGAAGTTGCGCGGGGACTGTTGTATCAACCGCATAAGATGGTGCCTCATAGAAAGCGAAAACCACCAGAACAAAAAACAAATAACCGCATCTAATAAACATATTTTTTAACAAACACACCATGAAAAACCGCTGAAACCCCATTATTCCAGTGGTTTTTCCAAAATAAATAATTTGACAACGTTTAAATCAATAGTTTTCACGCATGTAAATAATTGAATTGTTGCCTTTGTAAATACCAAAAGTTGCACGACCGGCATTGGTCACACTTGCTGTACCGGTATTACACAACACCGCACCTTGGTTCAAATAACCAGGAGAATTGATACAGATATCTGCTATGCCGGTTCGATTGGCCGGATTCGAATTCGAGTTGGTCACTTTGAAACTTTTCACACCGTTACAGAAAAACACATTGCTTCCACAAGCGTCGCTCACTACCGTCTCAGCCATAGTGCTACCACTCAAACCGGATACCACATTCGAAATGATATTCGCTATGGCAAAGGGTGTCGAACTATCGGTCGTACTAGTCACCCAGCTACTTGATAGATTATAAAACTGTGCTGTCGCCGTCATCGGTAACGGCAACAGTTCTGAACCATAAGCATTGCCCACCTTTATGCGACCGCTCACAACTGTTACCCCAGCTTCAGTCGAGCTACTTGTCGGCGAGCGCAAAGAAGTCACTCCATCAGAATCTGTTGCACGGATATAAATAGTGGTCGGTGCGCCTGGAGAAGGGGAAAACGTATAATTTTCGGTTGTATCAGTGAGAGTACCTACTGCAAAAGCCGTCTCGCTTAGCACGCCTAATGCACCACCGGTAACAAGACTGCCACCGCCTAAACTACTATACGTACTCAACGTAACGGTTTTGGAGTAACCCGAAGTCGTATTGTAATTACTCGTCGCAACACCACTGCCATTCATCGCTGTTATTGTAAGACTGAACGGCTGTTTCTCGTAAACCATACCAGTCGTCGGGCAAGTCAAACCCGTACCACAAGCCATCGGCACGCCTGAAACTGCATTGATCACTGTGTCAAAATGATCAGGAATAAAGCGGCCGAATCCGCTGCTACCGGTTATCTGAGCGACCGCTACGCTACCGATAGAACAACCATATTGACCATTTACGTCCAATGTATTTGAAAAACTCGAAGCAACGCAGTCTCCAGTCTGATCGGTTGAGGTAAATGACGAATCGTAAACTGCGTTTGCATTCAGTCCAAAACTACCTACTTCACTATAAGTAAAACTGCTACCCGAGGCCGTCCCTGTTGAAACAGCAGTCACAACGAAACTGCCACTCAAGGTTCCCGCTGTAGATGTTCCCTGCACTTTGGTATTGTCGATACTTGGAGTACCGTTGTATCCAGCTACTGAGGCTGCCGTGAGATTAAAATTAGTGGTACCTGCCTTTAAAGTTGGGCTTCCAGTTTTATTATTGTTGGTTGCATCTGTAGATGTAATGCTGAATACACTTGGGCGAATAGAAAAGGTATCAGATGAGCAACCCACTGAACCATTATCATCACTCACTCTAACCCGTGCGCTCGAATAGGCAGTAGATGACGTAAAGCTAAAAGGGGTATAAACACCATTATCCTTACCCGTTCCCGTGGTGTATAAATGACTTGCCGGGCTCACGGTTACCCCAGTCAAAGCGGAAGTTGCGCTAACACATGCTGCATTGCCATCGATCAGATCAACCGTTGCCGTTCTGTTATATCCAGTGCTGATAGCACCGCTATTGACCGCAACAACCGTAAGGTTGAATGAAGTACCAGCAAGCTTTGTATAAATACGACCGGAAACCGAACCTGCGGTTGTAATCGTTTCGTAAGCCTCAAATAAAGCTTTCACAAAACTATATTGATTTGAAGCTGTGTTATTGCTTTGGTTGCTATCGGTTGATTGTCCTGCAAGCGTAGCTGTATTCAACAACCCGCTACCCGAGGCAGACGAACTAGCCTGCACTTGCAATGTCAACACAGTCGAAGCGCCTACAGCCAGACTTCCAACACGTGAGCACGTGACGACCTGACCTGCGACCGTACATGCATTGGTGGCGCCGGCTAATAAAGTACCACTTGACCAACTCGAGGCGATGCTAGTATTCAACAACAAACCAGCGGGTAATATATCGGTAATCGTGATGATTCCGGGTTCAACATTCGGGCCATTATTTGTAACAGTCAAAGTTATTGTGGATGTAGCACCCGGAGCCAGAGTTGTTGTACCGCTCGGAGACATCGTTAAACTTAAATCAGTCGGAAGCGCAGCTCCGCCGACACATACATCATCTACATGCCAGTAATCAAAGTCGTAACCAGTACCGGTGCCCGTAAAACTAAAGCGCAACTGGAAAGCGGACAGGTTGGCATCTGCCGGAATGGCAAAACTATTTGTCAAGGGCGTTGCTACCGGGCAGTTCGTACCCACGGTTGGGCAGAAAATCTGCCCCGCCGTTCCTCCACCAGTAAAAGTGATAAGTGTCTTCCAGGTATTCGCGGTGGTAGTCAAATACTGGAATACCAGACTTTTACCGGTCTCGGGAAAATCGCTACCACTAATATTGGGTACCGTAGCTGTACCCATTCCGCGTTTCACCCAGAAGGTGATATTACCTGACGCACTGGTCATATCAGTTGGCTTGCTAGTTACTGTCACAGCATCCCAACGGATATCAAGATCGTGTGCGCCGCCCTGAAAATAGGTCGATCCAATATTTGCATCGCCAAAACCGGTTACCGTCCATCGCGTAAGCGCTCCTTCAAAATTGTCGCAAAATGCGCCGGAATAGTTTGTTGCAGCCAGTTCAGTTACCACCACATCGTCTATATGCCAGTAGTCATACCCGCGAACTCCAGGAGCACAATTCGTGCCGCAAGTCTGGCTGCCGCTACCGCTGGGTTGATAAAAACGTATTTTAAAACCACTCCATAATGCATCGCTTGGTAATTCGATGACTGGGCGGTATTCTTCTCCGGGCGGGCCTTCTGCGGGATATTTTTTGAGGTTAACCCAAGTATTGGAACTATTCAGATATTGAGTTTCAAATTCCTCACCATAGTTGGGTGTATAGGTTGGAAAGCCAGCAGTAAGCGTCATTGTGCCGACTTGGGTGATGATCGGCAACGCGCTGTACGCGTTCATACTGGCACCAGTAATGGTAACGACATTATTGTTTACACTTGCGGTGAAACCAGTTCCTGCAACATTGATTTTCGCTTTTATGTTCGCCGCAACGGTATTTTGTGTAGTGGCTGCGGTACTAGCACCAGACATGATCTGCACGCCATTGATCGTAATGCCAGACACGGAAGTACTGGTTGTGCCTGTTACTGTGATCGTGGCCGTGTAAGTACATCCAGTCGATTGATTACCCGGCCACTCGCTGAAACAGTCCGAGCCCCGTCTTAACCAGTATGTAAGTTGTGCCGCTGGTGCCGTCGATAAATTGATCACCGGGCTGGTAACATAGACACCGTTCCATCGTGTGAACATGGATTTTGACGCATTCGCACGCGGATTCGTAGCAACGTTCCAAGGAGGCACATCCGAATCTATCCCTGCACAGCCTGTATTGCCTGTAGTGCCAGTACAATCAATATTATTACCATTACCATTACCATTACCATTGCCATTGCCATTGCCACCGTTAACATTGGCCACAGGTGTCACCACCCAATTATTTCCAACTGTTCCTGGATTACTACGTTCAAAATAATCTTGAAACCAGATAGTACCGGGCGCAGCATGAACCTGACCTGCTGCCGCCAGCAAGTAAACCGACAATGCTAATAATTTCAACATCTTGTTCATTTCAATCTCCAAACATCTTGTTCATTTCAATCTCCAAACTTCTTCAATATTTGTTCCCAATTACTTTTGTGGCAACTTAATTCCACTAAGCTTTTGTTAAGGATGCGCCGATTGAGTCTGTTTCCCCCTCTCCCTCGGGGAGAGGTAACTTGTTCTGAGCATACTTAAATGTAACGAGGAACTCGGCTTAAGTGCAATTTACCGTTATCAGCCCCAACCTTTGTTCCATTTGATCAAAATCTTTATCTTTGTGTAGTAACGGAATATTGTTCAATATACAAAAGGTGCCAATCATCACATCCACAGTTTTACGGACCGTCACACCCTGCTTGCGTAGTGCACGATAATTCTTGGTACTCTGCATAGCCACTTCATGTCCTAGCATATCTCTATACGGCAAAAGTGCCAGCAGTTTTTGCGCACGCTTAAATTCGGCCTCATTGGCGAAGCCTTGCAGCACCTCGGTCAAAATAATATCACCCATCAGAATAGCGTTTTTACCTAACAAAGCATCCAACCGATCGGTCTCGACGCAGACGACACCATTAAAATAATCTATCCATACAGACGAATCGACCAGTATCATTTGTCGGCACGCGCAGCCTCCAGATCACCACTCCACTTCAACTTGCCGCGCACCAAGCGAATTTGCTCCTGCTCTTTAAGTTGCACCAGCAAACGCAAACCTGCCTCGACTATTTCGCGCTTGGTGGTGAGGCCGGAAACCAGCGTAGCCTGCTGCATTAACTGATCATCAATAACGATATTGGTACGCATCTTTTGCACCGCATGTGTATAAAGTTGACATATTATACACATAACAACATTCTGCAAAAATAGAGTAAATAACTGAGGCGATCACTTGCCAAACTTGGTAGAAATCGAGCGCTCGATATAATTTGCATCGCTGGGCGTTCCGGGGCAGGTTGAAGCGGTACAGGCCACAGCGCTGACATAATAGAAATAATTTAGTGAATCACCGGTGACCGCAGATGAAATTTTTGAGCAAGTAACGGTAACTGCGAAGGGAGAAAGCGTTCCTCCAAGCGAGCCCTGCGCAAAAGTTTGCGCGCAACTCGCGGCGGTTGATGGTGTAGGGTTATTAATGATCTGATACGCAGCCCATTCTATACCCGCACGCGCGGCTTGATAGGCACGTGAACCCATTACATCCATCGCTGAACTTTGATTTTGTGAGGTTGATAGCGTCACCATCGCCGCCCCCAAACCAGCAAGCACCACTAGCAAAAAGATGGCGGTAATAATACTAAAACCGTGTTGACGTTTTCTCATGGTGTATTGTTCCCATGGATTTCGTTATACAAAGTGACATTTTCGCCGTTGCTGTTCAATGTTAGAAGCACTGTCAACAATGCCAAGCGAGGATTGACAACAGAATAGCCGAATGAACATGAGCTAACTTTGGTAGCGAGTGTCGCACTCAATCCACCAGATGAGTAAGGTAAATAAGGAGTGCCGGTACCTGTCCAATAATTCCAGTGCCGCACCAGTTTCAATTGTCCGTCACCCGCATTTGCGCTCGTATCAATTTCACAGGCGTAGGTCACAGCTTTTTGCGAACCATCCACTACATCAAACCGTTGCGCAGGCGGTAATGGTGGATTACTGACATATGCTTTATCTGGAAACAAACTACCAATAGTAATAGTTTGAACTCCAGCTAAACTGGATACAGCTGTAACATTTCTCAATACACCTGCAGCGGCCGTATTGTAAGGAGAGTTATCAGTAAGCACGAAACTATTGGATTGAGTGCTGCCGACGACAATAAAATCACTAGTTGTTACGTTTACCGGGTTGCCAATAGCATCGCCAACAACGTCAAATTTTAGACTTCCTGTGCCAAAAGCAAGTGAATTCCCCGCACCCGATTCACTATAACGCCCACCATCTTTCGTGGGAATAAATTCGACACACTGGTTCGGCACGGCGCAACCGTCTGTTCTCACACTATTCGGTACAGCTATACGTACATCTCGCGCCATACGCCGTATGGCTGTATCGGCAATATCGGTAAGTTCGGCCCGGCGCGCACTATCCACATAGCCCTGCACTGGCGCACGGATAAACATCGCTACCATGCCGCCAATAATGCCGGTGATGACCATCACCATGATCATTTCCACAAGCGTAAAGCCGGACTGTTGGTCGCACCGAGTAAGCATCAGTATTTCGTCCTGTAGCCGTCAATTACAATTTGATTATTTTGCGGATCTGTCACAGTTACTGTGATGCGAACTGCACTGCCTGCCAAGATTGTATTTACCCCCGTACCAAGTGGAGAGTTCGTACTATCGATTAAAACATTGGCTGTGTAAGTTCCCGGCAAACCCAATGAATTATTAGTGAAACCAGTGGTAGTCGAAAAATTGTTATAACAGGATACGGTGTGATTGCCCGCAGAGCGATCCGCCGTTAGCGCTGTAGCGCAAGTCGTTAGCCCTGTATTCTGATCGATAAAATCCTGCAACTCGATTTCTTCCAACAGCGATTCGGCGATTGCGATTGCTTGTTTGTGGACGAGCGGATCAGCGCTGTATTTTGAAGTTACGTTCATCACCGACAAAATTCCTATCAGAGCGGCACTGATGATCAGGATAAATATGATCAGCTCGATGAGGCTCGCGCCGCGCTGCTTTGAGGTCATAACCGCAGTAGGAGACTCCGGGAAACCCGCGCCAGAATCAATGAACTGAAGTGGCATCATAAGATACTTCACTTTCACCCCGCCCTGTTTAGCCAAACTTGGGTTTTGTTTCCACACCTCGATAAAAAATTCCCTCGTCTGCTCAGACTGCGCCTGACGAGCAAGCATGATTTCTTCCGGAATAATTTCGCGCACGCGATCTCGACTCTCAATCATTGGGGTCCTCTCCCCTCTTGATTTTTTCCAGTGCCTCGATGTCGAGCCGATCTTTAGAGCGGTTCTCAACACGCTTCATGGTCAGCAAATCATCTATATAGGCAATCCACACACGTTGCGAAAATAATTCACCCGCAATTGCATTTTTCTTGAGTTGTTCATAGGTCACATCCGATCGCACCAGAATATCCACCACGCTACCGCCGATTTGAGGCTCTCTCAAAGCTAATGCCAACATTCCTTTTTCAGGATACCATTGCTCGATCTGATCGGTATTCCTTAACGAATCTATTGGTACAAGGATTGTCGGTATCAATCCGAAACGCTTGGCTACCTCAATAAACCGCACGAGGTTTTCATCATTCATTGCCAAAACCAAATTGATGTCGAAAGCAGAACGCATGTATCTATGCAGTTGAACTGCAATTCCCCCGAGCAGCACATACAGGGCTTGGCCTTCCGAAAGTGAGCTCAGGAGTTCAGCAACTTTCATCTCTGCAATCCTGACAACCTTATGCTGCCGGCCTTAGTGCACATAACCCGTTTCCTGCTCAATGGTGATGGTTGCACCACCAACGGTAATTGTATTATTCGGCGAGACGATGGGCGTTGTACCGCTGGAATACGGTCTTCCCAATGCATCAAAAGTCACAGAAAATGGCAGCGTTTGGCTTAGGGACACCAAATTTGAAATCTCGCAGGTCACTGGCACTGCAACCGGGTTGCAATTAGAGCTAGCCGACGGCGCAGTAACCATCACACTCACACTGGCGCGCTGCGCAATCGCCATCTTCTGTCCGAACTTCAGCGCTGCCCTCACCTGATCTGCTGCTGTGCGATTCTGAAAATCGCTGTTATCAAAAAACTTCGGCGCAACAATCGCACCCAAAATGCCGGCGATGATGATCACCGTGATCAACTCAACCATCGTGAAGCCACGCTGTATTGCAACATTTGATTTTTGCGAGCTAAACATATTTATAAAAATTGCGTGGTCGCTTCAACTTGTACGGGACATAAACTCAGGGCTTAACTCCTTTTGTATATTGTAGCTTACAGGATTAAAGTGTATCAAAAAGCGTATCGGAAGGACAAAAACAAGGGAGGCATTGACGCCTCCCTTGTATAATTTCACTGAATTTTTATGTTGACGTCATTTGTAGCTCATGCAAACACTTTGCGCAAAGTCACAAATGTGCAAACATCTTACTCAGCTTTCTAGTCCACCAATTAACACCCACTGGTCAATGTAGTATAAGTAGGTGGTGAAGTTAATGATAAAGCGGCAGCATATGTTACTCTGCAATTTAGATTATCAGCTGCACCTGAATCTAAAATCACATTTGTAGTGGCAGTTGAGTAATTGCCACCGGTGATATCCATGACTTTAATCAATTCCGCAACACTTGCGGCAAAGCCATAATTAGTCGCAACAGTCGCACCATTGATCGAAACGCTGCTTGTTGCGCCCATCGAATTTCCCACCGCAGCCTTGGCGTAAATAATCGAATTGGTCGAACGCATTGAACCCTCGACGGCTTTCATGGCAGCGACGCGTGCATCGCTACTCAGATTTACAAACTTCGGCAATGCAGTCGCCGCCAAAATACCCAAAATCACAATCACCACGATCAGTTCGATCAAGGTAAAACCTTTTTGTACTTGTTTCATGCTTACTCTCCTAGTGTTGAAACTTCAGTTTCGTTAAAATGACCGTCTTTTCCCGATTCAAACCATACTATAACAAACTTGGCAATTGCATTTTGGAACAACCTTATATGAATTAAATTAAGATTGCAAGTATTTTTGCAAAAACTAAACCGATTAATTCGTTCTAAATCATAAAAAAACGACATGTTGTTGAAGTTAACTCTACCAATATCATTTTCTCACTATTCATAAAGTTCAGTAATCGAAGGCATATGCAATGCTTTGCTAAAACCAATTCACTTTTTCTTTCTGTGCAAACACAGTTCCCACTAATGCTTTATCCTGTACTGTTACGCCGTTTCTCTTGATCGTTTCGTATTGCATCTCGATGTGAAAACGTATCCAGTTCAATCCGTCTTTGCCAGGAACAAAATGGTCAGTTCGACTTGGTATATAAATTAATTCGTGTGCCTTGATATCAAAAATCCAGCTACCCGGAGGAACCGAAGTGGGCTTGGGGTCAAAGAACTCTCCGGCATAATTTTGAGGCAACTTTTGCAACCATTTCATTGGGTTTTCGGTTGAAAGTAAAGTAACATCATCCGAATTGCCTCGCACGTATTGTTTGCCGTGCTGTAATGTCAAGGCGTTTTGTATCGCTCCGATGTTTTGCTCCATCGCTGTTTTCTCGGCCAGTTCTTGGTAGTATTCAACCTTGTTTAAAAAAACGGCAATTAGTATGCTGAGTATAGCAATGACAACAATCAGTTCGATGAGCGTGAAGCCTTCGGCAGCATTTTTATTCATCATTTATGTAGCGCCGCTTTACCCAAGTCCCACATCGGCAGGAAGATACCCAGCGCCAAGATCAGAACCAAGATACCTAATGCAACTATCATGATGGGTTCAATTTGTTGCGCAAGTGTCTTGATCTCATATTCCACTTCTTGTTCGTACATGCCCGCGACTTCGAACATCAATCCGTCCAGGTCCCCCGTTTCTTCACCCACTGCAATCATTTGAAGCACGACGGGATTAAAAACATCGGCGGCGATCGCAGTGCGCAAGATACTCTCGCCGCGTTCAACACCTTCGCGCATTTTCTCGACTTTGACACGCATGTATTCATTGTCCACTACCATGGCTACGGTGCTTAAACCTTGCATGATCGGGATGCCGCTTTTCATGCCCAGCGCAAAACTGCGGGCGAAACGTGAGAGTGTAGACTTAAAGATGATCTTGCCGGCGATAGGTATTTTGAATTTGTATCTATCCCATTTGTATCTGCCTTCAATTGTATTCGTGTAGGAACGAAAACCAACCACCGCGAAGATCAGCATTGCCAGCAGTAGGAACCAATAGTGCACAAAAAAATTTGATGAGCCAATTAAAAAGCGCGTCATCAAAGGTAACTGTGTATGAAAGCCTTCGAACACTTTAACAAACGCGGGGATCACAAAAATATTGACGATCACAATGGCGATCGCCATCGCAACAACAACGAATATCGGATAGCGCACTGCGCTCTTGATATTTTCTTTCATCCTTTTCTCAAAGTCCAAATGGTTGTAGAGACGGATAAAAGTTTCGTCCAGCATGCCGGTCATTTCGCCGACTTGAACCATGCTGATATAGAACGCAGAGAAAATGGTGGGATGGCGGCGCATCGCCACACTGAGCTCGCGCCCGCTATCAAGGCTTTCTCGCAAGTCTTTAAGCATTTCGGCAAATGCAGGACTTTGGGTAGACTCTTGCAGACCTGCCAGTGCCCGCATGATAGGCACGCCGGATTTGAGCAGGGTGTACATCTGACGGCTGAACAACATCAAATCCAGCGGGCTAACCGGCTTCTCATTCAGCTTTTGCCACAGACTCTTTTGTGTGCCGACGGATTTTTCTTCGGCATGTATTCTTTGCGATTGCTTGATGTCGGTCGGCGTAATGCCCGTGCCAAATAACTGGTCGGCTACTGCGCCCGAGTCGGCGCCTTCGAGTGTTCCCTGTACCAGGTTTCCGCTTGCGCTGCGGCCTTTATAAGCAAATACGGGCATTAGGGCTTCCCTTTAGTCTTCAACCTGATTACTGATACGCATCACTTCGGCAACGCTGGTTTCGCCCAATTTCATTTTGTTAAGCGCGTAGTCGAGCAAAGTTTTACCTTTTAGATGAGCTCGTGCCACGTCGGTAAAATGCGTGGCTTTTTCATGTGCCGCCGCATCGGCAATAGCTTGTGTCATTTCCAGCATTTCATAAACCGCCATACGTCCGAGGTAACCGCTGCCGTTGCAATGTGAGCAACCTCGTCCATGCAAAAGATTTCCCCATGTGCTGCTATTCAAGCCTTCATTTTCCAGCCATTCCACTTCTTGTATTGAAGGAACATGCGCTTCACTGCAACTTTCGCATACACGGCGAACCAGACGTTGCGCCAATACAGCTTGCACTGAGGATGCCACCATAAATTTGGGTACACCCATATCGACAAGGCGGAACAAGGTACCGGCAGTGTCGCGTGTGTGTAGCGTTGAGAAAACAAGGTGGCCGGTCATGGCAGCACGCAATCCTATTTGAGCTGTTTCTGCATCGCGCATTTCGCCCACCAGAATAACATCCGGGTCTTGCCGCATCGCAGCGCGCAAAACACGCGCAAAGGTAAAGTCGATCTTTTCATTCACTTGCACTTGGTTGATTCCGGCAAGACGGTATTCGACCGGATCTTCGACGGTGATGATCTTCTGCTCAATGGTATTGATCTCTGCCAGACCGGCATACAAGGTCGTGGTTTTGCCGCTACCGGTCGGCCCGGTTACTAAAACCATGCCACTGCTGCGACTGATCACTTCACGGAAACGTTTGAGCATATCCGGTGGCATGCCCAGTTTGTCCAGCGTCAGAAAACCGGCGCTTTGATTCAGCAGACGCATCACCACCGATTCTCCATATTGTGTAGGCAATGTGGAGATGCGGACGTCAACAGCCTGTTCACGCACTCGTACACTAAAGCGTCCATCCTGTGGCAAACGTTTTTCGGAAATATCCAATCCCGCCATCAGTTTTAAACGCAACACCAATGCAGGCGCGATTTTGCTGTCTGCTTCGGTTTGCAAATGCAGCGCCCCATCAATACGGAAGCGAACTTGAAGGCGCGTTTCTTGCGGCTCAATGTGCACGTCTGAAGCCCGCACTTGCGACGCATCATCAAACACGGTCTGCAGCAATTTAACGACTGGCGCTTCTTCCAGACCTACCGAATCGCTCATCGCACCAAAGTCTACGTAGGTATCACCGAGGTCTTCGGACAATTCGCGCGCCAAGCCGGAAATCTCTTCGGTACGGCGATAAACACGATCAACCGTTTCCAGTAGTTGTCCTTCAGTGACCACAGCCAAATCGATATCACGTTTGAGAAGACGCGAGATTTCGTCGAAAGCGAAAAGGTCGGTTGGATCGGTCATGCCGACCAACATGGCTCCGTTTCGATCTTCCAAGGAAATAGCGCGAAAGCGTCGTGCTTGATTTTCCGGCAAACGCCGGACGATTTCCAGATTGACGTTATAATATTTGAGGTTGATGTAGGGGATGTTGAGTTGCTTGGCGAGCGCTTCCGAAATTTGATCTTCGGTCACAAAAGAGTTGTCTACCAAAACGCGCCCGAGCTTGCGTCCAGTGGTCTTTTGCTGCGTCAAAGCAAATTGAAGTTGCTCCATCGAAATGAGCTTCTGCTGAACAAGCAGATCGCCCAAGCGAACTTTTTCGGGACGTGCCATAGATGTATCGCCTTTTAAATATACGCCAGTGGCGCTTTATGAGGGTGCAACTTAGCCTTTTTTCTTATTGTTGACAAGATGTAATGTCACTTTTTTAATGTATTTGCTGAAAGTTTGAATGTTCAACGTGATTCTTTTTCAACCTGAAATACCGCCCAATACAGGTAATGTGATTCGTTTATGTGCGAATACCGGGGCACAATTGCACCTTATCCGCCCGCTCGGTTTTGCACTCGACGATAAACAATTACGCCGTGCCGGTTTGGATTATCACGAGTATGCAAATATACTGGTACACGATGATCTTGATTCGTGTCTGCTTGGTCTGCCCGAATCTCGCCTTTTTGCTTTTACAACAAAAGGCTCGCAACCTTATTTTGAAACTGCGTTTAAACCCGGTGATACATTTCTATTTGGCCCGGAAAGTCGCGGATTGCCTGCCACGATTTTGGATTCACTTCCAACCGAACAAAAATTGCGCTTACCCATGTTGCCCAATAATCGAAGCTTGAATCTGTCGAATACGGTTGCGATTGCTGTTTATGAGGCTTGGAGGCAGTGCGGGTTTGAAATGCCTGGGAGTTGATTATTCTGTCATATTTGTTTTGTCTGCTAATTTGGCAAAGACCCCCCTCCCCTGGAGGAAGCTGGAGAGGGTGAGGGAACAAATTCAACGCTCCGAAACATAGATCGGCTTATCAACTACCTCAGGAGAAGGTTGGAGTGGGGGAGATTTTGATCATTTAGGTTCTTTATAAAACTCATTACTCTGCTGTCTACCAAGCAGACTCTCTGCCGCTTTCTCGGCATCCAGCTGCTCGTACAACACTCGAAACACCGCTTCGCTAATGGGCATGTCGACACCTGTACGTTTAGCGACCTGATGCACTTCCTGTGCGGTGTAGACTCCCTCGGCAACGTGGCCGAGTTCGTTCAGAATATCTACCAGCTCTTTCTTCTGTGCCAACATCATGCCTACTTTACGATTGCGCGAAAGATCTCCGGTACAAGTCAGGATCAAATCTCCAACACCGGAGAGACCCCCTAAAGTTTCAGCGTTGCCTCCCAACTGTAAACCCAATCTCGTCATTTCGGCTAGGCCGCGCGTGAGCAATGCGGCACGCGCGTTATAACCCATTTGCAAACCATCACACATACCTGCGGCGATTGCCAATACGTTTTTTATGGCTCCTCCGACTTCAACGCCCGCTACATCATTACTGGAATAAATGCGCAAACGCGAGTGATGTAAAGCCTGAGCGATTCGTTGGGCGAATTCAAAATCTGCGGAAGCCAATGTCAAAGCGGTGGGTAAACCACGGGCGACTTCTTGCGCAAAACTCGGACCGGACAACACGGCACGGGAAAAATTCGCAGGTAATGTCTCGGCGACGATCTGATGCGGCAATAATGAAGTCTTTGTTTCAAATCCTTTGCAGAGCCAAACTACAGGAGTAACAGTGGGCAAAGTGGCGATTTTCTGCAAAATACCGCGCAAAGCAGAAACCGGAGCTGCGACAATGAACAACTCGGCATCCGTCAATACGGCATCAAGGTCAGCAGTGACATAAAGCAGTTGCGGAAACGGCATGTCCGGAAGATAGCGCTGATTACTGCGCCCTGATTGCATGGCCTTGGCCTGAAGTGAATCGCGAGCCCATAAAGTAACTTGATGACGTGGCGCGAGGCTGATCGCCAAGGCAGTTCCCCACGCGCCTGCCCCCAGAATAGAAATCTTCATCAGCCGCCCCACACTTCGGCAAATTTAATGTAACCGACTGAGCCATCCAGGTGACGAACTTTGAGCCAGCCATTGCCCATGTTGGATAGCCACTCCAGTGCGAGTTGTTCGGGTGCCTGAAAAACAACATTCGCGTTCGCATCCGGATTGTCGCGCACATTGGCAACCGGGATTTTAACCATAATAAAACGCTTGCTACTCAACGAGCGCTTTTCAATCCAAAACAATTTTCCAAAGTTGTCGCGAACTTTTACCCAGTTATCCAGGCTGACGATCTGTTCCAAAGGCAAATAGCGCGTTGCAACAAAAAGCTTATTCGCCTTTAAAGAAGGGGCATCGTACAAAATAGAAGGTGCTGCTACCGAAACGAATTCGAATGCCCGGGCAGAAGAGAATGTAAACAACAGCCCGCACAGAAATGCGCTTTTTGTCAGCACTTTAATTTTCATAGTCAGTTTGGGCACGTTTGGGCTTTGCCTGTCTAAATTAAAACCCAAAATTTAGTGCGTCACTCCCGGTGCTTTTTGCTTTTGTTGGTTATACAGCGCCTCGAAATTAATAGGGTTAAGTATTACAGGTGCAAAACCCGCACGCACAACCACATCAGATACTACTTCACGCAAATAGGGGCTGCCGATGTCGGAACAAAGACCGCCAGAAGATAATGCCACCAGGCCTGGCTCAAGGAGGACAGCTTGAATTCGAAGCTCAATTTCTCCAATGGCCCACTATTCAGG
>CAIRAO010000105.1 GCA_903876625.1 uncultured Gallionellaceae bacterium | reverse complement strand
TACTGTTCGAGGAGCCGTTCATCCTGACCGGCGGGCGCGGCGGCAGCGATCAGTCGGGCATGACCACGGCGATTTATTTGTATCGCATGGCGTTCGACTTTAATGAGTTCGGCGCTGCCAGTGCCATGTCCTGGCTTTTATTTATTATGGTTGCCTTGCTGACCTGGGTGACCAACCGTTTATTTCGCCAACGCAGTGCACCGGTATGAGCGTACTGAATATTCAAACTGACCGACTTGCACCCTGGGCCGCTTATTGTGTCGTCGGCGTTGGTGCGCTAATCATGCTGGCACCTTTTTACTTCATGTTCGTGTTTGCCACCCACTCGCGTACAGAGATTTTCAGTTTGCCGCCGCCGATGTTTTTCGGTGATGACTTTTTAACTAACCTGAAGATTCTGACTGATCACATGCCGTTCTGGCGCAACTTGGGTTGGAGTCTTTATGTGGCAATTGCCTCAACGGCGTTGACTTTGCTATTTTGTTCGATGGGCGGCTATGCCTTCGCGATGTTTGACTTCCGTTACAAGAACGCCTTGTTCGGTCTGGTGATGGCAACCATGCTGCTGCCCTCGTTCATGAACATGATCCCGACTTTCATGATCATGGATATGCTGGGTTGGATCGATCAGCCACGGGCGCTTTATATTCCAACAGCAGCCAACGCTTTTGGTATTTTTCTGATGCGCCAGTTTGTGGCTACTTCAATTCCAAAAGATCTCATAGAAGCGGCACGTATGGACGGTTGTGGCGAGTTTGATATTTATCTTCGCATCGTATTGCCGCTGCTAAAACCGGCGCTGGGCACACTGGGGCTGATCACCTTCATCGCATCATGGAACAATTTTATCGGGCCGCTGATTGTGATGCGTTCGCCTGAAATGTACACGCTACCGCTGGCGTTGCGCAGTTTGCAAAGCCCGGTGAATACCGAGTGGGGCGCTTTGATGACAGGCTCGGCAATCGCCACGCTGCCCTTGGTGGTACTTTTCATCCTGTCATCGAGACAACTTATTTCGGGGTTGACCACTGGAGCCGTCAAGTGAATAACAAAAAAATCAACCAAGGACTGCAATGAACCAGATCGTCGAACCGAGCTCAAGTTTCACTTTTCCAGCAAACTTTGTTTGGGGCGTGGCGACCAGTTCTTTCCAAATTGAAGGTGCCGCCAACGAGGACGGCAAGGGGCCGTCTATCTGGGACGAATTCTGCCGGGTTCCCAATGCCATTGCAGATAAGAGCAACGGTGATGTCGCTTGCGATCATTACCATCGCTGGGAAGAGGATCTCAATCTGATTGCAAGTCTCGGGGTAGATGCCTATCGCTTCTCGGTTTCCTGGCCACGCGTTCGCCCAGGTGGTGCCGAGGCCTGGAACGAGCAGGGACTGGCTTTTTACGAGCGTCTTGTGGATGGTCTGCTGGAGTGCGGCATCAAACCCTACTTGACCCTTAATCACTGGGATTTGCCCGCTGCATTGCAGGCCAAAGGCGGGTGGGCAAACCGCGACACGGTTCATCGCTTTGTCGAATATGCCTGCCATGTTGCGAAGCGCATGGGTGATCGTGTGGCCGCGATAACAACTCACAATGAACCCTGGGTCATGGCGAATCTCGGCCACGAGACGGGTGATTTTGCCCCGGGAATAAAGAATCGAAAAATAGCGATGCAGGCCTCGCATCATTTGCTGCTGAGTCATGGTCTCGCGGTGCAGGCGCTGCAAGCTCAGGGTTGCAAGAGCAATCTTGGTATTGTCCTTAATCTCTCGCCCGTGGTTCCGGCAACGGATACACCGGAGGATAAGGCGCTTGCACAGCTAAAGGATGGGAAATTGGTGCGCTGGTATATGGATCCTCTTTTTAACAAAGGCTATCCGCAGGATGTGCTCGCTTACTTGGGTGAGGACGCTCCAAAATTACAGGACGGAGATTTACGTGATATCGCCGCGCCGATGGACTTTTTGGGGGTCAACTATTATTCGCGCAAAGTCGCCAGCAGCAACGGCGATTGGAATGTTCACAAAGGCGGTCTTCCCTTCACTGACATGGGTTGGGAAATTTACCCCGAAGGACTCTCCGAATTGCTGTTGCGCCTGAATCGCGATTATGCGCTACCACCGATTTATATTACTGAAAACGGTGCCGCATTCAAGGACGCAATAACAGACGAGAAAATCCACGATATCCAGCGCGCTAATTTCATCGCCCGCCATATCGACGCGGTGGGTGAAGTCATGGCCAAGGGAGTGAGCATTAAGGGATACATGGTTTGGAGCTTGCTCGATAACTTCGAATGGGCTTCCGGCTACGAAAAGCGCTTCGGCATTATCCATGTCGATTACGCCACACAAAAGCGCACTCTCAAAGACAGCGCACATTGGTACCGGGATTTTCTTCTGCGCATGAAGGCAGGGCAAGGCCAGACCGAAATTTTGGCAGGGAGGGTGTGATATGGGACAAGTTTCCCTGCGAGGAATTCGCAAAAGTTATGGAACCACCGACATCATCAAAGGCATTGATCTAGAGGTGCATGACGGCGAGTTCATGGTCTTCGTCGGCCCCTCCGGCTGTGGCAAATCGACTATGTTACGCATGATTGCCGGCCTGGAGACCATCACCAAAGGTGATCTGCTGATTGACGGAGTGCGTGCCAATGATTTGCGACCTGCTGACCGGGGGGCGGCAATGGTATTCCAGAGTTACGCCCTGTATCCGCACATGACCGTGGCTGAAAATATGGGTTTCGCGCTGAAGATGGCGGGGGTGTCAAAAACTCAGCGGAACGAACAGGTAGGTCGGGTTGCCGAGATTCTGCGCATCAGTGAATTACTCGGTCGATACCCCAAGGAACTTTCCGGTGGCCAGCGCCAGCGCGTTGCCATCGGTCGCGCCATCGTGCGCAACCCGAAAGTATTCCTGTTTGACGAACCGCTGTCAAACCTCGATGCCGCGTTGCGCGTGAACATGCGCAGCGAGTTGTCGAGACTGCACAAGGAACTGGGCACAACGATGATCTATGTGACCCATGATCAAGTTGAAGCGCTGACGCTTGGAAACCGTATTGCTGTATTCAACAAAGGTCATATCGAGCAATTGGGCGCGCCGATGGACCTTTACAACCGGCCGGCAAATGAGTTCGTCGCCACTTTCATTGGTGCACCGCGCATTAATTTGATTGAGCGACCACCCGCCGAAAATCCTTCAGCACCCCACCTTGCGCTTTGGCAGGCACTGGTGAGTGCTGCTTCGCCAGAGGCACAACGTGCAGGTTTACGACCCGAGCATTTACACCTGGCTGCGACGGGGCAGGGCATCCCTGCGACGGTGGTACTGGCTGAACATCTCGGTGATTCTTCCATCCTGCATCTGCAAGTGGAGGGAGTCGCAGAGTTGCTGCATGCCAAGGTAGATGCCAAAGCAAGCCATTGCGAAACCGGCCAGGTCGTGGGGATCGCCCCGGATGCCGGGTGGACATTGATGTTCGGGGCCGATGGCCGCTTGATCGGATAAGAAGGAGATTATTCATGACAAAGAAAAAACAGGCTGACAAATGGGTTATGGTGTGGAATGACGAATTTGAGGGCAACACCATCGATCTCACGAAATGGGATTTTGATATTGGTAATGGCTTCTTCGATTACAAGCACCACGAATGGATAGCCGGCTGGGGTAACGAGGAATTACAGTACTACACGCGCGAGCCGGAAAACGTATCCGTCAAGGATAGTTTACTCACTATCCGCGCCGTTAAGGAATCACTGCACGGTTGCGGTTATACCTCGGCAAGGCTGAAGACGCGCAAGAGGGACGGCACGCCATTGTTCACCAAGTTATACGGTAAATTCGAGTTCCGCGCCAAGGTGCCCTGGGGCAAAGGGATGTGGCCGGCGCTGTGGTTGTTGCCGCAGGAAGATCGTTATGGCGGCTGGGCTGCGTCCGGCGAGATCGATGTGATGGAAATTGTCGGCGAGAAACCGAACGAAGTATTGGGGACCGTCCATTTTGGCTCGACTTATCCCAAGCGTTCTCTGGTTACGCATGTGTATAAATTGCCCAATGAAAGTCTGGTCAGCGACTGGCATGTGTACTCGGTGGAGTGGGAGCCGGGAGAGATGCGCTGGCTAGTGGATGGGGTGCACTGGGCCACCCAGAACTTCTGGTGGAGCAGCAGCAAGAACAAGGATGGCGTTGGTATCGAGGCATCAAAAAACTCGGACATCAACCCTTGGCCTGCTCCGTTCGATCAGCCTTTCTATCTGATCATGAACATTGCCGTGGGGGGTAACTTTCCCGGACATCCGAATCCGGAAACAAAATTTCCCGCCGAACTGGTGATCGACTACGTTCGTGTTTACGACAAGGTCGGTGGCTACGGCGAAGCTAAACCCAGAGGGCCAGGTGAGATGCCGTTCGAAAAGAAGAAGGTCAAGGCGGCAGTCAAGAAAGCAAAAGCCGGAGGCAATCATGGCCAATGAAATCTATAAGCTGACGGTAAAAGACAAGATCGGTTATGGCTTCGGCGATCTGGCGTCGAACTTGTTCTGGCAGATGTTTTCGATTTTTATCGCCAAGTATTACACCGATGTATTTCTGCTCGGCGCGGCGACGATGGGAACGATGTTGCTGGTCACGCGCATCGGCGATGCTGTTGTTGACCCGGTTATCGGTGCCATTGCCGACCGCACCAAAACACGCTGGGGGAGCTTCCGTCCCTATCTGGTCTGGATGGCCATTCCGATGGCCTTAACGGCAATACTTACTTTCACGGTTCCGTCTTTCGGTGGCACGGGTCGGGTCGTTTATGCTTACGTCACTCTCAGCCTGATGATGGTGGCTTATTCAGCCATCAATATTCCATACTCGGCTTTACTCGGTGTGCTGACCCCCAGCTCGGAAGACCGAACCAGCGCCTGTTCCTACCGCTTCGTGATGGCTCTGTTGCCCGTTTTTATTATCGTGAATACAGCCATTCCTTTCGCCAAATATTTTGGCGGGAATGAGAACTCTGCATCCGGCTGGCAGATGACGATGATTATTTATTCGACCGTTGCGGTAGTGCTGTACTTCGCCACTTTCGCCCTGACGCGCGAGCGCGTGCAGCCGGAAGAAAAGCAGCAGTCTTCGCTTAAGGAAGATGTGAAGGATTTGTTTCGCAACAAGCCCTGGGTAGTCTTATGCATTGTCGGTATCGCGGCGCTGACCTATGCGAACATTCGCGGTACCGTCAGCATTTACTATTTTGAAAACGTCGTTCCGGGTGGCAAGGATTATTTCGGCCCGGTCATGACCACCGGTGCCGTCGCCTTCATTGTTGGCGTGATGGTCACTTCGCCGCTGTCAAAAATATTTGGTAAGCGCAATTTTTACATGGTGTCGATGGCACTGACCGCGATTCTGACGGCAGGCTTCTATTTTGTGCCGCCGAGTAATATCGCTTTGGTCTGGGGCGCACATGCGCTCATCAGCCTGTGCGCTGCGCCAACCGCCCCGCTGGTCTGGGCCATGTACGCGGATACAGCGGACTATTCCGAGTGGAAATGCGGGCGTCGTGCGACTGGTCTGGTATTTTCCGCAGCCTCATTTGCGCAGAAATTCGGCTGGGCAATCGGCGGTGCGGGCACCGGCTGGTTGCTGGCCTATTTTGGTTATCAGCCGAACGTTGCACAGAGTGCGCGCACGATCGACGGCATTATGATGATGATGAGTATTATTCCCACCGTCGGTGCAATTATTGCCATCGCAGCCTTGTGGTTCTACGAGCTCGACGAGAATATGGTCAGCAAGATGACACGTGAATTGCAAGAGCGTCGCGCCCGTGAACCGCAACCCAATGCTGATTCAACTATGCAGCCGATCAGCGAGCTGCAGCCACAATCCTTTGTAGCGTCAACTGCGCACGAACTTCAGGAGAACATGATGTCTGAAAATAGAACGGAAGCTTTAGCGGTGCCATTAACCGCCTCTCCCTACGCGCAGCACTTACCTGCCTGGGCCTCTGCAAATACCCTGAAGCGCACGACTAGCGAATTGCAAACACAAATGACACCGGAACAGCAAGCGGCACTGGTCGATGAGTTTCGAAGCGTTCTCCAGTCCGGCGTTCACGGTTTTTGCTTCAGCCCTTATCTGGAAGGTCAATCACCGGGAGCGCAAGTGAGTGCTGAACAGATTCGCACCAGATTGGAAATTATTCGCCCCTATACACATTGGATTCGCACCTTCTCTTGTACCGACGGACATGAACAGACTCCGCGCATTGCACATGAACTTGGTTTGAAGACGCTGGTAGGCGCATGGCTCGGCATGGATCGTGAAATCAATGAACGGGAGATCAACGGCGTGATTGAAGTGGCTCGTGCAGGACACGCCGACATTGTCGCGGTCGGTAATGAAGTGCTGTTGCGTGAGGACATGTCCGAGGACGAATTGCTCGCGATCCTTGAGCGTGTCAAGCAAGCATTGCCGGGCGTGCAGGTGGGTTACGTCGATGCCTATTACCTGTTCGAAAAACACCCGCGCATTACGGCAGCTTGCGATGTGGTGCTGACCAATTGTTATCCGTTCTGGGAAGGATGCCCGCGCGAGGAAGCGATTGCCTATATGCAAAACATGGTTCAGCGAACCAAGGCCGTTGCAGCCGGAAAGAAGGTCATCATCAGCGAGACAGGTTGGCCTGACAAAGGTAGTGCCTTCCATGGAGCGGTGCCCTCGGTGGCTGGAGCGATGCGCTACTTCATTGATACCCAGCACTGGGTTCGACAGGACAATATTGAGATCTTTTATTTTGCTGCCTTTGATGAAGCCTGGAAGGTTGGCGCTGAAGGCGATGTCGGTGCTTATTGGGGTTTATGGGACAAGGACGGAGTGCCAAAGTTTGTTTAATGGAGCGCCGACTTATTCGGTTTCGTCGTTCCCGCGAAGGCGGGAACCCAGTTGATAAAAGTACTGGATCCCCGCCTTCGCGGGGATGACGAATAAATTCACACTTCTTTAAGGAAACGCCGAACAATTTTTAATGACTACATATTTTTGATCACATATTTTACATATATAATTTTTTAACTATCTCATGACTTCGAAACTCAAGCTTCCTGCTGGTCGAGCCATCTGTTAT
>CAIRAO010000104.1 GCA_903876625.1 uncultured Gallionellaceae bacterium | reverse complement strand
TCTGATGTGTTGACGTTAACTCCCGACCAAATTAAAGCGGCACCGACTCTTTCTACTTCGCTCGATACTCAATACATCACCGGACTAGGCACGATTGAACAGCGTATGTTGATCCTGGTGGATATTGAAAAGCTGATGTCTAGTAGAGACATGGAATTGATGGATGAAGCAGTGGTTTAAATTCAGAGGGTAGCATTTGCAAATGTCGACTGAATGCGCTAAGCACTCAAGTTGAATTTGCTCCGGCAGACAGCTTCACCCCCCTCCCTGCCCTCGCCCGTGGGGAGAGGGAGCAACTTACACACCTCGGAACAGGGATCGCATTTCACTTTCTCCTCCTTGAGCCATCTACTTAAAGAAGTGTACATAGATTAGCCCGAGGGGAGCAGAATCTGTTCCCTCTCATCGTGTAAAGCACTGTTCCCTTCCATCGGGGTTAGGGAGGTGAGGCAATCTGGTCATGAATTTTAACTTGGCTCTTTGCTGACCATCGGAACGGTCAGTTCTCATTTCGTTGTAACCCGAATGGAGAGTTGCTAAAATTCCGGGAGTGTTCAGGCCAAATCTATCAATCGTATAAAGAGGTATGTAATGCAATCAGCAAAGTCCTTAAGTTTCGCATTAATACTAGGCTTTTTTCTGATCTCGTCTGCATACGCCGAAACCTGTACAACTTCACAACGAGCAGCATTGGCGAAGCGTGGATTTAAAAAAGCGAAAATCGAGAAGATGTGCAAAGAACCACCGAAAGGTTTTGTTTCACACGGCGGCCTGATCTGGATGCCTATAACTGATTCAAGAAAGAATTGGCCGGAGGCGAACAGCTATTGCTCCAACAGTACAATCAACGGACAAACCGGCTGGCGTTTGCCGACAAACGATGAACTGAGCGCCGCGTATATCTCGGGTGTCATGAACGATCTGGGGTGGACGTTGAATATTACCTGGACCTCGACGCCCGAAGGAAACGGCAGCCACAACGCCGTCCTCCTGTTCAACGGTGCCGATGCGACGGTCGGCGACATGGTCAGCACCTACATGACCTGCGTCCACAGTAATTAGCAACCTGTTCCACACGCCGATCACTCTACATTCGACTCGGCCTGTGGCTGAGTCCTAACCTCCAGCGCCTTCTCAAAGGATGTCTAAAACAATACAGAAAACTCATATTGGGTTACTCTTGTCATCAACATTTTTATCGTTTTGCAAATTTTTATTATATTGAGATTGAAGGTGATTAGCCTGATGCCTCTCTTCGAAAGTTGATTTTAGTTTTCCTGACATTGCATTGATCGCATTCACCACTCCCCGCAATTCTTTTGCTGCAGGAATCGATTTCACTTGCTGAAAGTCACTCTCACCGATAGCCTTTACTACAGCCTCGATATCTTTCAAGGGTCTAATAATTCGAAAAAGAAAACTATGCAGAGCCAATAATGTAAGTAGATACAGAAACACGAGACTGAGAGAAGCTTCTATTAAAGTGCCCCACAATTGTTTATATGCAAAATTCGGGTAGCTAAAAACAATCACCTTTCCCAATTGCTTCCAGCCTTTTGTAATCAATGATTCCGCAACCGGGCTATCCAGGGGAAATGCCTTAACGAACCAATCCGGAACATCTTCCGAGGCGGTTTGCAATGATTTTAAAACCAATATTTTCCCCTTTGGATTTTCAACAATTATGCTCTGGTAATATCCTCTGTCAAAAATAGCTTCCACCGTCACATTCGCGCGTATTAAATCACCCTCAGATAGTGAATCGGGCAATACCAAGCCCAGCGAAGTTGCGGCATCTTGCGCATGTGAAGCAAGTTGCACTTCAAGATAACGGTGTGCATTTTTCATATACACGCTTTCCGTAGCAATCAGTGCCACAAAAAATGCAATCGAGATTTCTAAAAATAGTTGCTTATATAAAGACATTTCGCATCTCCCTCTGGGCTACATTTGGCTTTCTTTATCCATTTTTTCCAACAATTCACGCCACAACCTGATTTGACTCGACTTTCCTTTATACGAGAATGCTCCCGCAGCCCACAAGTCTTCATCATTGAAACTGTATACGGGTTCAAGATCCGTTCGTTGCGAAGCGGGTAATATTTTGTCAGTTAGAATATCAAGAATATATGGATCTGCATCAGGTGAGGGGTAATATGCCAACACCATATGGGGCTCACTAATACTCTGTGCCCGTACATAAGTTATGCGCAGTTTTGCTACCGGAATTCCCAACTCTTTTAGACTAAAATATTTTCCTATCGCATAATCTTCACAGTCTCCACCATTCGAACCCAACATTTCCACAGGTGTCGCCCAATAGTCATCTACTCCCCAATGTTTCAAATCGGTGTAGTAGGGAATTTTGTTCCATAATGTGTTGATGTATTGCAAATCGTCTCTGGAGAAAACTGCAGATGGAGTTTGATTTTCATGGCGCGCCCGTACACGTTGCAAAACGGAATCACGCCAGTTTTGCAGACGGCTTGGCGCCTCACTTCCCCATTTTGCAGATACATAGCGTAACAATCCGGGCGAAAAGTCGACTACCCCGGCAAACACCAGCGAGGAACTGAGAAGTACAACAATAACGATCAGTTTAATTTGTAACATATTTATCACAAGTGCTTTCTTTTCGAGCTTTTGAAAACGGAACAGGAAAAACCACGGAAAGACCTTGAAAGGAATATCAACTAAATATCAAAACAAGCAAACAGTTCTCAATGATTATAGTTTTTATTAAATACAGATAGCCCAGACATTTGTCTGGGCTATCTGAAAGAGCTTCTATTAAAATATTCTAATGCGAGGATGCAGCAGAATTTACGTTGTTGGCAGGTGACACACCTGTGGCAGCTTTGTGTCCGTTGCTTTCATTGGTTTTAGCGCCTGCAGCAGTGCTGGCTGTAATCGTAGTAGGGTCAACGCCTCCCTCAAGAACTGCCACGAATACTTCCTTTTGTTTCATTCCGGCCAGCTGTCCCGCAGTGACCATTAATGAAGGATTTGCTCCGGCTTTAATAAGTCCCGCTAATGTGGTTTTTACAGCAGGGCTCTTCTCACCAAGCAAACGGGATACTGCTATGACTGCGATTGGCGCCGTTGTTTTTCCATCTTTATATAACGAAATAGCTTCAGAGCTAACCCGTGAATCCACTAACGTAGAGGGACTATGTTTTGCAACGTGCATGAGATGCTCAAGCGTCTGAGGCAACAAGGCTGTTTGAGCACTTGGCTCGGTTGCTGCATTTGATAATGACGAGAAAGCAAATAACAAAGTTAATAACGAAAATTGAAAAAATTCCTTTTTCATAACGCTCCCCTTTCAATATGATTTGATATTAGTTTTGACTAGATAATCAAGCCAGCCCTTGGGTGAATTATACATATATTTTCAGAAACAATAGGACTGGTATCCTATGTTTAGCAGTATATACATCCTTTCTCAAAGGCGCTTTGTATAATTAATTCCTATATACAATAAGTTACGAAATATCGGTTTAAATTTATCCGCAAACAGAGCACGGTAAAATCCCAAAATGTAAAAATTTCGTCTTTCCGGCGTTTCCTCAATAACTTTTGGAAAATTTACTAACGGGATCTACTAAATTCCTTCTATCAATTTTGCGTCATGTATTTTTTGGCATTCTGACTTTTCTCTAACGAGTATGGCTTTAGCTTCTTCATGGATAGACTCGGTAACCATAGGCTTTCCATGGTTATCAGGGGCAACTTTCTGAATTAATTGAAAGTAAGCGTTATAAGTCTTTAGTGCATTTTTTTGACAATGGACATTGTCCGACATGAGCTGAATCTCAAGTTTTTCTTTAGCATAAGTTTTAGCATTCGCTGTATCGCGTGTTTGTTTCACGAAACTGTGCAATTGTTTAGCATTCTCTTCCTGATCCTGTTTTAGGTAAAAATCCAGCAAATACAAAGTGCCGCATGAAATTAGCACAAGAGAAACAAAACCGATTTTTATGATCATATTTAAATCACCGATACAATTAAAACTATCCCAAACTCATCAGCACCGTCTTCATCTGCCCGAACACTTTCTTGAATTCGTCATAGGCACGGTTGTCTAATTCGTTGCGTTTGATTGATGTTTCCAAAGTGACGACAATCTCCCGCAGTCCCTTTGCCCCCAGATTACCCGCCGTGCCCTTCACCCGATGCAACAGGTTGGCGGCCTCTTTCAGTCGGTTCTCTTTGAGGTGCGTTTCAAGGTCGGACTGAAGCGAGTCCATCTCATCTCGAAATCCCAATAGCAAGTCCTTGACCAGTGCTTCATCGCCACCCACCATCTCCAGTAAATTGGTTAAGTCAAATCCCGGTAAATTGAATTTTGCCTTTTCTGCTGTTGCCGGTTCAGACTTTTCCAGCGTTGTCTCTGCTTGAGGCGTTGGTGCGGGGTGTTGTGGTGTTGCATGAATGGCGTTGTTCTGCTTGTCTATCCAGTGGCACAGCACACTGATGAGTTCCTCCGGGTTGATGGGTTTCGCCACAAAATCGTTCATGCCACAGGCTTGGCACTTCTCGCGTTCTTCCTGGGTCACCCCGGCGGTCAAGGCAATGATCGGTAATTCCGCATATTGAGCTTGTCTGCGAATATGCTCCGTGGCTTCCACGCCGCCCATTTCCGGCATGTGGATGTCCATCAGGATCGCGTCATAGCTGTTTTGTTCAAGTTTGCTCAGGGTTTCTTTGCCATCGTTGGCAATGTCCAC
>CAIRAO010000103.1 GCA_903876625.1 uncultured Gallionellaceae bacterium | reverse complement strand
TGAACAAAGCAAGGGCATTGAACAGGTGAATCAGGCCATTACCCAAATGGACGAAGTCACGCAACAGAACGCTGCCCTGGTGGAAGAAGCAGCAGCTGCGGCTGAGTCACTGGAAGAAGAAGCACAGAACCTCAGCCGTTCAGTCAGTGTGTTTAAACTGGCACAAGGTCAGCAAGCTGTTGCTGCAGTGTCTACCCGTGCGGTGGTCAAACCGGCAGCGCATAAACCGGCAACTGCGCCTGCCAGGAAAGCAGCCGCAACAGCCAAACCCAAGGCCCTGCCCAACAAACCGGCGGCTAAAGAGGGCGAAGAATGGGAAGAGTTTTAAGTGCACTGTCATGCTAATGCTAAAGTTTTAAGGACTGACGAGATATTCTGACTCACTCAAATAACTAAGCCTGTTGATTCATGCGCGGTTTGGCAACTATATGTGGTGACGCACAGGTGCAGGTAACTCAAGCAATTTATCTCCAGGCAAGCGGAATACCGCAACCATGCCTGCTAAATCTTCTGCTTGTTTCTCCATCGACTCTGCTGCTGCAGCTGCCTCTTCTACCAGTGCTGCATTTTGCTGTGTCACACTATCCATATGTGAGATCGCTTTATTTACCTGTTCGATACCCTGACTTTGTTCTACAGAAGCTGCAGTGATTTCTGACATGATGTCAGTGACTCGCTGAATACTGCCGACGATTTCTTCCATGGTCTTGCCCGCTTGAGACACTAACTGACTCCCCATATCGACCCGGCTCACAGAGTCGTCAATTAGACTTTTAATTTCCTTAGCTGCTGCGGCACTCCGCTGTGCCAAATTACGCACCTCACTGGCAACCACTGCAAAACCTCGACCCTGCTCACCGGCACGTGCGGCTTCAACAGCTGCATTCAAAGCGAGAATATTGGTTTGAAATGCAATGCCATCAATCACCGAAATAATATCCACAATTTTGCGGGATGATTCATTAATGCTGCTCATCGTCGTTACTACCTGACCAACAACTTCCCCCCCTTTCTTGGCTACGCCTGATGCACCAATCGCCAACTGATTTGCCTGCTGGGCATTTTCCGCATTTTGTTTAACGGTGGAGGTCAGCTCTTCCATGCTGGCTGCAGTCTCTTCCAAACTGGAGGCTTGCTCTTCAGTACGTTTAGAAAGATCGTTATTGCCGGAAGCAATTTCTTCGGCAGCGGTATAAATCATCTCGGTAGCGTTTTTAATGCCAGTGAATATTTCGACCAACTTGGCAACTGAAATATTCGAGTCTTCCTTAAGTCTGGCGAAAGTTCCCTTGTAATCACTCGTAATGGTCGTCGTCAAATCTGCTCGTGACATCGCTTCAAGTAATCGTGCAACTTCAGTTAAGCCAGTCTCACAGGTTTGTATCAACAAATTGATGTCTTGTCCCAATTTGAGGAAAAATCCTTCTTTGGCTTCAAGTGATATACGTTGAGTAAAATCTCCATTCGCGGCCGCTTCTACGATCTGAGTAATTTCCATTTCCGTTCGCAAATGATCGGTTAGATCGAGCCACTGCCCGACTGTTCCCAGCTTTTCACCGCTTTCGGAAATAATCGGTGTCGTCACCACATCGTAAGTTCGACCTCCTAACAACAGCTTGGTGCGGGCGGAAGTATTTAGATTGCGGAGTCTGGCAATCGCAGCCTGCGGGTCGGCATAAAATATCCCTACGCTACCCCCCACCACTTTATCGGCAACAAAATTCGGTATTTCACGTTGAAATTCTTTTTCACAACGATACAGCGTGTCGCGTAACGCATTATTCACATAAATCAACTTGCCCTCGTTATCAGCGACTCTCACATTGGTTTGAACATTGTCCAGCGCACACTTTAATCGCGACATTTCAAGTGCCACAATCTGATCAGCTTCTTGACGTTCTTGTAATTTAGTTTGCATTGTCAGCAGCGACGATAATAATGAAGCAATCTCATCACGACCACTAGCCTCTATTTTGCTGTCATAACGTCCTTTAGAAACGGCATCCGCCAACTCAGCTGCTTGTTTGATTCGTCTTGAAATGCTCCGTGCTAAAAGGCCTGCAAAGGTTGCTAGAACCACCATTACCAGCAACGCCAATAAGCTTGCACGCCAAGCTTCTCTTTTTATAGCCTGATCAATATCATCAATGTAAACGCCTGAACCTACGACCCAACCCCAAGGCGCATAGCCTTTTACAAAAGATGTCTTGGGAATAGGCTGATCACTACCGGGACGTGGCCAGCTGTAATTGACCAATCCGCTGCCTGATTCGCGTACAACCTTGACCATCTCAACAAATATCAACTTGCCGTTGGGGTCCTTATTGGTGGATAGATCGCTCCCATCCAATTCTGGTTTTGTCGGATGCATCACCATGCGCGGTTGCATATCATTAATCCAGAAATACTCTTTCTCGTTGTAGCGCATACCCTTCAGCTGATAAATCGCTAAACGTTTTGCTTCGTCTTTGGAAATCTCTCCACTCTCCGACCTTTTGTCCAGAGTCGCAAGCACGCCCCAGGCGGTTTCAACAGCATGTCGAACTGCAGTTTCATGGCTTTCAATCAAGCTGGCTCGCTTTGAGGTCAGATCGAAAACAATCACTGTCAATATTGAAACAATTGCCAATGTCACCATCAACCACAGCTTTTTATTTATTCCCATGCTTGCACCCTGTGTTCAAAATATCCATCAATCAGATTTTGTAAAAATGTCACTGAGTTCATTATGATGAATTAACCCGTATTCATCCGTTTAATTATATTTTAAATAGTAAGCTCTATCCAATTAAGTTGGAGCAGATAAGTTATCGGCAGAATTATAAATTCATTGATAGTGAATGAAAGATTTATCTGTTGACATTGAATACGCGAACAAACAAACCTTACAAAAAGGTGTGCAACATAGGGCATTGGTGAAAGCTAATTTGAGGTTTTAGCGCATTCAGTCGACATTTGCAAATGCTACCCTCTGAATTTAAACCACTGCTTCATCCGTCAATTCCATGTCTCTACGAGACATCAGCTTTTCAATATCCACCAGGATCAACATACGCTGTTCAATCGTGCCTAGTCCGGTGATGTATTGAGTATCGAGCGAAGTAGAAAGAGTCGGTGCCGCTTTAATTTGGTCGGGAGTTAACGTCAACACATCAGA
>CAIRAO010000102.1 GCA_903876625.1 uncultured Gallionellaceae bacterium | reverse complement strand
TGTAAGCCAACATCACCGTATTCAATGCGGCCTCGGTAGCCCAGAAGTCTTTCATATTAAAGCTGTCCGCAGCGAAGTCGTATTTCAGTTCCTTGATCCGATTCTCGCAATCTGCACGTCCGCGATAGGTGCGCCAAACTGCCACCGCAGGCAGATCTAAATCGGTTACCAGTGCAGAGTAGCGATACTTGCCGATGACGGGATCGTCTGCGAGAAAAAGGGGACGCTACCCTTTTTATTCTTTTTATTTCTCCCCTCCAACACTCTCAGCCTTTCTGGGGCGACCTTGTGGGAGACACACCAACGAACGTCCAACCTTCATCCCCAACCGCTGAATAAAATCAGCGTTACCGCAAGGCAAACCTTTATCGGCATTTTGCCTCAACATCTTGACCTCCTCAGAGCCTTCCGCCTCCGACAGCCAGGCAGGCCAGTTATCAATCGCTGCAAATAGCTTGCCCCAACTGGATTCAGGATTCAACAAGCCGTCTAATCTGGTACCACAATGTGCTGCAGCGCTTGACCAAGGGTAATCTTCAGCACGGTGCACCATCCCAGCCCGCACTGGATTACATTCGACATAACGCACCGCAGCCCATAAATAAGCATCATCTAACGGTGAAGAAAAAAAACGTCCTTGCCAAAGATGACCTTTCCAGCCTCGCTCCCGATTGATGCGCTGGGCGTAGCGCATATGTAGTGGCTTCAACACTCGTAGCAGCCCATCGTCAGTTTCGGGGACAACAATCAGATGAATGTGATTTGTCATCAGACAGTAAGCGAGAACTTCAACCTGATGTTTTTCTGTGTATTTCTTGAGCCATGACAAATACGCTTGGCGATCATCATCGGAGAAAAAAATGGTTTCGCGACGATTGCCGCGCTGGGTTACGTGGTGAGGAAGACCTGCAAATACTGTTCTTGGTAACCTTGGCATGACGGCAATATATCACAATAAAGGGTAGCGTCCCCTTTTTCCGTGATATATCACAATAAAGGGTAGCGTCCCCTTTTTCCAGGAGGCGTCAAAACAACAAAACAATGTGCGCTTAGAAAAAATAAAATCACTGGCCTGACCATAACTCAGGAAAGAAAAATCCGTTCGCCACTTCCCAGTTTCTGCAGAGGAACAGCTTCAACCTTATCGGTCAAGGAATATTGCTTATCACCCGGGTAAACGACTGCGACACGCTCCAACCCCAAGTCAGCTAATGCTGTGCGAATCGATGGCGTTAACCGTGGCACATCTGTGCGCTTGCATTCCACCCCCAATAAACGATCACCTTGTCGCAGAATAAGATCGATTTCCGCCCCCTGATGCGTAGCCCAGAAGAATGCCTCGTCGTGGGGTTCGTTCGTCAGAACCTGCTCGATCACAAATCCCTCCCAAGAGGCACCCACCTTGGGATGATTCAGCAGTGCCTTATCCGTGGACACCCCAAGCAACTCGTGCAATAAGCCACTATCACGCACATAGATCTTGGGAGACTTTACTTGACGCTTGCTAAGATTGGCATGCCATGGTTGCAATTGGCGGACCATAAAGGCATCGGTTAATAAATCCAGATGGCGTCGCATCGTAGATTCGCTCACTCCAAGCGCCCGTGCCGGTTCTGCCGCGTTCCAAGTCTGGCCATGATAATGTGCCAACATAGTCCAGAAACGATGCAAAGCAACCGCAGGCACCCGAACTCCCCATTGAGGCAAATCGCGTTCAAGTAGCGTGCGAATAAAATTTTTGCGCCAAGCCAAGCTATCAGCTTCCTGCGCAGCCAAATAGGACAGTGGAAACCCACCCCGCAACCACAACGCCGGCTCTGCCTGCGCGCCAAGCTCCCCAAGGGTAAACCCGCCAATCAGAATAGTCTCCATGCGGCCTGCCAGGCTTTCAGATGTCTGTCTCAGTAACTCCCCGGAAGCGCTGCCCAGAATCAGAAATCGCGCCGGGAGTGGATTGCGGTCAGCTAATACGCGCAGCACCGGAAACAAATCAGGGCGACGCTGTACCTCATCAATCACCACCAAACCAGCGAGCGACCTGAGTGCCGTCATCGGCTCCTCCAACCGCGCAAGACTGGCTGGGTCTTCCAAATCGAAATAGTTAATTGAATCTTCACTGAGAAACTGACGTGCCAATGTAGTCTTGCCGCACTGTCGTGGGCCCGCCAGCACCACAACACGGCTACGCCCAAGGGCTGCATGAATTGAGTCTATTAACGTTGTCCGCACAATGTTCATGGAGTTATATTACCATGAAATTCGGCTATCAAACAACCGATATTCATTATAATAGTTTGGCAAAGATGCAAGAAGAAACTATCCGGTCTTGCGATTTCCCTTTAAGGAAACGCCGATTAAGTCAGTTCGTGGTGAGTGTTTTCCGTTCGCTCCCCTCGATACACCTTGCTACGCAAGGCACTCGGGGCGAACGGAAAATGTATCGAACCATTGCCTCTTGTTGAGTTAGCTCAAGGCGGCGCAGAGCTTTCCTGATCTCAAAGACTAAACCCGTTTTGATTTTAAGTTTTTCTGCGGTTGGCAACCCAAGGTCGGCATATACGTTGCCTGAACTGCTTTGTGCCTCGATGCCGTTAACGTCCCCTTTTCCCCAAAAATGATTGAGGACGGAACGATTTAAGGGCGTCCGAAAGTCGGTTTCCATGCCGTAGCCGCTTCGGTTGCTGAGTTTTTCCCTTGAGAATCGATATGAATAGGGTTCACGCCTGGACGAGCGTTCTTTATTTTCGCAATCCCCTCGTTAAATGAAAAATCAGGAATTACTTGCTCTGCATACTTTAAGAAAGAAACAAGCGAGACCAAGTGAACCATCGTTGGTTCATGTATTGTAGCCAATCTTTACGTATAAACCAAGCCATTTATAGCTCTTAATTTTAGCCATTTTAATTGGCCAATTAATAAAGACAGGTTAAGTCTTCAACCGAATTGGTGAAAATGTGTTGAGTGTTGCGGGGATGAAATCAACACGGTGAAAAATTTTCTGGAATGCGTCTATGGGACAGGAAATCAATCACGCATCACGAATACCAGAAAATTTGGAAAAAAGGGGTCGCTATATTTTTAACAAAGGGTAGGGTAGCGTCCCTTTTTTCATGTTTTATCAGGTTTAGTGATACGAACTTAGTTTGTTAAACTTAATCTAGCTGAGGCAACCATGAAAACATACAACATACACGATGCTTTTTCATAAAGGGTAGCGTTCCCCTTTTTCGTTTTTCGCATTATTGTTTGCTGCACTGTTAACGCAGTATCGGATATACTACGATTGTGGCAATTTGCAGCAGGAGAAAAAATGAGCATTTCCATCCGAATCGACGATAAGCTTTACGAAACCGCCAAGGTGCGAGCCAAAGCCGAGATGCGTTCTATTCCGCAGCAAATTGGCTATTGGGCCAAAATTGGGCGCGCGGCGCTGGACAACCCAGATCTGCCTATTGAGTTTATACGCGATACACTATTAGCCAAGGATGAAGATTCCGAGCCTTTCGTATTACCTGAATAATGAGCGTGCAGCTTGAACAAAAGCCAACCTTCAAGCGTGCCTACAAGAAACTGCATAGCAATCAGCGTGAATCCGTACACTCGGCAATACGTGCTGTTGTTACCGATCCGAAACTAGGCGAAGAGAAGAAAGGTGATCTTATCGGAGTCTTCGTCTACAAGTTCGACTGCGTCAATCAACAATACCTGCTGGCCTATCGGTGGGATGAAACCAAGCGCATATACCTAGCGATTGGGCCACATGAGAACTTCTACCGTGACCTGAAACATTGAACTGAAATTGATAGTGTCGGGTCATGTCATTTGCCTGCCGCTGCTTTTTTACAATTTTGGAAAAGGTGAAGGGAAAAGGGTACCGTCCC
>CAIRAO010000101.1 GCA_903876625.1 uncultured Gallionellaceae bacterium | reverse complement strand
TTCGTTCAGGCTGGTTCGGTGTCCCTGTCAAATCCAAGTAGCACCAACCTGACGATAAACCAGTCTTCACAGACAGCAATCCTCAACTGGCAGCAATTTAACATTGCGCAGGGTAACAGCGTCAACTTCGTTCAGCCGAGTAGTACGTCAAGTGCGCTCAATCGCATCTGGGATGCGAATCCATCCAACATCGCAGGCTCGCTCAATGCTAACGGCCAAATTTATCTGATCAACCAGAACGGGATTATTTTTGCGAATGGGGCACAGGTGAATACTGGGGCGTTAATTGCTTCGTCTTTAGATATTACCGATAGTCTTTATACGGCCGGTTATCTCACCAATACCCAAGTGGTTCCTGCATTTAGCGGTATCGGTGGTTTTGTCAGAGTGGATAGCGGTGCGCAGTTGAATGGCTCCCGCATCATGCTGTTTGCGCCTGTTGTAGAAAACAACGGCACGATCAATACTCCCGATGGGCAGGCGGTAATGGCGGCGGGAAATAAGGTCTATCTTGAAGCCAGTCAGGATCCAAACTTGCGCGGCGTACTGGTAGAAGTCGATGTAACGAATCCCGGAGCCGTAGATGCTAATTTAACCGGTAAAGTGCAGAACAATGTCTCAGGTACGGTCACAAACACAGCAGATATCATTTCGCAACGTGGCAACATCACTCTGATCGGCTATGCAGTGAATCAGCAGGGACGAGTTTCGGCAACAACCTCTGTTACTGAGAATGGCTCAATCAAATTGCTGGCAAGGTATGGTGTCGAACCTCAATCAAACCCGGTTACACAAAATGCGTCAGCAACTGCTGGCGGTGTGCCAACATGGGATATTCGGGCTACGCATACCGGAAATGTCACTCTTGCTTCGGGTAGCGTGACTCAGGTAGTACCTGAACTAACTGACACCAGCACGACCACGGATGGTCAAGGATTCAAACAGTCCATTGTCGAGATAATGGGCAAAACCATCAATATGCAAAGTGGCAGCAGTATTATTGCCCCCAGCGGGCAGGTGACGCTGGCTGCGATGGACAGCATAAATCCTCAAGCTGTAACAGGAAGTGTTTATCAGGAAATTTCCAGTACCAAAGCTTTTTCCAGTTTCCTGAATCCGGCTTATAGGCCGCTCACCAGTGATAATTCTCAAGTTTTTCTCGACTCCGGTAGTTTAATTGATGTTTCCGGTAGTCAGGCCAGCGTATCTGTGGCTCGCGACATTCTCACTGTGCAATTGCGTGGCAGTCAACTGGCTGATGCCGCGTTGCAGCGCAACGGTTTTCTTTGGGGCAAGAATGTTTTGATCGACATTCGGCAGGGCTCAACGCTTGCGAACTATGCCGGCGAAGAAGCGCAAATTGGTCGCACCGTGGCGGAACGCAGCAGTTTCGGTGGCAGTGTTAACTTGATCGCCGGCGGCAATGTGGTGATGAAGAAAGGGGCTGAGGTCAACTTGTCCGGCGGCCAAGTCGATTACACCGGTGCCTTTTTGCAAACGACGTCACTGATATCCACCACCGGAACTGTTTATAACATCGCCAATGCGCCGGGTAATGTCCTTTACAACGGGATTTCCGGCAGTTATAGCGTGACCAACAACAAATGGGGAATCACCGAAACTTATAACACGATGGCGGGTGGTGATACACGCGGCAGGTGGGACCCGGGCTATGTTCAAGGTATGTCAGCAGGAACGTTGACTGTCTTGGCACCTAATGAAGTGGTGAATGGTGACATCGTTGCCAACACCGTGGCAGGAATAAACCAGCGCCAGCCGTATGTCAATCCAAACACACTCGCGACGAACAATTACAAAAATACCTGGAAAATGTTGCCGCAGGGCGGGACACTAGTTATCGGCGACAGCACTGCGGTTCCCGATCCTTTTAGCAACATCATTAATTACATTTCCAACAGCAACGTGTTTATCCAAAACAGCGCGCCGCAGTTGGCGAATGGCTTTGCTTTGTTCGATCCGCTGTCTGGTATGGTGAATGCGCTGCCAACAAATTTTCAGCAAAACATCTATCTCGACTCTGGCCTGTTTAGTGCTACCGGTGGCATAAGGAACATTGAAGTTGATACTAACAAGAGCATTACTGTTGCCGCGGGAACCAATATTCAATTGGCTCCCGGCGGTTCGGTAGTGCTTAAAGGCAATGCCGTTAGCATGCTGGGGAATATTGAAGTGCCGGCAGGTAACGTTAGTCTGGTCAGTGCCTCGACTACCGGTAATGCGATAGCCGGCGCGCTCAAGGTTGGCTCAACAGGTGCGCCAAGCCAGATAATTACCAGCGGACTGTGGGTGAATGATGCCTTTCAACCGGGCATTCCAGATCTGAGCAAGCCGTTGATGATTAATGGCGGGAGCATCAACCTGAGTTCAGGCAGTGATTTGTATGTTGCGGCAGGTACATTGCTCGATGCGTCCGGCGGTGCCTGGATGGATACGAGTAAAACGCTGCATGGCGGTAACGGCGGCGCGATTTCCTTGGCAAGCGGTAAAACACCCGCTTCTGCGTTAAATGCATTCCAGGCGCAAGTGGCTAATTTGGATCTGCGCAGCTTTGGCACAGCCGGAGGAAAGGGCGGTTCTCTGACGATGAAGGCTGCTGACATCGTGCTAGGTGGAGCTGCGAACAGTACCAACACACTCCTTGATTTGGCTCCCGATTTTTTCCAGAGCGGCGGTTTCAGCAGTTACAACCTCAGCGCACAGGGTCTGATCGGTTTGAACGTGGCGGCGAATGCGGTTGTTGATCCCCAGACACAATCGCTCATACTCGATCGCAGCGCATACACACAAGCAAGTGGTACCGATATCAACACTTTTGCGCAGCCTGGATTGTTACCCGATTGGCAGCGCACTTCGACCAGCATTTCGCTCAGCGCGAGTAACCGTGCGTTAGTCGATACGGGCGCGGTCATCAAAGTTGGGCCTGCCGCGAGCATCAAACTCTCCGCTACCAATCAGTTGACTGTGCTGGGTGCGCTGGATGCGCCAGGCGGCAGTATTAACCTGTCTTTAAACGGGACAAGTCCCAACTATATGCCGACAAGCTCGCTTTGGCTGGGTAGTCAAAGTGAGTTGCTGAGTCAGGGGTATTTCATCCAGTCACAACCAACAGCCAAGAATTTGACACAGGGGCAGGTGTTAAACGGTGGCCAAATAATTATTAATGGCGGCAACGGCTACGTGGTAGTGCAAAAAGGTTCGCTAATCGATGTGTCGGGTACGTCGGCCAATGTCGACCTGCCGCAATTCACAGCGGGCAAATTAACTTATCAGAGTAGCCACGTTAGCGGTAGTGCGGGTTCGATCGCCATTCAGACCAGTGCAGGCGGGTTCCTTGATGGTACCTTGAAGGCCAATGTAGATAGCGGGAGTCAAGCGACTACGGGGGCGTTTTCGCTGACTCTGAACAACAACCCCGGCGTGCTTGATTCATCCGTGAATCTGGGGGCCTATCCTCTCAACCCAGCCCAAATTCAAGTGATGAATGGTGGCAATGGTGGTTTTGCTGCTCTGGCAGGTATTACACCCGGAGATGACTCGAACGCGGGGAGAGCAGTGTTGACTGGCATTGCGGGAGCATTTGTATTGGATGCCAAGGCACTGAATAATTCCGCCTTTGATCAGGTGATGCTAAAGAGCGGACTATCAATTGCGCTGGCCGATCAGGTTAATTTGCATACTCGTCGCAGCATTACGCTGGACGCGCCACAGTTGATTTCCAATGGCACTGCCACAGTGAATTCTGCGCAAGTAACTTTGGGAAATCTGGACGCCACCAATCAGGCCAGGCTGGCGTTGGGGCCGCTCAATCCTGGCTCGGGTATGGGTTCGTTAAATGTACTAGCGCAAATGGTCGATTTGACCGGCAACTTTATGGTATCGGGCGTTAATCAGTTTAATGTTAACAGTAGTGGTGACATCCGCATGAATGGCGTGATTAACGCTGCCAACAACGCTTTGAAAGGTAGCTTGCGCACACAGGGCGATGTGACCCTCACGGCTGGTCAGGTGTATACCTCTTCGTTGGCGCAATTCAATCTTTCCGTGGTGGATAGTCTGGGAAATGCCGCAGGGAATATTACGATACAACCGGGTCAATCCAGCCCCAGCCCTGTGATGTCTGCCGGAAGCAGTTTGGCGCTGAACGCAGCCAACATAACGCAAAACGGAGAGCTTAAAGCGCCTCTGGGAACACTTACCCTGAATGCTACCCAAAGTGTAACGCTGGGAACGGGTAGTCTAACTTCGGTATCAATGGATGGTCTTATCGTTCCATTTGGTCAAATTCAGGGTGGGAATGCCTGGTATTACGATTTGACCGGTGCCGGCAGCCTGGTGACAGTTTCTGCGCCTGCGCAAAAAATTGTGAATTTGAAAGCGCCGAATATCAATATTATTAGCGGGGCAACCGTTAACCTGAGCGGCGGCGGCGATTTATACGCCAATGAATTTTTTGCAGGTAATGGCGGTTCAATCAATGTACTTAATCCGACACAAGCACCCGCAAACACCTTTGCCATTATTCCCGGAATATCCGGCTTCGCGCCCTATGATCCACAGTCGGCAGGGCTCTATGCTGGAACAACGTCCAAAACGACATTGCAGGCGGGTGAAAGCGTTTACCTCGCCGGTGGAAATGGAATTGCGGCTGGCTATTACACCCTTTTGCCTGCTAACTATGCCTTACTTCCGGGAGCTTACAGAGTGACTTCAGTCACGGGATATTCCGACATGTTGCCCGCACAAGGTGCAACGAATTTGTCGGATGGTTCGCAAATCATGGCAGGCAAGTTTGCTGTTGTCGGTACCAATATTCAGGATGCGCGTTATTCGGGTTTTCAAGTCACTTCCGGAAGCGTGGTTCGCACTCAGTCGCAATATAACGACAGTTATGCGAATGCCTTCTTTGCAACACAAGCTGCTACAAACGGCACTCAGGTACCAAGCTCGCCGGTTGACGCAGGCCAGTTGATTATCTCGGCCGTCGGTAGCGGGGCATCATTGTCGCTGAACGGGACGTTCAATGCTGCTCCCGGGTCGGGGGGACGTGGTTCACTGGTTGACTTGAATGGACCCGGTTTCGATATTGTGAACACGATAGACCCCAATAATAACAACGGACTGGTGCAGTTGACCGCAAGTTCGCTGAATAATCTGGGTGCCGAAAGTCTGCTGATTGGCGGGGTACGTACACAATCAGCGAGCGGTATGAATATCAACGTGAGTGCAGGAAAAGTAGTGGTGGGTGCTGTGGATGCAAACGGGGTGGCTATCGCCGGCAACACCGGTAGTATGCTGACCGGCCCGGAGCTTATACTAGCTGCAAATACAGCAGTGACCGTCAAAGCCGGAAGTTCTGTCGAAGGTCAAGGTACGTTTTCAGGAACTACGAGCAACATCAGCATAGTAAATACGAATTCCAGCGGTTCTTCAGTAAATGGCGACGGTGCATTGTTGCGTGTTTCTTCTGTTGCTCAAGTAGCGGTTGCCAGAACAAATCTGGCGACGGTTCCTCTCACCGCTTCGTTGACTATCGAAAGCGGTGCGACGGTGGGCGCTCAAAATGCCGTGTTACTGGATTCTTCCAACGCCACGACGGTGGGCAATACTGCTGTTCTATCGGGCCAGTCTCTGAGCGTTGCGGCACAGAACATTGATGTCGGTACGAACCCCAACCCTGCCGTTACCTCTTTGGCACTTAGCGGCGCTTTACTAACACACGCACTCTCTTTCAATGATCTGACCCTGCACAGCTATAACGGCATCAATTTTTACGGATCGGGTAATCTCGACGGACAATATGCAAGTACGCCGCATACTTTGAATAATCTGGTACTTAACAGCAGTAGTCTGAACGGGTTTAACACTTCGGGAACAAATTCCATCAATGCAACAAATGTTACGCTGACGAACGCGAATACAAGCGTGGATACTTCAACTATGCCGGCATACAGTGCCGGTAGTCTGTCCATTACTGGCAATCAAATCACTCTGGCTGGAGGCAGTCAAACGCTTCGCGGGTTCGACACGGTTACTTTTGCTGCAGCTAAACAGATCAATGCTCAAGGCACAGGGAACATCACGCTTAATGCTGAAGACAATAATGCAAATGTCCACAATCTGGTGCTGCAGGCCGGTCAGATTACCGGGGCAGACGCTTCAAAACTTAGCATTACCGCGAGCAATGACGTTGTTTCGATTCTGTCGGTTGCGGGGGTTGCCGCATCCGCGACGGAAGCCCTGAATGCCAATCTGACTATCGTTGGCAAGAGCATTACCGATAACGGCATTATTGATCTGCCGTCAGGCTCGGTGACTCTGCATGCGACAGGCGCTTCCGCAACTGACGGTGTGACGATGGGTGCTGGTTCCATTATTGCAGTCAACGGCATGAGCAAAACTGTATCCGGACAAACGATGTACGCGCAAGCCGGAACTGTTTTGCTGACAGCGGATAACGGCGGCGTCAATATTCAGAGTGGCGCTCTGGTTGCCGTGAATGGCACAGCAGCTGGAGGCGATGCAGGCAGTATCAACATCACTGCAGCCAATGGCGCGGTGGAGGTAGCCGGAAATTTGCAGGGCTCCGCGAATGCGAATAATGCACAAGGCTCTTTCACGCTGGATGCACACTCGTTATTTCTCAATTCAAATTCACTCAGCGGCAATGCGCTCACCGACCTTAATGACACCTTGACTTTGGGTGGCTTTACCACCTTGCGCGATATGCGTATCCGTAGCGGAAATCTGGTGCTGGCTACCGATGTGCCCGGCACGGTCAGAGCAAAGGCGCAGACTTTTAATCTCACAGCCGATGCCGGAACGATAGATATATATGGCACGATAGACAGCTCCGGTACTAACGGCGGAAGTATTCTGCTGGCAGCCAATGGCAACCTGACTTTGCATACTGGTGCACTGCTGGATGCGCACTCCACCGGTGCGGGCAGTAAAGGCGGCAGCGCCACCTTGGAAACCAGAGTAGGTGCAATAGACCTTGGCAATCAATTGATTGATGTGCATGGCAGCGGTAACACTGGTGGTAGTATCCTGTTGCGTGCCCCCCAGATTAATAACTATACCGATGTGGCACTCTACAACTCGGGTGGCTCAAGTCTTAATGTGAGCAACAACGCAAACGTTACGGTTGAAGCTTTCAGAGTTTATACGGCACCCGCTACGCTTACAGCAGCGTACGTTGGAACATCATCAGCTTATTTTACCGATGCTAATATCTTCGCGAATAATTATGCTGCTGCCATCAAGACGCGATTGGGCATTAGCACGACTCGCATGTCTAACATCCATTTGACGCCTGGCGTTGAGCTGGACAGTACGGGTAATATTACGCTTGCTTCGAATTGGGATTTCACCAATTGGCGTTTCAGTGACGGCACAACAGACGGACTCACTGAGGCGGGTATTCTGACCATCCGTGCCGGTGGCAATCTCACTTTTGGTTCAAGTACTGCAACAGCCTCTTTAACGGATGGTTTTAACTCGGGTGGCAATCCAATAGTTGATCAGAATGGCGTATTTGGATATAACGATCCAATAAACGGCTTCACGCCGATTTACCGTAACACTGATCAGGTAAACTTTTTGGCTCAAGCCGATTGGTCGTACCGCCTGGTGGCGGGTGCAGATGCTTCCAGCGCAAATGTCATGGCTGTGAATAAATCGACTACAAGCGGCAACATTGTTTTGGTTGCCGGTAGCGAGAATTTTACAACCAACGGTCTGGGCTACACGGGTACGCCAACTTTCAACATGGAGCAAATCCGCACAGGCAACGGATTTATTGACATTTCAGGAGGCGGTAACCTGACATTGAGCAGCCGGGATTCGATAATCTACACTGCGGGTACAGCAGCAGACGGTAACAATCCTTTTTATTTCCCTAACCCGCCTAGTTATTCTTACGGGGCTAACAGTGGTAATTTGACGGTCAAGGTCAAGGGAGATATCAACGGCGCACTGAGCAACCAGCTGGTGACGGATTGGCAATGGCGTGACCCAAACTATTGGGGCGTTCAGGTACCGGGATGGTGGATTAATGTTGGTTCTTTCCGCCAAGGTATCGGCGCATTGGGCGGTGGCAATGTGACTGTTGCCGCTGGGGGAAATATCAGCAGCTTGGAAGCATCCACGGCCACTTCCGGTTATATTGATGTGACCAATCCTGCGGCTCCCTTCCCGGTCGTCCTTGGCGGGGGAAACCTGAGCGTAACAGCCGATGGCAATATCAACAGCGGTGTGTTCTATGTGGGTAACGGACAGGGTACGATTCGTGCCGGTGGCAATCTCGGTGTAGGTGCTGTTAGCAATCAACCGGCTACTATTCTGGCAATGGATTATGGCAATTTCGACTTGCGTGCCGGAGGTAATCTGATGTTGTCGACCGTATTCAATCCAACCGTCATGCCGGTGAGTTATTCGCAAGTTGGCAGTGGTGTTACTAACAGTAATTTCTTTACTTACGGCGACACCACTGGTGTTACCTTGACCAGCCTGAGTGGTAACGTGACAGCCGGCGCTTCGACTAATTTCTTCAAGACCTCCACAACGTCGCCAAATGGTTTCTTCTACCTTGATAATTACAATGGTGTAGCTAGCAATGCGGCCTCAGTTTATCCGGGGTCGTTGCAGGTGAGTGCGCTGAACGGGAATATCACCAGCACCGGCTTCACCCTGTTTCCCTCCACACAAGGCGAGTTGAAACTGGTTGCGTCGCAAAACATTCAATTGAACGGGTCGTTACTAATGTCTGATGCTGCGCTGAGTGGTTTGCAGCCCACCACGCCTACACCCTCTTCCGGCTTTGGCAGTCTGTGGACATTTGTACAAAGTGATCATAGTTTGGTACATGCATCGGATGTGCAGCCGGTAATTTTGAGCGCAGGGGAAAACATCACCGGTCCGACAAGTGTGGCTTCCCTCATCCTGCCGAAGTCAGCGCAGATACAGGCAGGTCAGGATGTCCAATTCGTTAGTTTCAACGTGCAAAATTTGAATCCTCAGGACACCACCAGCATTGTTTCCGGCAGGGATGTTTCGACTATCATCGCTTCAGTAGCAGGCCCGGGAGAGATCGTAATCCAGGCTGGACGTAACGTGAATTTTGGTCAATACAACGGGGTGACAACAACAGGAAATCTGACTAATACGTTGTTACCTCAACAAGGGGCGAGCGTCACGGTGTTGGCGGGTGTCGGACAGGGATCAACCGATGCGCAGGGGTTCATCAAAAAATACATCAACCCGGCAGACGCCAGCATTTACAACGCAGACCTGATTGCCTTTGTCAGCGCATACGGGTCAGTCCAGAACCCTGTCGCCTTTGCTGATCTGGTTGCTTTTGTGAGTGCTTATGGAGCCGGCCAGAACTCTAAAGCCAGCTCTGATCTGTTTGCTTTTGTCGGCGCTGACTCTCGGTTTGTCAGCCCTTCGCAGGCATTCACTACCTTCATCTCCATGCCGGATAACATGAAGGCAACTTTCGCCGCCTCACAGAATTCCAGCCCTGCACAGGCGTTCACCGACTTCAACTCCATGCAGAATAATGTGTTGCCAATCTTTGCTAGCCAGATTGCAAGTCATACCATCAGTCCTGCACAGGCATTAACCCTGCAGAAGAGCTGGCAGTCAATCTTTGTTGCTAGCCAGAATGTCAGCCCTGCACAGGCATTCGCCGACTATACTTCCATGCAGAAAGATTTGCAGGCAAGCTTCGTCAACCAGGTGTTATTCGATGAATTGGCGCAGTCAGGAACGAATGCTGTGAGTACGGGAAATTATCAGCCGGGATATGACGCGATCGCCACGCTGTTTCCGGGCGGTAATTATAAGGGCGATATCAGTCTTTACTATAGCCAGATCAAGACCCAGCGTGGAGGAGATATAAATTTGCTGACGCCGGGCGGTGGTGTTAATGCGGGTTTGGCCAATGCGCCGACAAACAGCCCGAAAAAGCCAGCGAGCCAGTTGGGCATAGTCTCCGTAACAGGGGGCGATGTGAATGCTTTCGTCAATGATAATTTCATGGTGAACCAGTCGCGCGTGTTTACATTGCAAGGCGGCAATATTTTGATGTGGTCTTCAAACGGCAATATTGATGCGGGGAATGGCTCGAAGACAGCAACTTCCACTCCGCCTCCGGTAATGATGGTGGATCCGAAAACCGGTACCTTCACGCTGGACGTGACGCAGTCCGTGGTTGGTAGCGGCATTCGCGTATTGTTGGCGAATCCGAATGTGGTACCGGGTAACGTTGAGCTGATCGCGCCGGTAGGCACGGTTAACGCCGGCGATGCC
>CAIRAO010000100.1 GCA_903876625.1 uncultured Gallionellaceae bacterium | reverse complement strand
TTTGTACATTTTGGAGTTTATTTCGATTGAGGGACACCGCTCCGTCGGAGGATTCAGGGCTTCGACTTATAATGCCCTTCCGAAGGAGAGTGTACAGGCGCTTGTCGATGTTATGAAAGAATTTGAAAAGAATAATTAATAAAACCGAAATCCACGAAATCTCATGACTTCGTTATCACAAATATTCGCTGGTATTATTACCAAACGCCACAACCGGAAGAGAGGGAGACTATGTTTAAAACAATTATCATCTTTGGATTTTTATCATTAGCAGTCGTCTCAAATTCGTTCGCAAGTGATAGCGATAGAATTGACCAACTCGAAAAAGATTTGCAAGAGACAAAGCTGCGGCTGTTGAAACTAGAGTCTTTGCTTATTAAGCCGAGCAATGTTCAAAAACCAGCTGCGTCGAGCGAAGGCTGGAAATCAAAACCAAACTGGAGAAAATTAACCAAAGAGCTGAATCCCAGCGAGGTGCAATCATTACTAGGTGAGCCGCAAAACGTAAGAGGTGGCAACTTTACTATTTGGGATTACCAGAACGGTGGAAGAGTCGTTTTTTACGAAGGGAAAGTTTACCAATGGGCGGAGCCTCAATTTTAGTTCGCCAGTACCCGTAAATTGTAGGAAATGCACTGGCGAGGCATGTGCTAGGCCAGACTTCTTGGGGCAGAGCAGGCTACCCTATGCTAGAACCTATCAACAGCATCGCGAGTATCGCCTTCGACGATGTGCGTGTAATACTTCGCTGTAATTACGATCGTGGAATGGCCTGCCAATTTAGAGACGATATGCATTGGCACTCCGCTGTTCGCCAAACGACTACAAAAATCAGAACGGCAATCCTTCGGGGTGAAGTCGGTTATATGAGCGTGGCGCATGATAGTGTCCCATTCCCTGCGCGTTGGTGCGCTCCAAGTCTTATGCGTGGCGAGACGTTCTGCTAGTATCGTGCTTATTGGCACGTTGCGCTCTTTCGATACTTTGCTGGTTGTGGCGCGAATCGTCACCATGCGCTTTTCGGTGTCCACAGTTCGCAATCCTCTCAACTCTCCCATTCGAGCACCAGTGTTGAGCAAAATATAAATTGCCGTGCCGTGTTCAGGTTTAAGGTTGAACTCTGTTGGATGGTAAACCTTGTCGGCATCGTAATTAACAGCCCAAGCATCTATAAGGCCGTACAGCCTTCCACGCTCTGCGTCCGTTAGCATACGTGGCTTTTCATCGGTCACTACCCGTAGCGCTTCCAATCCGTCCATCGGATGGATAAGTAAGTCGCCAGATTTAATAGCACGCGAAAGGATGCCGCGCAGCACCGTGCTTTTCCGGTTAACTGTTGCGGGTGCATCTCCATCTCGCAAGAGTTGAGATTGAATCTTTTCGATTTGCTTTCTGCTTATGTCTCTCATCGGAAGGTCGAGCAAGTCTGACCAATCGTTCTCTAGGATTCGTTCAGCGTCTTCAACAGCACGTTCAGCGGTACTCTTCCGGTGTGTACGCAAATTTATTTGTTCGCGATCGCGCTCAGCGAAGGTTCGGAGAGTTTGCTTGCCAACGCTACGATCTGGAAATACTTTCTTTTCCGTTTCTGCGCCCAGAATCTTTAAGCACGCCTCCCTCGCCATCTCAATCGTCATTTGCGGGAATACTCCCAAGCGCTTCCATCTGCGACCTTCGGCCTTGCTTTTTGTTACCAGAACAAACACTTTTCGTCCTGCTGGATGAATGCGGCAGATTAGTCCGGCAATTTTGGTATCGCGCAATTCGATTGCTTTGTCCGTTGTTGCTGCTTCATCGCCGTATTTGTTGATGGACTTCGGTGTAAGATTTTCGGTAGGCATTATCGTCTCCTTTTTAATTCGCGGGCCATTCGCGGGCCAATTATACTGATAACGAGGGTAAAAAGGGGAAAACGAGGAGTATGAGCGATGATGTAAGTTAATGAAAGTAATAAATGTTATTGTTTTTTATGAATAACCAAAAAACAGTTGAAACGCCCTTTCACGGCGATAACACGAGTTCGAATCTCGTTGGGGACGCCAATAAATCCCCAGTCTTGACGGGTATTCAGTAATGAATACAACAGTCTAAGCTGGCGTGGTCGAATACGATACGGTCTATTAAACCGCGTAGTATTTCATTTAAATCATCGCGATCTTGTTCGTCAACACTGTCTGCAATTCCACTAAGTATCGCGCTAACATCTATTTCTTCAATATTACGTAAAGCCTGAGCTTGTTTCATAGCAAGTTTGGTTTTTCCAGACCGCTTTGAATTGCTAATCGCTCTTGCTCAAGGCTTTCAATCTTTCGCAATATGGCTCCGTTACGGTTTTTTAAGTCAACATATTCGTTAGCTTTTCTATTTTAGTTGCAATGGCACGGATATCTTTATTTGTTTTTTCATACTCGCCACCATCGTTTGTTTTAGATGCTGCATTCCTTGTTTCCTTTACCAAGGCAGATACAAATGCATCTGATTTCAAATCATCAGCCAACTTGTGCAATACAACTCCTTTAACGCACTCCGCTTTTACGGCTTTTGTGCCAAGGCGATAGTAATTTCCATTTCCAAGAAAGGTTTGTCCATCTGGGTTGACAAGGTTGCCAGTTAGTAAATGCTTGGCACGTGTTTTATAGGTCTTAAGTTTTACCAAACTCAAGTTGAAGTAATATGGCTTCGGCCTCTGCTTCAGTTATAAGAGCCTCATGAGTAATCTTCTGTATTTCCCACTGATAGATTTACATTTAATTATAGTGTTCAGCACGATACAATTGACAAAGTAGCTACTTTAGCTATATTGTAACCTCACAATGCAAACATACACCGCAAAAGAAATGAAAAATCGTCTGGGACAGGTCTTTAATTCTGTCGCAAGCACACCTGTAGAAATTACCAAAAATGGCAGTGTGTTCGCTTACCTGCTGTCAGCGGATGAATACTGGAATTTGACCGGCGGCTGTAAACTTGACGATCAGGCAAAGCGCGATGTGCTCATCGACATGAAGAATGGCGAAATCTCTACTGTTGGTGCAATGAAAACCTTGTGCGTGGCAAGTCGCAATGACCTGAACAAAATGGCTACCAAACTGGGTGTTGGTATCCAGGATAAGTTGCTTGCAGAGAAGAATGATAAGCGCAATGCTTTTTTCGCGGAAGTAGCCAAAGGTAAGGCGAATTCTTCAGATGCTTTTCTATTTGGCAATATGGCAGCCAAGTGCCGTGGACGGGCAAAGTTTAAAAGCAGCGAGTATTGAGTGAAAGATAAAACTGAAATCGCATTTTCAGTGACCAAGCTTGATGCTGTGCTTAAAAATCTGCCAAGAGACACAATCTTGGTGGGCGGGCAGTCGCTCATTTTTTGGTTGTCGTATTACAAAATCGACACCTTGTTGCAAGAAGGTTCGCCCGCCATCAGCAAAGATACGGATATTCTTGGCGACAGAAGCCATGTCGCATTGATCTCGAAAGCAGTTGGTGGTATCGCCAAGTATCCGCCAAAAAAATCAATGACGATCATTGTAGGGCAAGTGTTACTACCTGTGGGGGAGCAGGAGTTTTTGAATATCGATGTGATTCACCATGTGGGCACGATGGATACCGAGGGAATCAAACGTCGTGCCGTAGAAATAGATGCTGACGGGCATCCGTTTTTGGTGATGCATCCGATTGATGTTCTAATCAGTCGTGTTGAGAATTTTCGAAGTATTATCGATAAACAAAATGCTGCCGGATTAAGGCAGGTGACGTTGTCTATCAATGTGGCGGAATGCTACTTGGTCGAAGCCGCCAAGCGGGACGAAAAGATCGCGCTTAAAGCCATCGAAAAAATCTCCGAAACCGCACGAAGCCCCGCTGGCATGTTCGCCAGAAAACATGGCGCAGAGATCTACGAAGCGATTAATCCTGACAAGCTTAAATCACTGATTAAAAATAAGCGGTTTATTGCCGAACGACTTCCACGGCTTGCTGCTGAAATTGATGAAGTGAAGTGAACAATCCGAGCGGTTGTCTTCATGGGAAACCTGGTGGAGTTATCCGAATACTTTACTTGTGGCACATATTGGGACATATCTGAATATGATTTTAAGCCGAAAGGGGCAGTCACTTTAGTCCGAGGAAGAGGGGAGGTTAACTGCTAGGAATTCTATTCGGTTATGGTCTCTTCTCGACTTATTAGCTCTCGATTATTAACTGTCAGTCAGTATATTCGAGATATAAATACTGTATCTAGCTGATAAGTTTGCGTAAAACTTTACAATGGCTTGATACGCTGATGCTGGGGATTTCGCCAAATCGACTTGGGGACGCCAAATAATACGGCACTTACGCTGATAGTAGACACTAAATAAACAGTCAGTGTCAGTTTAATGTCATTATTCAAAAATTCAAATATCAGCTAATTATTAAATAGAGAGGGTTCCCATCATGGACATTTTCCAAACCATTTTGGATGAGTCAGTTATCTATCTACGACGTCTGACTAATCCCATATCCAACCACAGAATTCTGTTATTGACGATGCGCGTTTGTCTCCCCGTCAAACCGGTTCAAGAATAATTCAATCAATTTGTCGATAAGATTTTGCTTATTTTTTCAAGCAGTTCAAGGCCGATATAAACTGCCAATATCAGGAAATATGAAAATACATAGACCAAATATTTGGTTGATTGATGCTCAAATAGTATATAACATGTATTAAAAATATATTTATTAGTTCGCCATTTTATAAAGTGCTTCAGTACTATATTTTCCTTTTGGTTCTTAATAAGGTAGGGGTGCTTTTTTGTCGGTATCTCGTGGTAGTCGTCAACCGGCTAAATTAATAACTCTAAATTATC
>CAIRAO010000099.1 GCA_903876625.1 uncultured Gallionellaceae bacterium | reverse complement strand
TGCCAGTACTTGCTTAATTTCGTTCAGCGATTTGCGACCCAAATTCGGTGTGCGTAACAGGTCAGCTTCATTGTGCTGAATCAGATCACCGATGTAATGAATGCTTTGTGCTTTGAGGCAATTCGAAGAACGTGGAGTCAATTCCAAATCGTCAACCGGACGCAATAGCATCGGGTCAACTTTAGGAGCTTGTGGTTTCTCAACGGGTGCAGGAGTACCTTCCAACGCAGCGAATACGGAGAACTGATCAACCAAAATGCGTGCCGCATAACGGATAGATTCTTCCGGATCAATTGCACTGTTAGTTTCGATGTCCATGATCAGCTTGTCAAGATCGGTACGCTGTTCAACACGGGCACTTTCAACCGAGTAGCTTACGCGAGAAATCGGGCTGAAAGAGGCATCCAGAGCGATATGGCCAACAGCACGGGTTTCACCCGGTTGTTGACGGGAAATTGCTGAAACATATCCACGGCCTTGCTCAACCTTGATCTCAATTTCTAACTTACCGCCTGCTGTAAGATGAGCGATCACATGATTAGGATTAACCACTTCAGTGTCTGAATTCGTTTCAATGTCAGCAGCAGTAACGACGCCTGCACCGGATTTTTTCAGGTGCAATGTGGTTTCGCGTGCATTATGCAACTTGAGAACCAAACCCTTTAAATTAAGCAAAATTTCAACGACATCTTCTTGGACGCCATCAATTGATGAGTACTCGTGCAATACACCAGCGATCTTAACTTCGGTCACAGCCGAGCCTGGCATCGACGACAATAATATGCGGCGCAAAGCATTGCCCAAGGTATGGCCATAACCACGCTCAAACGGCTCCATCACTACCCGTGCCTGGGTAGCAGAAATTCTATGCACATCAATAATACGGGGCTTCAGCAAATTGTTATAAGACATATTCTTACTCCGGGTGGATTACTTAGAATACAACTCGACTACGAGGTGCTCGTTAATCGTCGCTGGCAGTTCAGAGCGCTGTGGCAAGGCTTTATAAGTACCTTTCAACGCTTTTACATCCACCTCGATCCATTCAGGGAAACCACGTTGCTCTGCTGCTTTCAGGGCGGCAGTGACACGCAATTGTGATTTTGATTTTTCTGCAACCTCAACCACATCTCCCGGACGCACTTGATAAGAAGGAATATTGACGCGTTTGCCATTGACCAAAATGGAGTTGTGTCTTACTACTTGGCGAGCTTCTGAACGAGAAGCACCGAATCCCATACGATAAGAAACATTGTCCAAGCGCGACTCTAAAATTTGCAACAGGCTTTCACCTGTAATACCGCGAGACGCTTCTGCGCGCTTGTAAGTCAGACGGAACTGACCTTCCATCACGCCATACATACGACGTAACTTTTGTTTTTCACGCAACTGACCACCATACTCTGACTGGCGTGTATTCTTCTTTTGTCCATGCTGGCCGGGTGGGTAGGCACGACGTTCCACCGCACACTTGTCAGTAAAACATTTTTCAGCCTTAAGAAACAATTTTTCGCCTTCGCGACGACACTTACGGCACTTTGGATCAAGATTTCTAGCCAAGATTTATACTCCCTACAATTAGATACGACGCTTTTTCGGCGGACGGCAACCGTTATGCGGTACCGGAGTGATATCTGAAACGCTCGTAATTTTAAAACCGGCAGCGTTCAGAGCACGTACCGCAGATTCGCGACCAGGGCCCGGGCCTTTGATGCGCACTTCTAGGTTCTTTACGCCGCACTCAACAGCCGCTTTTCCGGCAGTCTCAGCTGCGATCTGAGCAGCGAACGGAGTGCTTTTACGCGAACCCTTAAAACCATTGCCACCACTGGTAGACCAAGCCAGCGCATTGCCCTGACGGTCAGTAATAGTCACAATGGTGTTATTAAATGAAGCATGCACGTGGGCAATCCCCTCGGCTACATTTTTTTTGACTTTCTTACGCACTCTGGTGCTGGGCTTAGCCATGTCTCAAATCCTCTATTAAATTACTTCTTCGCACCGGCGATAGACTTGCGCGGTCCCTTGCGAGTACGCGCATTTGTGCGGGTACGCTGACCACGACACGGCAAGCCGCGACGATGGCGCAAACCACGATAACAACCCAAGTCCATCAATCGCTTGATGTTCATGGAAATTTCACGACGCAAATCACCTTCCACCGTAAACTTGGCTACTTCATCGCGAAGTTTTTCCATGTCAGTATCGCTGACATCTTTTACTTTGGTTGAAGTGGCAACGCCTGCCGCAACACAAATTTTACTTGCGCGCGTCTTGCCAATACCATAGATCGCAGTTAGTGCGATCACGGCGTGTTGATGATTTGGAATGTTTACACCTGCAATACGAGCCATGCAGCTACCCTATCGTTCAAAAGTCTTAAATTATATCATCCAGCAGCGATTGATTTCAATCAGCCCTGGCGTTGTTTATGGCGTGGATCGCTACTGCAAATTACGCGAACCACCCGATTGCGCCGAATGATTTTGCAATTACGGCAAACCTTCTTTACTGATGCTTGAACTTTCATTTCGTTCTCCTAAACCTGTTACTACCACTTCATTTACTTGGCGCGGAACACAATGCGCGCCCTGCTCAAATCGTATGGCGATACATCAACGGTAACTTTGTCACCCGGCAGAATACGGATATAGTGCATACGCATCTTGCCCGAAATATGACCCAGTACCACAAAGCCGTTTTCCAATTTCACCCGAAAAGTTGCATTTGGCAGGGCTTCCAGTATTTCACCCTGCATCTGTATGACATCTTCTTTAGCCATCAGCGCGTCAACCCGCCTTTGAAATTGGCTTTCTTCAATAAACTTTCATACTGGTGCGACATCATGTATGACTGAACCTGCGCCATAAAATCCATTGTGACCACAACCAAGATCAACAAAGATGTTCCACCAAAATAAAACGGTACATTCCACTTAACCACCAAAAACTCCGGCAACAAACACACCAAGGTGATGTAGACAGCACCGACCAAAGTCAGGCGTAACATAATCTTCTCGATATATTTCGCAGTTTGTTCACCAGGACGAATCCCTGGCAAAAACGCACCGCTTTTCTTCAAATTATCAGCTGTATCTTTCGGGCTAAACACCAGCGCCGTATAAAAGAAACAGAAAAACACAATTGCTGCGGCATAGAAAAGTACATAGATCGGTTGCCCGGGAGAGAGTTTTTCACTCACATCCTTCAACCAAGTCATGCCTTGTCCTGCACCAAACCAACCCGCCAATGTTGCCGGGAACAAAATAATACTTGAAGCAAAAATTGGAGGAATCACACCAGCCATATTCAACTTCAGCGGCAAATGTGAACTTTGCCCACCATATACTTTATTGCCTACTTGTCTCTTGGCATAATTCACTAAAATCTTACGCTGGCCGCGCTCAACAAACACCACTAAAGCTGTGATACCAAATGCGCCTATCATCAAGAACAGCACCAGCGGTATAGAGAACGCTCCTGTTCTTGCCATTTCCAAAGTATTGCCAATCGCATTGGGCAAGCCAGCAGCAATACCTGCAAATATGATCAGCGAAATACCATTGCCCAAACCTCGCTCAGTAATCTGTTCTCCTAGCCACATCAGGAACATTGTTCCGGTAACCAATGTAATAACAGTGGTTAACTGAAACATCGAACCAGGATGAGGAACCAAACCCGCTTGCGATTGCAACGCCACCGAAATTCCAAACGACTGGAACAACGCCAGTACCAAAGTTCCGTAACGAGTGTACTGAGTTATCTTGCGACGCCCAGCTTCGCCTTCTTTCTTCAATTGCTCCAACGTTGGCACAGCTATTGCGGCCAACTGCATAATGATCGATGCCGAGATATATGGCATGATACCCAAGGCAAAAATTGTAAACCGAGACAGCGCACCGCCAGAGAACATGTTAAACATGCCCAGAATGCCGCCCTTTTGCGTCTTGAACAACTGCGCCAATACGGTCGGATCTATTCCCGGCACCGGAATGTGAGCACCAATTCGATAAACAATCAAGGCGCCAAGTAAAAACCACAAACGCCGGCTTAGATCACCGTATTTGTTTGCTTTAACGCCCTTGGTGGTTTCGCTCACAAACTACCCTTATTCAGTGATGCTTCCGCCAGCAGCTTCCACTGCAGCGCGCGCACCCTTGGTCAACAACAAACCTTGCAACTTAACGGCGCGCTTGATTTCGCCTGCCATGATAACCTTTGCAGCTAGCGCAATTCCCGGAACGACACCCGCTTGCTTTAACGCCAACAAGTCGATTGAATCAACAGGCAAACTTTCCAAATCAGACAAACGTACTTGTGCTGTGTCGTTACGTGTCAATGATACGAATCCACGCTTAGGTAAACGGCGTTGCAAAGGCATCTGACCGCCTTCGAAACCGACTTTATGAAAGCCGCCTGAACGGGACTTTTGACCTTTATGTCCACGCCCTGCAGTCTTACCCAAACCGGAACCAATACCGCGACCAACGCGACGTTTCGAGTGCTTAGAGCCATCAGCCGGCTTAATTTGATTGAGTTGCACTTACGCCTCCCACTTAACCAAGTAATACACTTTATTAATCATGCCGCGAACCGCCGGAGTGTCTTCCACTTCAACCGTTTGGTTCAAACGACGCAACCCTAAGCCGCGAATGCATGCACGATGTGACTCCTTCGTGCCGATCACGCTCTTTATTTGAGTAACTTTTAATGTCTTAGCCGTTGCCATGATTACCCCTGAATTTCTTCCACTGTTTTTCCGCGCTTGGCAGCGATCTCGGCTGGAGAGTTCAACGCCTTCAAGCCATTCAATGTCGCACGCACAACGTTATATGGATTACTTGAGCCAATACATTTAGCCAATACATTACGCACACCCGCTGCCTCAAACACTGCGCGCATCGCACCACCTGCAATAATTCCCGTACCTTCGGAGGCTGGCTGCATGTATACCTTGGCTGCACCGTGGCGACCAATAACAGCATGATGCAACGTGCCATTCTTTAAATTAACTTTGGTCAACTTGCGGCGAGATTCTTCCATGGCTTTTTGCACGGCAACTGGAACTTCTTTAGACTTTCCTTTGCCCATGCCGATACTGCCGTCACCATCACCCACTACGGTCAACGCAGCAAAACCCATGATACGACCACCTTTTACCACTTTGGTCACACGGTTCACTGCAATCATCTTTTCGATGAGGCCGTCACCGCGTTCTTCTACTTGCTGCTGACCTTTTCCTTGAGCTTTAGCCATGATTTCCTCTATTAGAACTTAAGACCATGTTCGCGCGCAGCTTCAGCCAGCGCCTTGATGCGACCATGATATTTATTACCGGAACGATCAAACGCTACAGCAGTTACGCCAGCGCTTCTAGCTTTTTCTGCTATACGCTTTCCAACAACCGCTGCCGCTGCTGCATTACCGCCATTAGCCACTTCCTTACGTACTTCAGCCTCAGCAGTTGATGCACTCACCAGTACTTTTCCGCCATCTGCGGAAATAACTTGGGCATAAATATGCAAGTTAGTACGGTGAATCGCCAAACGTACTGTCTTTTGATCAGCAATTTTTGCACGGGTTTTGCGTGCTCTGCGCTGACGCGCTTCATTCTTGTTCAACATATCAGCCTCGATTATTTCTTCTTGGTTTCTTTCAGAATTACCACTTCATCTGCATAACGTACACCCTTACCCTTGTATGGCTCAGGTTCACGATACGCACGAATTTCAGCAGCAACCTGCCCAACTTGTTGCTTATCAGTTCCAGTCAATACGATGTCGGTCTGTGTTGGGGTTGCAACTTTCACTCCAGCCGGCATCTTGTGCACAACCGGGTGAGAATATCCCAAAGTTAAATTCAGCGAGTCACCTGCGGCCTGAGCACGATAACCCACTCCGACCAAGGAAAGTTTACGCTCAAAACCTTGCGTTACACCAACGATCATATTGGCAACAAGTGCACGAACCGTACCTGACTGTGCATTAGCCTGCTGCGAATCGTTAGTAGCCTTGCACAACAAGGTATCACCCTGACGCTCGACAACCACATCGCTATTTAATGCCTGATTCAATGTTCCCTTGGGGCCCTTGACGGAGATTTTATGCGCCGCCAATGTCACTTCAATGCCAGTTGGAACAACAATAGGATTTTTAGCTACTCTAGACATATTTCCTCCGTTACGCGACGATGCACAGAACTTCGCCACCGATGCCATTGGCACGTGCTTTGTGATCTGTCATCAAACCTTTGGAGGTTGAAACAATTGCGATACCCATACCATTCATCACTTTTGGTATATCTTCGCTACCTTTGTAAACGCGCAAACCTGGGCGACTCACTCGCTGTATGGTTTCAATCACTGGACGATTAGCGTAATACTTCAAGCCTATCTCCAGAGATGGCTTACCATCCTTGTCAATAACCTTAAAGCCATCCACATAACCCTCATCACTCAATACTTTAGCAATAGCTGCTTTAAGCTTGGAAGATGGCATTACTACTGTTACTTTTTCCGCCATCTGCGCGTTACGAATACGCGTCAACATGTCGGAGATCGGATCACTCATACTCATAAATTCACCCTTACCAGCTCGCCTTGACTACACCTGGAATCTCGCCGCGCATTGCGAATTCACGCAATTTCGTGCGACCCAAACCAAACTTGCTAAACACACCGCGCGGACGTCCTGTCAACGCGCAACGATTACGCAAACGAACCGGACTTGAATTTCGCGGCAAAGCCTGAATCTTTTGACGTGCAGCAAAACGCTCTTCTTCAGTCAGTGAGACGTTAGTTGCGATTGCTTCCAATGCCGTACGCTTAGCAGCAAACTTCTTCACCACTTCACGGCGTTTTTGCTCACGATTTATAATGGATACTTTAGCCATATCGCCCTCAGTTCTTCAATGGGAATTTGAATGCCAGCAAAAGTGCTTTGGCTTCTTCATCGGTTTTCGCTGTTGTCGTAATAGTAATATTCATACCGCGCAACATATCAATCTTGTCGTATTCGATCTCAGGGAAAATGATCTGCTCTTTAACGCCCATGTTGTAATTGCCACGTCCGTCAAACGACTTGCCCGAGATACCGCGGAAGTCGCGAATACGGGGAATCGCAACAGTAACCAGACGATCCAGAAATTCGTACATCCTTTCGCGGCGCAAAGTCACCTTGCAGCCAACCGGATAGTTTTCACGAATCTTGAAACCCGCAATGGATTTCTTTGATTTAGTCACCACGGGTTTTTGACCTGCGATTTTCTGCATATCAGCTACTGCATGATCCATCACCTTCTTGTCAGCTACAGCCTCACCCACTCCCATGTTCAGAGTGATTTTTTCGATGCGAGGCACTTCCATCACTGACTTGTAGCCAAACTTCTTCATCAGATCTTTAGTCACTGATGTTTTGTAGTAATCGTATAAACGAGCCATGTTCTACTTACCCCTTAGGCAATCACTTCGCCACTGGATTTAAATACACGAACCTTGCGGCCGTCTTCCAGAGACTTAACACCAACGCGATCAGCTTTTTTGGTAGCCGCGTTGTAAATAGCAACGTTAGAAATATGAATTGGCTTCTCAATTTCTACGATACCACCCGCCACACCCTTCACCGGATTAGGCTTTTGATGCTTCTTAACTTTGTTGACGCCACTAACCAGTACTTTGTCATCCAGGACGTTCAGCACGCTACCTCGATTACCTTTGTCTTTACCGGCAATGATGATCACCTCATCGTTTTTATTAATCTTGCGCATGTTTTTTCCTTACTCGCTTTACAGCACTTCCGGAGCCAGCGACACAATTTTCATGAAGCGCTCATTACGCAATTCACGAGTAACTGGACCAAATATACGTGTCCCTATTGGCTCGAGTTTGTTGTTCAGCAATACGGCTGCATTACCATCAAACTTGATCAACGAACCATCAGCACGACGCACACCTTTGGCTGTACGCACAACAACTGCGCTGTACACTTCGCCTTTTTTAACGCGAGCACGTGGTGCTGCATCCCTGATGCTGACTTTAATAACGTCACCAATAGCCGCATAGCGACGCTTGGAACCGCCAAGCACCTTGATGCACATAACAGAGCGCGCGCCGGTATTATCGGCAACATTCAAAACTGACTGCATTTGTATCATTTTAAAATCTCCAACTTTGACCGCTTATGGCGGCTAGTCTTGGAACCCGTTCGGGTTAGGCCGCCGCAAGCGACGGTGAAACGAAGCCGCGCATTCTAATTAAACTTGCTAGAAAGCACAAGCACTAATTGCATTTATTTTGCAATTGTTAATTGCTTTTGGTCAATTAAGCCACATCTGCCTTTTCAACCAGCTTGGCAACACGCCAACTCTTGGTCTTTGAAATCGGACGCGTCTCTTCAATAGTAACCACATCGCCTTGATGAAACTCGTTGTTTTCATTATGTGCGTGGTATTTTTTGGAAACACTGATTATCTTACCCAAGACAGGATGTTTCACCTTGCGTTCGATCAACACAGTCACCGTTTTATCCATCTTGTCACTGACAATTGTGCCGGTCAGTGTGCGTTTTAAATTCGTTGCACTCATTGCTGGGCACCTTTTTCAGTCAAAATCGTTTTAACGCGCGCAATATCACGGCGCACCTTTTTCAATTGACTAGTATTGCTCAATTGCTGGGTGGCCACCTGCATACGCAGGCCGAATTGCGCCTTGTTCAGCGACAGCAACTCTTGTTGCAAGTCTGCCGCGGATTTAGCTTTCAGTTCGCTCGCCTTCATAATTATGTCCCTACCTGTCTAACTACAAATGTAGTGGCGATTGGCAATTTAGCCGAAGCCAATTTAAACGCTTCGCGCGCCAAAGTCTCATCCACGCCGTCCATCTCGTACAACATTTTGCCTGGCCGAATCTCGGCTACGTAGTACTCAGGATTACCTTTACCGTTACCCATACGCACTTCAGCCGGTTTTTGTGAAATAGGCTTATCCGGGAATATACGGATCCAAATACGGCCACCACGCTTGATGTGACGCGTCATCGCGCGACGAGCGGCTTCGATTTGACGCGCAGTCAAACGACCACGCGCCACGGCCTTAAGTCCGAATTCACCAAAACTTACTGTGTTTCCGCGTGTCGCAACGCCAGTGTTACGGCCCTTTTGCTCTTTACGGTACTTTCTTCTAGCTGGCTGTAGCATGTTTAGCTCCCGACTTTCTTACTTTCTTTTCCGGTTCTGCCGCGACCGGTGCAGCTGCATCTTGTTGACCAGTTTGCTCACCCTTGTACACCCAAACTTTCACACCGATCAAACCATAGGTTGTCAGCGCTTCAGATGTACCGTAATCAATATCTGCACGAAGAGTATGTAGTGGCACACGTCCTTCGCGATACCATTCAGTACGCGCGATTTCTATCCCATTCAAACGACCCGAACTCATGATTTTTATACCAAGAGCGCCCAGACGCATCGCATTTTGCATCGCGCGTTTCATGGCACGGCGGAACATGATACGTTTTTCCAATTGCTGAGTGATTGAGTCAGCGATCAGTTGCGCATCGATCTCAGGCTTGCGCACTTCTTCGATGTTCAAACCCACATCTGGCAAACCCATGCGTTTTTTCAACTCATTGCGTAGCGCTTCGATGTCTTCGCCTTTTTTACCAATGACGACACCAGGACGTGCTGTGTAAATCGTCACTTTCGCATTCTTTGCAGGACGCTCGATTATAATTTTAGATACACCAGCTCCGGCCAGCTTCTTCTTCAAGAACTCGCGAACTTCGATGTCTTTCAGCAGCAACTCTGAAAAGTGCTTGCTATTTGAATACCATTTCGAAGTCCAATTTTTTTGTACGCTCAACCGGAATCCGATTGGATGAATTTTCTGTCCCATGTTTAGCTCCCAACCGTAATCGTAATGTGACAGGTCTGCTTTTCGATACCATTGCCGCGGCCTTTGGCGCGAGCAATCATGCGCTTCAAGGAAGTTGCCTTGTCGATATAGATAGTCGCGACTTTAAGCTCATCAATATCTGCACCATCATTATGCTCGGCGTTTGCAATAGCAGACTCCAAGGCCTTTTTGATAATGCCAGCACCTTTTTTAGGGCTGAATGAAAGAATCTGCAGCGCTCTGTCTACGGGCAGGCCACGAATCTGATCGGCGACCAGACGACCTTTTTGCGCCGACAGGCGAACACCTTTAATAACTGCTGTTGTGCTCATCATGGCTCCTTATTTCTTGGCTACTGCTTTTTTATCAGCAGCATGCCCTTTGAAGGTGCGGGTCAAAGAAAATTCGCCGAGTTTGTGTCCGACCATATTTTCAGAAATGTACACCGGAATATGCTGCTTACCGTTATGCACTGCGATTGTCAGACCAACGAACTCAGGCAATACAGTGGAG
>CAIRAO010000098.1 GCA_903876625.1 uncultured Gallionellaceae bacterium | reverse complement strand
TTGGTGTCGTCAATGGTGTCCGGCTTCAAGGTTTCCGGATTCTGGACCGCTTTCTTTGCGAGCATTTTCATTACCGTTCTGAGTTTTTTTGTAGGGCTGTTTATTTTCCAGACAAGCGATAACCCGATAATCATTCCTGCGCACCATGGATTGACCTTCGCACTGGAAGCCTTTACAATCAACTCCTAAATAAAATACCAATATATACAATAAATTAGTCTGCAAGTCGAATATGCAACGGTTCAAAAGGACTAGTACTATTTAAAAACTATCTAGATAATTTGGTCTATTTCTAAGGAAGATATAAAAAGGCATAATCTGAGCTAATTTTGAGAATGTATTTTGTTCCTCAGATCTAACATAAGTTGCTTGCTTTAAAGTGTACGTTTGAATTTTCTTATTTTTACTTAAAAATGATTGAAGGTGGGTGATAGCAGTTGCTGTATTGTTGTAATTGCCGGATCACTTCAGTTTGAAATCAACAACGGAAATTTAGATATGTTTTCAAATCTTCTGCAGTCGTGCCGACATTCTATACAATTTAAACTGTTCCTCTCATTGACATTGATTGTAGGACTGAGTCTTGCGGCAATTCTGGTCAGCCAAGTATATTTGGTCCAGGAATACTTTGTCCGCCAGGCTGAATCAAACTTGCGTAGCAGTAATTATTTATTGAGTCGTGTTTTGGCCGATCCTATTTTTGAGCGCGACTTGGTGTTGTTGCAATCGAGGATGATAGATATCCAATCCAAACTGCCTCTGTGCAATTTTCAACTTAAAGACAATATCGGGTCTGTAGTTTACAAAGTTGGAGAAGTTCATCCGAAAATCGATACCAGTTTCAATTCAAGCAATCCCGATCATTGCTATAACACCGTTCTCCCGGTCATTCATGGAGATCAGCTTTTAGGCACGGTGCGTATGGGTGTGCGCACAGATGACATCGCGCAAGCCAGATCAAATTTGATTCAAGAAAGTTTATTTGTCGCATTATTTTGGTTCACGCTATTGATGCTTCCTTTCTTTATTCAAATTCGACGGTTGATGAGCCCGCTCGTTAATTTATCCAAAACCGCACAGGAAATCGCCAAGGGTAATTTGGATTATCCGGTTCCAATATCTTTGCGCGGCAAAGACGAGGTATCGCAACTCATCAGCAGCTTTCAAGGCATGGCTCAAACATTGATCCGCAACAGGGATGAGCAAGCGGCCAATCTTGAAGCGCTCAAAAATGAGAAATCGACACTTTCAACCTTGCTCGCTACCATGCCCATCGGTGTAATTTTTGCCGACCGCACTCAAATACAGTACTGCAATGTTGCTTTCCGCAGAATGTTTCAGTTTGACCAAAGCGATCAACTGATAGGCATGAAGAATGATGCTTTGTTGTTGCATGCCGGCCAAGTTGTTGCTGAAGCAGATATTTTTCTACGAACGATCGCTGAAATTCTTGCATCACGCAAGCTCACTGAGCCGAAATTTATTTCTCTGAAAGACGGACGCATATTGCGCATCATTTCCAACGTTGTATTGGCGCCAAACAATAGCGGTTACCTCGGACGATTTATAATATTTGAAGATCAAACTGAGGAACAAAAGGTTTTGCTGACTGCAGAATTGAATGCAGAACATGACTCTTTGACTTCTATCTTTAATCGCCGGCGCTTTGATCTGGATTTGGAGCGTCTCATAGCACAAGCGGAGCGTGATGGATCACGAGTTGCCTTGCTGATGTTTGATCTGGATGATTTCAAACCCATCAACGACTTGCATGGCCACATTTGCGGTGACGTGGTGCTCAAGCAAATTGCGCAAACTGTTTCATCTCAATTGCGGCGCAATGAAGTGCTGTATCGAATCGGCGGGGACGAATTCGCCTTGTTGCTAAACAATACTAGCGATGATGAGGTGTCAATAGTCGCTGACCGCATTGTTCGTTTAGTGCAATCTCTTTCATTTAATTTTAACGGAACTGTTGAAAAGGTCGGGTGTAGCATGGGTATAGCACGTTATCCCGGCGATGCAATTACACCGGCAACTTTACTTCGACTTGCTGACCAGGCAATGTATGAAGCAAAAAATCTTGGAAAAAGCCAATTTGTATTCAGGAGAACACCTGCTTAGTCTGAGGATTGAAGAAAATATTTTATAGGGCGTTTTTGTATTTAAGGTGGTGTTGCAACAGAGAGGTAAGTTCGCTTGCAAGAAGTTGTTCCAACTCGCGAAGTGGAGTTTCAATTCCGAAGTCTTTCAATTGTGTTACGCGTAAACCTTCATAGCCACAAGGGTTGATGAAAGAGTATGGGGTCAAGTCCATGTCCACGTTCAATGAGAGTCCATGATAGCAGCAGCCATTACGAATCTTTAAGCCAAGTGCGGCGATCTTTGCATCTTTGACGTATACACCCGGCGCATCTACACGACCCTGTGCGACGATGTTGTGTTCTGCCAACAAATTGATCACTGCTTGCTCCATGAGTCTTACCAATTCTCGCACATTGATTTTCCAGCGACGCAAATCCAGCAGAAGATATGCAACGAGCTGACCTGGGCCATGGTAGGTTATTTGTCCGCCGCGATCTATTTTTATCACCGGGATATTATGCGCGTTGAGCAAATGCTCCGGTTTTCCAGCTTGGCCCTGTGTGAAAGTAGATGGATGTTGCAACAGCCAGATTTCATCGGGCGCTGTTGTGGTGCGCAAGGAAGTGAATTGCTGCATTGCACGCCAAGTAGGTTCGTACTCGACAAGACCTAAAAATCGTTGAGAAGGGGAAAGGGAGAACAGTGAAGGGGGAGCCGGCACTCCGTCTGCCAACCCTTCTCCCTTTATCCTTCTCCCTTCTTGGTTCATAACGCCATTACCACCAACGGATGGTCGCAAAGTGCCTGATATATTGCATCGAGTTGTTCACGCGATGTGGCACGCACGGTGCAGGTCAAACTGACGTATCGGGCATTTTTGCTATTACGAATTTCGATACTGGCTGTTTTGAAATCGGAATCGTGCTGCAAGATAACTTCAGTAACGGCTTGAACAAATCCTTGCTGTGTCTGGCCAAATACTTTGATGGGAAAGTCGCTAGGATATTCAATCAGGCTGTGTTCTAAAGTCATGCTCGCATAATCTCCTGTTTGAATTTTTGGTAGAGCCCGTATAGCTTTTCGAACATCGGGCCTGGTTTGCCGGTGCCTACCAGTTTTTCATCCAGTTGGGTAATCGCAAGCACTTCCTTGGTGGAAGAAGTGAGCAGTAGTTCGTCTGCATTTAACAACTCCCTCAGCAATACCTTGCGCACTTGACGCGGAATGTTGTTTGATGCCGCTAGTTCGAGCACCACGTCGTAAGTGATTCCGGGAAGCATCAAGTGATCTTTGGGCGGAGCAATCAAAACACCATTCTTTACGATGAAGATATTGCTGGCAGCGCCTTCAGTCATAAATTCATTATCGCGAATCATGATGGTTTCCGCGCAGCCTGCATAGATCGCCATTTGTCTCAGTAACACATTGGGCAACAAAGAAATCGCTTTGATATCACAACGCAGCCAACGATTGTCCGGTGCGGTGATTGCGCTGATGCCACTTTGCAATAATCTGGCAGGAGGAGTATTGAGCGGGTTACTCATTAAAAAAACGGTTGCAGGAACGGGTGGGTTAGGAAAGGCGTGGTCGCGTTTTGCCACGCCGCGCGTTATATGCAGATAGAGATATTGATCTTCTGGCTCGTTACGAGATACAAGCTCCCGTATGATCGATATCCATTCTTCATCTTGATAGGGGTTGGGAAGTTGAATGTTATCGAGGCTGCGGCGCAATCGCTGCAAGTGTTCGGGCAAGCGGAATATCTGTCGTGAATATACCGGAATGACTTCATAAACACCGTCGCCAAAAATGAAGCCGCGATCAAGCACAGAAACTTTGGCTTCACTGATAGGTAAAAATTGGCCGTTCAAGAATACCGTCATTACAACCTCAACACTATTGAAATAATAAACGCAGTGTATCTACACCGCGAGAGAATACGTTCGCCAATGCTACGCTATCCAAAGCGACAAGTGGAAGTTCGACATAAGGCTTGCCATTTAGGGATAGTTTCAAAGTACCGATTTTTGCTCCTTTTGCGATGGGTGCAATGAGTGGTTGTTGAGTTTCTATTGTGGCTTTAAGCAGATCGCGCTGTCCCTTTGGAATGGTAACAAATTGATCATTTCGGAAACCAATTTCCGTCTTCTTTTCAGTACCTTTCCAGGTTCTAAGGGAAGTGACCGGCTGATCTTTTTTGTAGAGAGGAATGACTTCAAAATTTTGGAAGCCATAATTCAGCAAGCGCTGACTTTCAGTGCTGCGTAGACTTTCTGTTTCTGCACCGACAACGACAGAGATCAGGCGGTGTCGTTCTCGCTTGGCGGAGGCAATAAGACAAAAGCCGGCACTTTCGGTGTGACCGGTTTTCATGCCATCCACAAATGGATCCAGCCAAAGCAATTGGTTGCGATTGAATTGTTTGACGCGGTTGTATTCATATTCGCGCATGGAATAAATTGGATAAAACTCGGGAAAATCTCGGACGATGGCGGCTGACAGAAGCGCCAGATCATTCGCGCTACTGTAATGCTGGTCTTCGGGTAAACCCGTGGCATTCACGAAATGCGTATTTTTCATGCCCAACCGAAGCGCTTCGCTATTCATCATGTCGGTAGCAAATGCCAATTCGTGATTAGCAATATTTTCTGCCAATACGCGTGCAGCATCGTTGCCGGAATCGACAATAAGTCCGTGTAGTAGTTCTTCAACCGTTGCTTGTTTGCCAACTTCCAAAAACATGCGCGATTCCTCTCCTTGAACGCGGAGAGCGTAGGAAGAAGGTTTCAGCTTCTGGCTAAGCACTAACTTACCCTGCTTGAGTGCGGTGAAGGTGATATAGGCCGTCATCAGTTTCGTGAGTGAGGCTGGCTCAATTCGCTCGTCACCATTTATGCTTATTAAAAATTGATTGCTAGTGTAATCGTAGAGGGCATAGGACTTTGCCGCCAATGCAGGTGTTGGCTGCAGCTCTGCGGCAGGAGTCAGTGGAAAATACAATAAAAATAACAGAGTTAGTGCGAACTTCATGTCGGATCAGTCGAAAATCGAAATGTGATTATAGCAACAGCACTGACATGAAATAGTTAGATGTACCAATGACGCAGAAGTTTTATGGAAAGTTTCCCGCTGTTTGCCGTGCTTCTTCAGCCTGCATTTTTATTTCAGCAATTAGTTTGTCTGCCGAAGCGGGGTCGATACCCAGTGCAAACCATTCTTCTGATGTGATCGCAGTGGAACTATGTTCTTGGATGCCAAATGACGGCAGAATTTTTTCTGCCAAATTTACCATGCTTACCAACGGCTGTCCCGGTGCTGCATGCTTATTTTGGGAGTCGTGGTGATAGCGTAATATAGCGACAACTGATTCGGGCAGATGGACAAAGTTCAGCTTTATACCAAAGCATGGGTAAAAAAAGGTGAGGATATCGTACATGGTGACTACATTATGTATGACGCGAATGCGGAATATTCAGAAGTGATT
>CAIRAO010000097.1 GCA_903876625.1 uncultured Gallionellaceae bacterium | reverse complement strand
ATTTTTTGTGGTATGCACCTTATAGTTTGTGCAGCAGATTCTTGGAGTTGGAATTATGTATGTTCTGGAAACTGATTCCCATATCAATAATTCTGGCATGGTTAAGCGCCTGCGCTTCTCACGAAACTAAACTGGAGGTAAAGCCAAAAATCGCTCCAGCAGTAAAAACTTCCACTCCCGATAAAGTTTTTCCTTCAAAAGAATCGGTGCTGCCCGCAAAAAATTAGCCTTAAGGACGCAAGCAAATTGTTCAGCGCTGTAATTGTTGGTAAGCCTTTGGCTGGAGGAAAATTTGCCAAGTTGAAGATAGGTGTGCCTATTAAAGAGGTGGATGCTTTGATAGGTATGCCAGAAAGACAGTGGCAGCAACCTACAAGTACAGACTAGACACCATATTACACTGGCTCGGATCGTTCGCTCATTCAGTATGCTTATAAAAGTGAAGGAATATTGACCCTCAACCAAAGTCCGGAACATTCCCTGATTCGAATTCTTGTCAACAGAGCTGAATAATTCTGTTATTACCGCTCAGTAAAGAAGGAGAAGCAGGATAGGTGATTATTTATTTTAGCTTACTAATCAATAGGTCATGACATCAATCATTAACAAAGTGCGATCCATTTACCCAGACCGTCGAAAACGGCTACTTCGTTTTCAGGGGGCGAGGGTAAGTTAAACTTTCGCGCTACGTTGCTGATAATTTCTTGTTCACCGCATCTCAAGTAAGGATTGGTTGCTTTTTCCAGGCCAATCGTTGAAGGAATAGTAGGTTGGTTGTTTAGTCTGAGTGCACGGGCATCGCGTTGCCGTTGTTGCAGTTGAAGATTATTGGGTTCGCATTGCAAAGCGAAGCGAATGCCAAATTCGGTGTATTCATGCGCGCAATATACTTTTGTTTCAGGTGGCAAGGTAGCCAAACGTTGCAGCGAGTGATGTAACTCTTGAGGTGTTCCTATAAACATTTTCCCGCAGCAGCAACCGAATAAGACGTCTCCGCAAAAAAGCATTCCATTTCCAATATAGGCAATATGCTCCGGTACGTGGCCGGGTACGCTTATGATGTCAAAATGCAAACCAAGCTCTTCAATATCAAGATGATCGCCTTCGCCGAGATGATCTGTAATCAGGGGAATCGATTCTGAGCGTGGACCATACACACGAGTGTTATATACTTCGCGCAATTTGGGAATGCCACCGATGTGGTCGTTATGCCGGTGGGTGATGAGAATGGCGAGCAGATTAAGCTTGTGGGCTTGCAAATAGGCGATGACGGGTTTGGCATCACCGGGATCAACCACAATGGCAATTTTGTCATCGCGGATCATCCAAATATAATTATCGGAAAAAGCTGGAATGGAAACGATTTCAAACATGATAAATTTAGCGATAGTTAATTGGGAATTATAGTATGCCAAGCGCAAACTCACTTGCTGAATGGCTCAATACACCTCAGGGACAATATCTGCTGGTGCGCGAACAAGAATATTTCGACCGTAGTGTAACGGATATTTTTGGTTTTAACGCGATGCAATTAGGACTGCCGCAATATGACTTTTTGCGATCAAGTCGTATGCCATTGCGGTTTTCGGCAGCGCGTGAGGTAGGCGCACAGGTGCTTTTGGAACTGCAAGAACTTCCTATAGAAACCGGCAGTATGGATCTGGCCTTATTGCCGCATATTCTTGAATTTAATAAATTTCCTCATCAGATATTGCGCGAGATAGAACGTGTGCTGCGACCTGAAGGAAACGTAATTATCAGTGGATTTAACCCGCGCAGCATGTGGGGATTGCGTCGCAAATTCAGACCCAAAAATGGTTTTCCTTGGTGCGGAGACTTTATTGCTCTGTCGCGTTTGAAAGACTGGCTTGCGCTGCTGGGTTTTGAGATTGTCGGTGGCCGATTTGCTTGCTATGCACCGCCGATGCTTAGTCCTAAATGGTTACAGCGTTTTCATTTCATGGAACCGGCGGGTGATCGTTGGTGGGCGGTTTGCGGTGGGGTGTATTACCTTCACGCCGTAAAACGAGTACCGGGTATGCGTCTGATCAAACCACAATGGAACAAACGGTTAGTCAACAAATTGATACCCGTCGCTCCAAAGTTAAATAAAGAAGCACCTCAATTTACCCAAGATGACGAACGAAATCGTTGAAATTTTTACCGATGGTGCCTGCAAGGGAAATCCCGGAGTAGGGGGGTGGGGGGCGCTATTACGTACAAAGGGAAAAGAACGCGAGCTGTATGGTGGCGAAGCACATACCACCAATAACCGCATGGAATTGATGGGGGCAATTGCCGCTCTGGAAGTGTTGAGTCGACCATGCCATATTCGGCTACATACCGATTCCAAGTATGTTCAACAAGGTATCAGCGAATGGGTGCATGGCTGGAAACAACGCGGTTGGAAGACATCTTCAAAGCAACCCGTAAAGAATGAGGATTTGTGGCGCAGATTAGATGAAGCCGTAAGTCGACATAAAATAGAATGGATTTGGGTCAAGGGCCATGCGGGACATATCGAGAATGAACGTGCCGATGAATTGGCAAATCGCGGCGTGGAAGACATATTGAACGGAATAGATAAATGAAACAAATCGTACTGGATACTGAAACCACCGGGCTGGACCATAAACAGGGCCACCGTATTATCGAAGTGGCGGCAATTGAATTGCATGGACGCAAAGTTTCCGATAAAAATTTTCATCGTTACCTTAACCCTGAGCGCGAGATAGACGAAGGGGCTGCAGCAATTCATGGCTTGACACTGGATCGATTACAAAATGAGCCCAAATTTGCAGAAATAGCACCTGCGTTATTGGAATTCATCGGTGACGCCGAACTCATTATTCATAACGCGCCATTCGATATCGGTTTTTTGAATGCCGAATTGGCTCGTATCGGCTTACCGCCTTTGGACAATAAAGTAATCGACACGCTCAAGGTGGCGAAAGAATTGCATCCCGGCAAGAAAAATAACTTGAATGCTTTATGTGATCGTTATTTTATCGACAATTCACATCGTACCTTGCATGGGGCTTTACTGGATACAGAATTGCTCGCTGAAGTCTATCTGGGAATGACGCGCGGCCAAGACAGCCTTCTGGGAGACGATGAGGCTGAAAATGAAGTTCAATCGCTTTCTCCGTCTGGTGAGGTTATTCGCATGAGTGTGCGAATATTGCCTGCCTCAGAGGAAGAATTAGTGTTACATAATGCGCAACTCGCAGAGATCGACAAAACCAGCAAAGGTAATTGCGTTTGGAAGCAACTGGAAATTCAGGCGTGAAGGCTGTACCAACTGGTACATCAAAACCAATTGCAGTTGATGTTTTAATCGTCGGCGCAGGCGCTTCCGGCATGATGTGTGCCATTGAAGCTGGAAAAAGAGGTCGTTCGGTAGTATTAATAGATCATGCCCATAAGCTTGCCGAAAAAATCCGCATTTCGGGAGGAGGGCGCTGCAACTTCACCAATCTCAATACCAAGCCAACTAACTTTCTTTCACAAAATCCTCATTTTTGCCACTCTGCGCTGGCTCGCTATACTCCTCAACATTTCATTTCTTTGCTGCAAAAACACGGACTGAGTTACAGCGAAAAGACACTCGGGCAGCTATTTTGTGATGATGGCTCTGAAGCCATCATCAAGATGCTAAAAGAAGAATGTGAGGCGGCTGGTGTAAAACTGCTAATGTCCTGCGATGTTTCAGAGATTCAATCTTCTCAACCAGAGGGTCAAGGTGAGCTCAAATTTAAGCTAATTACCAATCGCGGCAATTTCAGCGCGTCCTCCCTGGTGATTGCTACCGGCGGTCTTTCCATTCCTAAAATTGGAGCCACACCATTTGGCTATAAAGTAGCAGAACAATTTGGCATTCCGATTACCAAGCTTCACGCCGGACTTGTTCCGCTGTCTTTTCATCCGGATGAGTGGGTATCCTACGCTGAGTTGGCCGGCATTTCTGTTGAGGCTGAGGTAAGTTGCGGCAAGCAGACATTTCGGGAAAATGTACTTTTCACACATCGCGGATTGAGTGGCCCGGCAATTTTGCAAATCTCCTCTTACTGGGAACTGGGCAAGGAGCTGAAGATTAATCTTCTACCTGAGTATGATATGCAGCAAATTTTCATCGCGCAGCGAACCAGCCGCTTACTACTGGATAATTTCCTGACTCAATATCTTCCAAAACGATTTACTGACGTTTGGTGCAGGCAATTTGGAGAAAATAAACCACTCAACCAATATTCAGAAAAAACATTAGATATAATAGCTAACCAATTGCATAATTGGAAAATAATCCCTACAGGAACCTTGGGTTACAGCAAAGCAGAAGTGACCTGCGGAGGAATCGATACACGAGCACTATCATCCAAAACGATGCAAGCTAATGAGGTGGCAGGATTGTATTTTATCGGTGAAGTGGTCGATGTCACCGGACAACTTGGGGGCTATAATTTTCAATGGGCTTGGGCCTCGGGATATGCTGCCGGACAAGCCGTTTAACCTAAAAATGAGATTTTTGAGGAACTCTTTGGTGTTATAGTTTTCTTATGCAGTGTGTTTACCTAAGGAGATTCAACGATGCGTATTTTATTGATAGCTGTAATGACGATGTTATTAACCGGTTGTGGCTACAACGATTTTCAAACGAATGATGAGCAGGTCAAAGCCGATTGGGCTGAAGTGTTAAATCAATATCAGCGCCGCTTCGACCTGGTTCCCAATCTGGTCAATACGGTTAAAGGCTATGCGCAACAGGAAAAAGATGTGTTGATCGGGGTAACTGAAGCACGCGCCAAAGTTGGCAGCATTCAGGCGACGCCTGCGCTGATCAATGATGCGCAAGCATTTGCCAAGTTCCAGGCAGTTCAAGGTGAACTGACCTCTGCGCTGAATAAACTGATGGTCGTATCAGAAAATTATCCACAACTTAAATCTGATGCCGTTTTTCGAGATCTGCAAGCGCAACTGGAAGGTACCGAGAACCGAATAACCGTTGCACGTAACCGCTATATAAAATCGGTGCAGGCTTATAACGTGCTGGCTAGGTCCTTTCCGACTAACCTGACAGCCATGATGTTCAGTTACAGCGTCAAACCTTCATTTACGGTTGAAGATGAAAAAGCGGTATCGAAAGCGCCGACTGTAGACTTTGGTACACCGAAAGCTGCTCCCGCAGCAAAATAAATGAAGCTGACCGGAACCGGACTTGTTCTGCTAGCGCTTTTTATTTGTGCCCCGGCACAAGCAGAAGTCGCGGTTCCCAAACTTGTAAAGCGAGTCAATGATCTTACCTCAACGCTTGATGCCACTCAGATACAGGCATTGGATGCCAAGTTGGCCGCTTTTGAGGCGTCAAAAGGATCTCAAATCGCAGTTTTAATATTGCCCACGACGCAACCGGAAACGATTGAGCAATTTGGAATTAGAGTTGTTGAATCATGGAAGGTTGGCCGCAAAGGTGTCGACGATGGCGTTTTGTTACTCATTGCCAAAGATGATCATAAGTTGCGCATTGAGGTTGGCTACGGTTTGGAGGGCGCTTTAAATGATGCTACTTCTAAACGCATTATTGCCGAGATTATCTCGCCTTTTTTTAAACGTGGAGAATTTTACCCCGGGATTGATGCTGGAATAAACGCCATCATTCAGGTGATTAGCGGTGAAAAACTTCCAGCACCAACCCGTAATTCATCCACTCAATCAGGCAAGAATTCTGATGGTCTGAGTCAATTGCTTGGCATTGGCTTCGTCATTTTCATGTTCGGGAATATTATTTTGCGGCAATTGCTGGGGCGACTACCCAGTGGTTTGGTTATTGGTGGACTTATCGGCGCATTGGCTTGGGTAATGTTGTTATCAATGGCTTGGGCAATCGGGGCTGGTATTGCAGCCTTTTTGTTTTCTCTGCTTTTTGGCTCTGGCGGCAGGGGATCATCATTGCCGTTTGGAATAGGTGGGGGAAGTTGGGGAAGTGGCGGCGGAATGAGCGGCGGGGGTGGTTTTAGCGGGGGCGGAGGAGGCTTCGGCGGTGGTGGAGCATCTGGAGGCTGGTAAATGGACATCAAGCGCATCATCAGACATTTGTCATTTAGTCACGCGAAATTGCGCAAAACTTTTCCGCGTGTTGCGTTGAATAATATAGAACACGCAATTGCTGAAGTCGAGCAGAAGCATGCCGGGCAAATACGCTTTGCCGTAGAAACAGGGTTGGAAATAAGACCTCTGTTGGCAAACCTGTCCCCCAGAGAAAGGGCAATCGAAGTATTTTCGCAGTTGCGTATCTGGGATACCGAACAAAACAATGGTGTGCTTATCTATTTGTTACTTGCAGACCGACAGGTCGAAATCGTAGCGGATCGAGGGCTTCATAAAAAACTGGGTCAGACCATTTGGAATGACCTATGCAAGGAAATGGAATCTTCATTTCGACAAGGCAAGTTTGAAGAAGGTATTACTATTGGCATTCGCCACGTTAGCTCACTCCTTGAACTGCATTACCCGTATGAAGGAGTCAAGATCAACGAGCTGCCTGATCGACCGGTGATCCTTTGAAGAAAATATAGGGCCGGGATTATGACAGCCATTCGAAACAGCTAAAGGCATAACTCAAGGAGTGGCTGAGATTCTTGGGAAATCTTAGGAAAATTGTTCAAGCATTACCCAGCATGGCTTTAAGTCTGGCAAGTTTTGCTTTACCTTCTTCTTTGCTGACTTCCGGAGTATTGCCGGTTTGAACTGCTCCCGCAAAAATCACGTCTCCTTCGGGTAATTCTTTGATAAATCTGCTGGCTTCGCAAGTTGCCCACTCTTTTCCACGCTTGCGTTTTAAACAATAGCTTATATGTAAAGAGCGCTGCGCCCGGGTGATTCCAACGTACATCAGGCGGCGTTCTTCTTCAATTTGTTCAGGTGTTTCACTGCGTTCATGTGGCAAGACGCCTTCTTCTACACCAACCAGAAAGACGTGTCCAAATTCCAATCCCTTGGCTGCATGAAGGGTTGAAAGTGAAACCGCATCGATTTCCTCTTCACGGGATTCAAGCAGGCTCATCAAGGCAATGGTTTGTGTCATTTCCAATAGGGTCTTGCCATCGGCTTCCGATTTTCGGTTTAGCCAACTCAGGAAGTCACTGACGTTAGACCATTTCGATTCTGCCTGGCGAGGTTCATTGCTGTCAAACAGCCAAGCTTCATAATCGATAGCGCCCATCAGGTCTGCCAGAACGGAAGCACAATCTTCTTTTGCGGCTCGTGATTCCATGCGATTAATGAAATTACAGAAAGTGATCAACTCTTCATGTTGCCTTACTTGTAGTTGCTCCTCCATTGGGCTTTCAAAGGCAGCCTCGAAAAGACTCATGTTGCGTGTTGCCGCATAACTGGCAAGTTTCTCCAAGGTGCTATTTCCGATTCCGCGTTTTGGAGTTGTCACGGCTCTAATGAATGCCGGGTCATCGTCAGGATTGGCAATCAGACGCAGGTAAGCAACGAGGTCTTTTATTTCAGCACGCTCGAAAAACGAGGTTCCTCCGCTGACCGTATAGGGAATATTTTGTGTTCGAAGTTGTTCCTCAAGTACCCTTGATAAGTGATTGCTTCGATAGAGAATAGCGTAGTCAGCGTATCGGGTTTTATGTTCAAATTTGTGCGCCATTAT
>CAIRAO010000096.1 GCA_903876625.1 uncultured Gallionellaceae bacterium | reverse complement strand
AGCGTGCCTACCGCGCCCAAAGTCAGCACAACATAGCCGGCAATTACGAGTTCGTCAAAACAGTTCATATTGCCTTTCAGCACGCGATGCGCAATTTGTTGCTTCTTCAAAAACATAGATGGGAGTATGCTGAACCGCCATCCTGTTTTTCTTTTCGTCTACAAATCGCAGCCGCGTTTCCTTCTCGCAATGCGGACACTGAACGCAAACCCATTCAGCCGGGAGAACCGCGACAAACTTCCCATGGCAATGGGCGCATTTCAGTATCCCGGTCCTCCACCCCCATTCTTTCCGCATATTTCTGCCTCCTGATTCCTAATTCCTGTTACTTATTCAGGTTGAGCGTATTCGCTCCATCAACAGGCGGTTGATTACCCTTGGTGCCAGGGTCCTGGCTCACCAAGCCCAGCAGCGCCGTTGCCAGTGCTGCAATAAGAGAAACCACCGTTCCGGTTCCTGCCGTACCCAGCGTAATGCCCTGCTGAGTCAAAACGCCCGTGATGGTAACGATCGCAATTAGTAGCCCTGCAATCGAAGTTTTCGGATGATTCCAAATGTTGCTAATCCATTCTGGCATGATATTCTCCCTTTCACGCGTTTTGTCATAAGTGGTTGATTGCCTGCGTTTCGAAGCGCACGAATAATTGCGTATTAGGCGAAGGCAACGGCTCTACAACGGTTTTCTGCTGAATCTGCGCAGATGGGTGCCGGGAATAATAGTCCTCCATCATAATCTTGGCAGCCGGAACTACCATTGTGAGCGCCCACGCGACGACAACAAGCACCAGCGAACCCACAATGCCAGCTACCCATGTTGCGCCGTAGACAAAGCCAATCTTTTTAGTTGTGTCCAAACGAAATACCTGAAAGTTGGCGACACCTTTCTCCGTGACCTTGATACGGTCTTCATGGTCCCTGAGTTGCACTGCTACTTGCTCATCTGTCATTCCTGGCTTTTTCCCCGTTCATTCCTTATTTGAGCTGATGCTTTTGTTTTTGAACCAGTCAAGGATGTTATTCATGAAACCTCCTATGCACCCAACCGCAAACAGATTACAGCAAACAGTTTTTTACCGCTACACTAAAACTGTTTGCTGTTCACTTTCTCAGCATCCATCCAAGCACTGCTACCAAAGCCAATGCCACTAAACTCGCCGCCCACTTTACTACTGCACCAATCGGAGTCGTGGATGCGGCAGACAAAGCAACCGCGTTTTGCACAGCCAGAATCAGCGTTTCATGGGCCTCTTCCTTTTCACGGCTATGGCGTTCTTCGTGGTCTTGGCACCACTGTTCAATCTGTGCCACCCGCTCATTGATCGGCATGTTCTGCTTGTTCCGCCAATCGGCCATGACCTTTTTCCCTTTTCGCTCTATACCGACGTTGCTCCGGCTAAAATTGTGGTCAGACTTGGATGATTCTTCAATGCCAAATACGCCTGCGTCTGCAAGATGCCATCCACGGTAGTCGGCTGTGTTCCCGAAGGATCAGTTCCCGGCACACAATCAAAATTGGCCGTATAAATAGCATCCAGAAACGTATACTCTCCAGTTGTTGTTTACAGTGTTGTTCACAAACGAATTGTTGATGTCGTTCGATATGGCTTCCCAGCCGAACAAGT
>CAIRAO010000095.1 GCA_903876625.1 uncultured Gallionellaceae bacterium | reverse complement strand
TATGGCGATTTTCAGTTGCAAGGGGAGCCCATCCTGATTCTGGGAGCAGGCGATGCAGCCGTCTCACTTTATAAAGAATTGCAAAGAAGTAATGCTTGGCATGTGGTGGGCTTTCTGGACGACGATAAGAGCAAGCATGGCAGATTGCTGAATGGGAAAAAGGTGCACGGGGCGATTGATAGTGTAGTTCATTGGGCTAAGGAATTTGATATAGGGCAAGCTATCATTGCGATGCCGAGTGCGACCCATCAGCAAAGAAAAAATGCAATCGAGTTGTGCAGCCAAAATGGCATAAAAGTATTGACGATCCCATCCTATGATGACTTGCTTAGCGGTCGGGTCGCAATTTCGCAGTTGCAGGAAATTGAAATCGATGATCTGCTGGGGCGAGATGTTGTGCAACTCGACGTTGACGGTTTGCGCGAACAGATAACTGGCAAGGTCGTGCTGGTAACGGGGGCGGGCGGCTCCATTGGCTCCGAGTTGTGCCGTCAGATTGCAAGTTTGGCTCCTAAAAAACTGGTGCTGTTCGAGGCTAGTGAATTTGCTTTGTACAACATTGAACAAGAGCTGAATAGAAAATTTCCGCAGGTCAATATCATTTATCTGGCTGGCGATGTGCGCGATGCTACACGACTTGATTATGTGTTCGAAGAGTATAGACCCAGCGTAGTGTTCCATGCTGCCGCCTATAAACATGTGCCCTTGATGGAGCGTCACAATGCCTGGCAGGCAGTGCGCAACAATGTTTATGGCACCTGGCAGGTGGCCCAGTGCGCGCAAAGGAACGGGACGGAAAAATTTGTGCTGATTTCTACCGACAAGGCGGTCAATCCAACCAATGTTATGGGTACCACTAAGCGTATGGCTGAAATGATGTGTCAAGGTTTGCAGCAAGCCAGCGGAACACGATTTATCATCGTGCGTTTCGGCAACGTATTGGGAAGTACTGGAAGTGTGATCCCCAAGTTTCGCGAACAAATAGCGAATGGTGGGCCAATCACTGTGACTCATCCCGAAATTACGCGATATTTTATGTCTATTCCAGAAGCTGCACAGTTGGTCATGCAAGCGGGTTGTATGGGTAAGGGCGGCGAGATATTTGTACTGGATATGGGAGAGCCGGTAAAGATTGTCGATTTGGCACGCGACCTGATTCGCCTGTCCGGCCTTGGTGAAGATGAGATTAAGATTGAGTTCACCGGGCTACGCCCGGGCGAAAAATTATACGAAGAACTCTTGGCGAACGATGAGAACACAATGCCTACGCCGCATCCAAAATTGCGTATTGCACGTGCTCGCGGAGTATCCGAAACTGAATTGAAAACGATGCAGGAATGGGTGTCAGTAGCCAATACTGTACCTGATCAAATTGTTCGTCAGCGTATGAGGCAATGGGTGTCGGAGTACACACCCGATGAACGACAATGAGATGACAAAGGCTTGCAATTCCATTTCGATGGCGTAAGGCATGATTTGTCGGCTGGCTTAGTGTATTTATGCTGGAGTGGCCCGCACATCTGATCGCAAATCATTGAACAACAAAATGCCTTTGATGCACCAAGTTGAAAGCTCTACCATTTCCTTCAGACGACGCTTGATAATGAAGGAGAAATTTCAAACTATAAAGTCTAAAAATCGCCCACAAATAGTTCAGACGAGGCAAGCCTATTATGAGCGATCAAAATGCAGAGGCTCATCATGATGCGTGACGGTAGCTACAAATATAGCTAAAGTAAAGGCAAAGAAAGTTGCTATCATTTTCAAGTCAAATACTTCCACTGTTAACCCAAAGACAAAAAAGCCCACAACTAAACAAATCCCCATGAAGCTAGTGGCCCTGATTAAGTGATTAACGGATTTAGTTAATTTTAGGAAAATGTATATAGGCACTAGATTAATTGATAAGATGGACAAAAGGCCAAATAGGCCTGTTTCGGCGCAATGGTGTAGTATTTCGTTATGCACTTCGGAAGTCCCAGACTCTGCGCCTAGTGGAGTAACCATACCTCTTGCCAATAATTCTGGCATGGTATGCACGAATTCACCTGGTCCTATTCCAAAAATCGGATGCTCAATAAACAAGTGGAATGCAGCTATATATAGCTGAAAACGTTCACCAACCGAGGTGTCTTTATTACCGTCAACATATTCTTTAATATTAGAAATAGTTTCGTCAATCCGTATGTGTACATTTTCAAGAAATAAATAACTGAGCCAAATTGATACCAGAATCACC
>CAIRAO010000094.1 GCA_903876625.1 uncultured Gallionellaceae bacterium | reverse complement strand
TTTGTACCGTCGGGCGTATAGCCTTGAGTATCTGCCGATACTGTAGAATTAGGATCGCCACCCTTGATCATAAAATTCTGCATTGGATCACCAGAATTGCTTGTAGACGTTACTCCCGTTCCAGTTCCTGTAATAGTTGCAGAAGGTGTTTGTCCACTTGTGTCTATTGGATTGCCATACGAATCTACAGGGTTGCCTGTATTTGAATCGTAATATCCACCTTGTCCATCTGATAATATAGCCATAATTATTCCTTAATTGTCGGCCCCTTCGCCTTTTAAGTTAGCACTTACTATAACTGCCTTCACTGGATCAGTCATGGAAACCTCGTATATTCTATCACGGGCCATGCCTAGCCTACGCCAAATTGCCCTATTCTTGTATTTACCTTGCATACCGATAGATTTCCAATGCTCTTGTGACCAAGTTGAGCCACCATCATTGGACCATCTCAACATCACTTGTGGATCCTTACCTTGGCCTGTAGACAAACCTACGCCAGGTTGAAATTGGAGTTGAAGTTCGCTAAAAAACTCTCTTTGTAAATCTTGCACTAAATGGGGTGCTCTTCTCAATCTGCGAATAGGTGATCCATTATCCGTATAAATCGAGTTTGATAGAACGTAGATATTACCGTTTTGATAATCACCGACCATGGGATTTCCATTGAATTGAGTAAAGCAAGAACCTATATGTCTATGGTACGCTTGACCATCCCATGATAGCCATTTGTGCCACTTGCTGGTTACTATATCAAATGCCCAAGTAATATCAATCGATGGGAAAGTCACTACATAAAATTCATGACCTTCAAGTTGGAATGTATATCCAATAGCATCTGAAATCGTTTTTCCAAGTAAAGTCTGTTCAACAGAATGGGTAGAAATTCTTACAAAGTCATAACCCTGATTCATCATGATCATGCCTTGTCCACGCTTATTCTGAGCGACCATTGCAAAGGTTGAGCCGATATTAGCTACAGAATAAGGTGCCGCGCAACCTGTTTGAGTGTTACTTCCAGGTATAATCTGAAACGGGAAGGGGAAAGAGCCTACATCAATCCAAACCTCGCTACCCTGTTCTCCAAGTAGAAAGACTTCTCTATTTACACAGAATAGAGTTACAACGTTCCCTGGTGCTCCAAAAGCTGAAGCAAACGATAGTTGAGGTGTAGAATAAGAAGGACCAACACTTGATCCCAAAGGATTCGTAGCGGCCCATTGTTGAGAATTAGGACGATTGTAAACAAAGTAATTGTCTACGCATTGAACTCTTACGCCACCTACAAAAGCACCTTCTGCATTTGTACCAATTACAGTGCCTGCCGCACCTACTCCACCACCGTAGTTAAAAGCCACGCCCGTAGGAACTACAGTGTAATTTCCACCAGAAATAATAACTGGATTAGAGACTACCTGACCTAAAACATTTACAGTATAAGTACCCGCCGCGCCTGAACCTGTACCTCCGGTAAAAGTAAGAGCGTATGTTCCTCCAGTTAAAGAAACTGGAGTCGATGTTGATGCATAAGTCGCATAGCTTACACCTACAGCTATTGTTCCGTTTGTTCCTAATGTAAGGAAAGTATTATTAGTTCCTGGTATTGTTTGTAAAAACCAGTTTATTCCGTCTCCTGAAATATAAGTATTCATTGTTGTAGAATTCAATACAACAAATACCCCATTCACTACAGTCATATTGTTGCCGATAGGATATGAACCTCCTAGCATGGCTAATGAGACCGGAAATGTTCTACCTGTCCAAGTTAAACCATCTGGAGAAGTTGCATAGTTTGACGTTCCCAAACCAAGCATGAAAAATAAAGATCCATTCCAAACAACGAAAATTAATTCATATTACAAAACACCATTTGCTCGATTGTGTCCTTATTTGATATCACAAGGAAGAAAACAAATGTCAACATTTATGTTTCCATATAAGAAACATATTAAACAAATTCAAACAGATGGATTTATTAGTGATATATTAATACATGAAAATCGAAATGTGAAAATGGGTGAATTAAAATATGAGGGTTATAATTCAAATGCATTTATTAAACATTGCAATAGTAAAATTGAAGTATTTTAAATTATTTTGATAAATTA
>CAIRAO010000093.1 GCA_903876625.1 uncultured Gallionellaceae bacterium | reverse complement strand
GGTTATAGTAAACAAGGTGGTGGTGCAGGTGCATACGTAATAGGAGTATTAAATGTTGCATCAAACACAACATTGAGAAACATTATCGGGCAAGGTGGTTCTGGTAATGGGTCGTTCTCTGCTTATTGTGGTGGCTCAACAGGAACATCCAATACATATGGTCAAACCGGCGGCGGCGGCGGATTAACTGGTATATTTAGTGGCACAGAAACCCAAGGTAACGCATTAATAGTTGCAGGCGCTGGCGGCGGCGGTTGTAATAATAGTGGGGGAGCAGGACGAGGCGGTAGTGAATCTGGCTTTAATGGTGGTGGAAGTGCATTAGTAGGTAGCCCAGCATCAAGTTATGTCAGTGGAGGCGGCGGCGGTGGATATGTTGGTGGTATAGCTGGACCTGCACATTACTTACCAGGTTATGGTGGTTCAAGTTATGTGGTACCAAGTGCTGTATCAAGCAGCATATATGCAGCATCAAGGGAAACAAGTTATCTCAGTTGGCAGACGTTCCGCAATTGGACGGATCGTTTGTGGTGAGCAAGGGTGTCGTGAATAATATGGATGTAGTCGAAACTGTACGCCAGAGAAGTCGCCAAACCGGGCGCACCCATTTTGACGAAATGACGGGTAGTTTCCAGTCTAACGTTCGTGGACAGCGTTTCCAGCAATTGCAAATCACTTCAGTAATACTTGATGGAAACGGTGCATTTGAAGTTGGTGCGAATTCGCAACTTTCTGGCCATCTCGCAGTTACATTGAAAGCGCGCGACGTCTCTTTCCCTTTGACTTTGTCGGGGACTTTATCAGATCCTAAATTGGATTCGGGTCGATAACCCGGGTTTATAAGTGCTGAATGCTGTGTGGATTAAGGTAACACTGATCTGTTGAACTGAAAATGACTTACCCCTCGGCGACTTTGCCACTTCGTATTTTTTCATACGAAGTGGCAGTTCGACTAACGCTGAATTTAGCTGAGCGCTTTGGCGATACGTTCAAGTGCCTTTTTGAGATTTTCCATCGAGGTGGCGAACGAGAGCCGCATATAGCCTTCGCTACCAAAGGCTGAACCCGGAACGACAGCGACACCGGCTTCTACCAACAAATACTCTGAGAAAGCAATATCTGTTGTATCTTTGATAATTCCTTTCTTGTGCAACGCTGCTATCGCGACTCTGGCGTCCGGAAAAGCGTAAAATGCGCCTCCCGCCATGATGCAGCTTAGACCGGGAATTTTGTTCAGTTCATTCACCACAAATATGTGACGTTCGCGGAAAGCTTTGAGCATCGGCACAATGCAACTTTGGTCGCCATTCAATGCGGCTTCTGCAGCGACTTGAGAAATGGATGTCGGATTTGATGTGCTTTGGGATTGTACATTTTCCATCGCAGTGATGATGTTTTCCGGCCCGGCAGCGTAGCCGATCCGCCAACCAGTCATTGCATATGCCTTGGACACCCCATTCAGAACCATTGTGCGTGAATAAAGGTCGGGACAAGCATCCAGGATGTTCACAAACTTGGCATCGGTTAATGCGATGTGCTCGTACATATCGTCAGTAGCGATGATGATGTTGGGATGTTTGCGCAATACTTCTCCCAAAGCTTTCAAATCTTCCAGCGTATATACAGCACCTGACGGATTGCTCGGGCTATTGATGACAACCATTTTTGTTTTTGGAGTGATGGCTGCTGCGAGTTGCGCAGGCGTCATTTTGAAGCCTTGCTCGATGCCTGCCTGCACAATCACCGGTTTACCTTCAGCAATGATGACGATGTCAGGATACGAAACCCAATATGGAGCCGGGATGATGACTTCATCACCCGGATTGATAACAGCAAGTGTAAGGTTGAAAAAACTCTGTTTGCCGCCGCATGAAACCAGAATCTGTTTAGCAGTGTAGTCCAGACCATTGTCGCGCTTAAATTTAGCGATGACAGCGTTCTTAAGAGAAGGTGTTCCGCCCACAGCTGTATATTTGGTAAAACCTTTGTTGATCGCAGCGATAGCGGCATCTTTGATGTGCTGAGGCGTATCAAAATCGGGTTCACCTGCACCCAATCCTATGATGTCTTTCCCTTCTGCTTTAAGTTTGGCGGCACGTGCAGTAACAGCAAGAGTTGGAGAAGGTTTAATGGCTTGTACGCGTGTAGAGAGTGTCAAGATAATTCCTTGGAGGGTTTATGTTGGGGCACATTATACCCTTACTGAAGAAGCTGGACTACTGTCGATGACGTCACTGTCGATGACATCAGATATTGTGTTCTGACCGTCAATTATTGACTTTGGGTTTAGAGGTATTTATGTCTCGCAATTTATTACGCTTACTCCTCCTCAAATCAGGAAAAGTTTGTTCGAAAAAATTCTTTAAATTATTTGTTCGCTGAGGTGGAGATCAGTATTTTTATTAGATTTGCTACAATAGCCGGATAAAAAATAGATGTAAATAATTATAAAAGTGTTAAACGAATAGGAGAGCAACAAAATGAATATCGATCATCAATCGATGAGCATCAGAACTAAATTATCGCTTGTCATCATCATCGTGATGATTGGCTTGGTTTCCATTTCCGCATTTTCTTTGTATACAGAAAAAACATCACTCATGAATGATAGGCAGGTAAAAACTCGTCATTTGGTTGAGACCGCCTATAGCGCAATAATTTATCAATATTATTTGCAGACCAAAGGAATGCTGACTGAAGAACAAGCCAAATCTGCTGCAATGAATGTTGTCAAAGCCCTCAGGTATGATGAAAAAGAATATTTCTGGATAAATGATTTCGCGGCAAAAATATTGATGCATCCAATCAAACCGGAACTTGATGGAAAAGATGGTTCCGAAATTAAAGACACAAATGGAAAAAAACTTTTTCTGGAGTTTGTTGATACGGCAAAAAACAAGGGAGCCGGATTTGTATCTTACATGTGGCCTAAACCCGGATTTGATCAACCTGTTCCAAAATTATCTTACGTTAAAGCATTTAACCCTTGGGGATGGGTAATTGGTTCCGGAATATATATTGATGACATCGATGCCATTTTTTGGAATTCAGCCAAATGGATGATCGCCATTAATGTCGTTTTAACCGCCATCATCTTCATGCTACTGCAAATTATTATTGGTAGCATCACCAATCCACTGTCTGACATTCAGAACGCGATTAGTCGCATTCAATCAACTCGTGATTTATCTCAGCGTGTTGAAATAGTAAGACATGACGAGATCGGAAATATTGCCGGTTACTTTAACCAGATGGTGGGAGATTTTCAAAAGATCATTCATCAGGTGATTGACGGAGTGCATGAAGTTAAAAAAAGCTCAGCACTGCTAAATGAAGTATCGAGCAAGGTTTTAACCAGTTCAAAAAGTCAAAGCGATGCTGCTACTTCAATGGCTACAGCCACCGAAGAAATGCTAACCAGCATACAACAAGTTGCAGAGAACTCAAGGCACACATTTGACATCGCTCAACAATCCGGGCAGCTTTCCAGTCAAGGTGAGCAAACGGTTAACGATGCTGCAACAGAAATGAACAAAATTGCTGATGCAGTAAATTTATCTTCCATGTCTATTCTTAAGCTGGGCGAAGAGTCCAAGCAAATCTCAGAGATTGTAAAAACTATAAAAGAAATCGCAGACCAAACTAATTTGCTTGCATTGAATGCCGCTATCGAGGCTGCAAGAGCCGGAGAACAAGGAAGGGGATTTGCTGTTGTTGCCGATGAAGTGCGCAAATTGGCTGAGCGAACCAGCAAATCTACGCTTGAAATTTCTAGCATGATAGAGAAAATACAGGGTGAAACAACTGACGCAGTGACAGGAATGCAAGAAGGAAACGAACGCGTCAAAGGTGGTGTTGAAAAAGCTCAGCAAGCTGGCCAGTCGATGTCAAAAATTCGAGCCGGAGCCGAACAGGTTCTTGTCTCTGTTAATGAAATTACTGCCGCTTTGGGCGAACAAAGTAGTGCAGGGAGTCAGGTCGCACAGGGGGTGGAAAGTATTGCTCAAATGGCAGACGCAAATTGCATTGCCGTGACCGAGATCGCCGAAACTGCAGAACGATTGGCAAATTTGGCAAGTTCACTTCAGGAATCTATAGAACAATTTAAAGCTTAAATATATCTGGAAGTCGTCACTTTGATTTAACTTCAGGCGTTTTATCATGTTAATCATGCCCAGTGTGGACAGTTTGATTGTTGAGTTTTGTAAAACTATAATCTTATGAATTAGCGTTGTAATTTTCATTCAAATGTTTAATATGGTAATTTCGATCAGTCTCATTTTTTCATTATTCTGAAAATTACTTTAAGTTAATTAAATTATTCTTGTCTAAATATTTCAGCACACTGGAAAGCTTGTTTTTATTGGGTTGCTCTGTATAATGCGCGCCTGTTGTGAAGTTCAATTCCCTGATAGCTCAGTCGGTAGAGCGACGGACTGTTAATCCGCAGGTCCCTGGTTCGAGTCCAGGTCGGGGAGCCAAATAATATCACTGTAGATTAGTGAGGCTCTTATGAACTACAAAGAATTTATTACGATAGAGCCAGGCAAGCGTAGCGGCAAACCTTGCATCCGTGGTCTACGCATTACGGTTTATGACGTTCTTGATTACCTGGCTTCAGGCATGACTAATGCTGAAATACTTGCCGAGTTTGACTTCCTCACAGCCGAAGATATTCAAGCTTGTTTGGCTTACGCTGCCGACCGCGAACATCATCAGCTTGCGGTGAATGCTTGAAACTCCTATTTGACCAGAACCTATCTCCCGTACTAGTAAAGGTCTTGGCGGATGTATTCCCTCAATCGCAACACGTCGCACGACTCGGCTTGGACAGAGTGCAAGATCATGAGGTGTGGGAATATGCCAGAGAACATGACTATACCTTGGTTAGCAAGGATTCCGACTTTCACGATTTAAGCGTGCTATATGGCGCACCACCGAAAGTCGTTTGGATTCGCAGGGGCAACTGCTCTACCAAACAAATTGAACTCATACTTCGCAATAAGCATGAAAACATAAAAACTTTGATATACAGCCCGGAGTCAAGTTATCTTGTCATTTTGTGATTAAGATCATTTGATACGATTGCCATAATCGGCAACTATAAGTTTCTAAATATAACTTTCAGTAGGCTTGTCTGTTAATCCGCAGGTCCCTGGTTCGAGTCCGGGTCGGAGCCAAACTAATTCTAGTATATTTTCATGTAGTTACACCGTGATACGCGGGCTATCAGACCACCTTTTCGGGTGGTTTTTTGCTTTTCCGGTACGGATTGGGGGATCGGTATTCAGAAAGTCAGTGGGTCGGTATAGAGGGATTCTTGGAAGTGGGGGCAGCCGGAGTCGGTATTGGGGCTGCAGGAGCCGGTATTGCGGATTCAGGCACGGGCTGGGCAGGTGGGGGCAGGCGTAGCAGAAAATGCGAATGGCGCTGGTAGTTGTGGAATCCTGAAAAAACGGGAAGCTGGAATGCTGCTGGCATAACCTGCTGGATATTTTGAGGCAAGCCCTGATCATTTGGGCACAAGTAGTGCATATGTGAAAATCGAACCGCATAAAACCTGGAATTGCCGTGGCTTGCAGGCAATGATTCAAAAGTACCTATCAATCGAAACGTTGCAGATATTTACAATAAACAAAAAACCACCGCGCTATATCTAGCAGCGGCGGAATATTGTTCCGGAATCAG
>CAIRAO010000092.1 GCA_903876625.1 uncultured Gallionellaceae bacterium | reverse complement strand
TTTGCGGGGATGACGCAATTCTTATCAATGACGGCGCACTAACCAACTGTGCTTTAAGTGCTGAAATTCCAATTGTTGTTAGTAACCCAATTAGGAACACAACGATAGCCAGTTCTATCAAGGTAAAACCATTCATTCCGCGCAATGAGACGGGCTTCAAAAAATGCTTGCGTTCTCGACTTGTATTTAGAGTTTGAATATTCATCTATTCATATGGTTGGCAGTCATTAGAATGCCAATAATACACTAGAGCGTCGATTTGTTTTCATTCTGAATTTTAATACAGCAGGTAATAGCTTAACCAACGACTCTATTCTTTATTCCTGTTTATTTTGGCGGATCGCCTTGCGCAGTTTTTGAGCGCTTTCTTCATCAACGCCAATCAGCACATACAATGAACCATGTGGCCCTGAGACACTTTTGATTATTTTTGTACCTTCCAGAGATTCGTTTGCAAATTTTGTTATCACAGCGCGATCAACTTCAGCTTTGGTTGCCGGATGCGCTGATTCGCTCAAGGCTTGCGCAAGATGCATGCGCGCATCGGCCAAGGCCATTTGCTGCATATGTGCAAAGCCGGCTTTTGATTTGGTCGCTGTTCCAACTGCTGCAATTGCCAAGCCTTCTGCTTGAGGCTTGCAGAGCCATAACGGTGCTCGTTTTACTGAATTATAGAAAAAACATCTTTTAACTTTTTTGACGGTTGTATGAGATGGATTCTCCGTTGACTGTTCACTCCAGGCGCATTGACTGACAACCATTGCCGCACATAAAAGCACAAACAATAAGTTACGCATAAGTAAGCCTCAGGGATGTTAATCCCCCCATGTTATACCAAATTTTCCATTTTCCCGAAAACAGGTTTTTCTAATTTAAACCGCCATTTGGGTGCCAAGTTAAAACTCACTGGCAAACAATTTAATTTACAGCGACAATGCTCGTCTAAACTTTTCTTCCGGAATCCGCCATGACACTGACCGAACTCAACCAACGCTTTGCCCTCAGCAACCATGTTCAATTCAAAGAAATCGCGGATGGGATCACCATTGCCGAGGTTTCAAATAAGCATGCCAACAGCAACATCACGCTACAAGGAGCGCATATCGCCACTTGGCAACCTCGTGGCCAGGAGCCGGTGATCTGGTTATCGCCCTACGCCAAGTTTGCACCGGGTAAATCAATTCGCGGTGGTGTGCCGATCTGCTGGCCTTGGTTCGGCCCGAATGCAACCGATGCAAAGTTGCCAGGACACGGTTATGCCCGTACTGTGCCGTGGGAGGTGCTGGAAACTAAAGCGTTGCCTGACGATACGACATTTCTGCGCTTTGGGCTGGTTGAGTCTGATGCTACTCTTGCGCAGTGGCCGCATACTTCACCAGTTCAACTTGACGTGACAGTCGGCAAGACGTTGCGCGTTGCGTTAGTCACAGTGAATATGAGTAAGGATGCTCTTGTCTTGGGTGAAGCACTGCACACTTATTTCGCCATCAGCGATGTGGCAAAAATGAAGATTCGCGGACTCGAAGGCTGCGAGTATTTGGATAAAGTAGGAGAGCCCGCTCGCCGTACACAGCAAGGCAGCATCGAGATCGAAAGTGAAGTGGATCGGGTTTATATTAATACCGAAGCAGATTGCATCATTGAAGATGCCGGTTTAAAACGCGCGATTCGCATCGCCAAGGCAGGTAGCCGTTCTACTGTGGTATGGAACCCCTGGACTGAGAAGGCCAACAAAATGGGCGATTTCGGTGAGAACGGATTCAGAGGAATGGTGTGCGTTGAAAGTGCCAATGCTTTTGAGAATCTTGTGACTGTTAAGCCGGGTGAAACACATCGTATGGTGGTGGAATATAGCGTCAACGCGATTTGAAAAAAGTAGCAAGTTCGATGAACTGTCAGTAGCGACTCTACCGCCTCCGAGAGAGCGAAGAGCTTAACTTCCCTCCCGGAAGGAGAGGGAGCTTGCTCGGCGCTTCCTCGGGAGATGTCCATACACTTTATCGATTAACCAATTGCGTTCACTAGCAGTAATGATCCACAAAGCTCACCCCTGACGACGGCTTAAACCCAATACACTGTCTTCGTCATCACCACCGACATCCCGCGCATCGCCAGTTTCACCGGCAAGGGCAATTCGGCAGCGCCGAGTTCGATCGCCATCTCAGAATGCCCTACCTCGTCTACATACATCTGCTGCACCACTGCGCGGCTCTTGGCGTCTTGTGGCGGCAGACTATCAAGATGGCTTTGCAGATGGGCGCCAACCTGACGTTCAGTCTCGGCCAAAAAGCCCAGATTCCACTTATCTCCCATTAAACCCGCGACCGCGCCTATCGCCAGTGAGCTGGTATACCAAATAGGATTCAGCACGCTCAAATGGCTACCCAATTCATTTACGCGCTTGGATGTCCACGCCAGATGCTCGGTTTCTTCCCAGGCAGCCGTTTTTAACTTTTCTTGCACAAGTGGGTCGCGTGCCGTGAGTGCCTGCCCCTGATACAACGCCTGCGCGCAAATCTCGCCGGTGTGATTAATTCGCATCAGTGCAGCTGCATGCTTTTTTTCAGCTTCGGTCATGGCCGTATCATCAATGCCGGTATCGGGATAAGGGCGTGCAGTCGGTGCTTTGGCTAATAGCGTACGCAGACCTTTATCGAATTCGATGATCAATGTATCCAGATTAAACATATTACCCACCTTAAATGGTTAAAGAACTTAAGTGAATGTAGGCAATTGCAAACACTCTGTCAAATAAAAGACGGACACCCGAAGGTGTCGGTCTTTATATCTAGTTGCTTATCCCCGCAAGGAGTA
>CAIRAO010000091.1 GCA_903876625.1 uncultured Gallionellaceae bacterium | reverse complement strand
GGTTGGAAAGATGGGGAAATTTATACCGAATTCTTGTCAATCAATGTACTGAAGGACGCGAAAGGTAAAATTATTCGCCACATCGGCGTTTTTAGCGATATATCAGATAGTAAGAAAGCGATGGAGGTTATTGAGCATCAGGCAAATTTCGATAACTTAACAGGACTACCTAACCGGCAATTGATACGAGATCGAATCAATCAAGCTCTTTTGCAAAGCCGGCGTGAAGGTCAATCATTTGCAATTCTGTTCATTGATTTGGATGACTTCAAGGCGATTAATGATTCTCTCGGTCATAGTGCAGGAGACGAATTAATCATCAAAGTTGGTGAACGTATCAAATCCGTACTGAGAGAAGTCGATACGGTAGGTAGACTAGGGGGTGACGAATTCGTAGTTCTTTTAAGTGGAATAGGGGACACAGACGACATTGTTATTCTAGCCAACAAAGTTCTGTCAGTACTGCATCAACCATTCACAATTGGCGGCCACTCGATAATCACTGGGGGCAGTATTGGCATTACAGTTTATCCGGCTGATGGTGATACAACTGATGACTTGATGAAGAACGCCGACAGCGCAATGTATGAGGCAAAACATAATGGACGCAACACTTATAGCTTCTTTACACATAAAATGCAGGACGAGGCGAATAAACGTCAGTGGATCCTGAGTGAGCTGGCGTATGCCACTGAACGCAATCAGCTTCGCCTTCATTTCCAGCCAATTATTGATCTTGTTACGATGCAGGTTACGGGTGCTGAAGCCCTGCTGCGTTGGGAACATCCCCATAAGGGATGGTTTCCTCCCGAACAGTTTATTCCAGTGGCTGAACACTCTGGCCTAATTACTCGTCTAGCCGAATATGTCACGAATACAGGCTTGCAAGCTGCCAACGAATTTCATAAATTGTTCGGCAAAGACTTCCATGTGGCGATTAACTTCTCGATGGCTCAATTCGTATCACACACCCACATGGAATGGTTGATTCAAACTCTTAAAAAGAATGATGCAGTAAACTCAGGGTTGATAACAGTTGAGTTGACAGAAAGTTTAAAACTAGTTGAAAACGAAGATTACAAATCATTACTTTCCATGATTAAGGATACGGGGTGCAGGGTCGCATTGGATGACTTTGGTACAGGTCAGTCTTCACTGAGTTACATTAAGCAAATTCCGGTTGATATAGTGAAAATAGACAGGTCTTTTGTAAGTGATATTACGAATGACCCTAATGATGCTGCAATGATTAAGGCAATACTCCTGATGGCGAAGGCTTTTAATTTAGTAACAGTGGCTGAAGGCGTTGAACATCAAGATCAGTTAGATTTCCTAAAACTAAATGGCTGCCGATATGCGCAAGGATTCTTATTCAGCCGAGCTCTTCCTTATGAAGAATTTGTGCGCTTTGTAGAAGAATTCATTCCAGATACTTTCACTCAGAAAAAGAAAAAGGGAAACTTAAAATAAACTAGATCATCGTATAGTTTCAACCTATTAATAATTCATTTCGAATCGTGTTGGATTGTCTCGTTTGCTACCCTGCATGAAAGACTGCTTTCAGGCAAGCTAATCGCCTGTTGTAAAGAATGCTATGGGTTATCAACCGACTATAAGCAGACACCAATACTTCTGCCCGCTATACCACCGAAAGCTGCCTCACAAATTCTTAGGTTTTGATAGATAAAGCCCTGCACGTTTCCTAATAGAGCTCAACTAAATTAAATTTAGTGGTTTACCATTTAAAATCCTCTGGTGGAACAACTAGCCATCCCACTAAGCAACCCAAAGACGGTTGCCAAGTGGTTGGTTATATCCTGCAAGCCGGATGTAGCATTGTCACCCCCCCCAAGTGAAAAAGCCAGCTTACATCCGTAACGAGACTGCGAAAATCACAAATTGAAAATCATTAGACTCCTTGTATAAAACGCAACGTATTTATATGATTTTTAAGAATCTATAGTTTCATTCACTACGAAACCTCTTTTAAGCCAATCTTAATTTTGTCGACATAAATGCAAATAAATTGCACTTTATTCAAATTTTGGTGCTAAGATGCTAAACATTGTCGACAATCTGAGTTTAATAACATGCTGATTGACACACCGGAACAAGGCACTCTTGCTGACATGGCTTCGCACCGTTTGGCGCACAGTATCGTCACTGGTGAGTTGGCTCAAGGACAAAAGCTAAACGAGGCAGAACTGGCAGAACGTTTCGGCATGGGCCGAGGTCCGTTGCGTGAAGCGTTGCGCCATCTGGAAGGGATCCGTCTAGTAAAACGCATCCCCAACGCGGGAGCACGCGTTGTTATTTTGGATCGCAAAACGATGGCCGACCTCTATGAAGTGCGTGAAGCTCTGGAAGGTATGGCCTGTCGAATCGCCGCTACTCAAATGACAGAACAAGAAATCTCTCAACTAAGTGCCCTGCTTGACCAGCACGAGCAACAAATCAAACAAGAACACGGCAAAGTATATTTTCAGAGTGAGGGCGACCTTGACTTCCATTACCAGATTGTCAGAGGAAGTCGCAACGCAATGCTGATGGATATGCTCGGCAGTGAACAATATCAATTACTGCGCATGTGCCGTTATCGCACAAGCCGCAACGCTCAACGTACCAACCCCGCACTACATCAACACCGCCAGATCGTGGAGGCACTGTCACGACGTGACGGCGAGTTGGCCGAATTATTAATGCGTCGCCACATTCAAGGCGCATGGCGCAGTATCAGTGAAATGATCGATAAAGAGGAGGCAGCATGAATCAAGCAGCGCGCACACCCGGGCAGAAACTTCGCCTTGCAGTTCAAGAGAATCATCCTTTGCAAGTTGTCGGCGCTGTCACCGCTTATTGTGCCATTCTTGCAGAAAAAAGCGGTCATAAGGCACTGTATCTTTCCGGTGGCGGAGTTGCCGCATCATCGCTGGGTATTCCCGATCTGGGAATCACCACTCTACATGATGTTTGTGAAGATACGCGTCGTATCACTGCGGCAAGCGATCTGCCATTGCTGGTAGATATCGACACTGGCTGGGGTGGTGCATTTAATATTGCGCGTGCCACACGAGAAGTTGCGCAGGCCGGTGCGGCAGGTTTTCACATCGAAGACCAAGTCATGCAAAAACGTTGCGGCCATCGCCCCAATAAAGCAATCGTCAGCCAAAGTGAAATGGTGGACCGCGTTAAGGCTGCAGTGGATGCTCGTACCGATACAAGTTTTGTCATCATGGCACGCACCGATGCGCTGGCTGTTGAAGGCATGCAATCCGCTATCGATCGCGCCCATGCCTGTGTTGAAGCCGGCGCCGATATGATCTTTCCGGAAGCGATGACTACACTGGAGCAATTCACCCAATTCACCAAAGCAATACATGTTCCTGTGCTAGCAAACATCACCGAGTTTGGTGCAACGCCGCTTTACACCACAACTCAATTGTCGGGCGTGGGGATCAAACTTGTGCTTTACCCGCTCTCCGCATTCCGCGCAATGAGCAAGGCCGCACTGAACGTCTATCAGCATATTCTGGCTGACGGTACACAACAAAAAGTAGTTCCTGAAATGCAAACTCGCATGGAGCTTTACGATCAACTGGGTTATCACGATTATGAACAACAGCTGGATCGATTGTTTGCGGAAAAAGGGTCTGAGTAATTATTTTTAGTAACAGTAAATTTAATATTTTGAATTTTCAATAGGGAGCAAATCATGGCAGAAGAAAGCACTTTACCTAAACCCAAGAAATCCGTCGCGCTTTCCGGCACTGTTGCCGGCAACACTGCGGTGTGTACGGTTGGACGCACCGGCAACGACTTGCATTATCGCGGCTATGACATTCTCGACTTTGCCGAAAAGGCAGAGTTTGAAGAAATCGCCCACTTGCTCATCCACGGCACTCTTCCCACACTCGCTCAATTGCAAGCTTACAAAGCCAAACTCAAAAAACTGCGTGGTCTTCCTCAAGGTGTCAAGCAAGCACTCGAAGCAATTCCAGCCGATGCGCACCCGATGGATGTGATGCGTACCGGCTGTTCGGTGCTGGGAACGATTGAACAAGAACCGGAAGCGCACAGCGAAGCAAAATCGAAGGAAATCACAGACCGCATGCTGGCCTGCTTCGGTTCGATGCTGATGTACTGGCATCATTTTAGTACGACTGGAAAACGCATCAACGTTGAAACAAATGATGATTCTATCGGTGCTCACATATTGCATCTATTGCATGGCAAGCCTGCGAAAGAATCATGGGTACGTGCAATGCACACGTCGCTGATTTTGTATGCTGAACACGAATTCAACGCATCCACCTTTACTGCACGTGTCATCGCGGGTACTAATTCTGATTTGTATTCTTGCATCACTGGTGCGATCGGCGCTTTGCGCGGCCCCAAACATGGCGGTGCGAACGAAGAAGCTTACCGTATCCAAAGTCGTTATAAATCGGCAGATGCCGCAGAGGCAGACATCCGTGAACGTGTTGCGAACAAAGAGATCGTGATTGGATTCGGTCACCCTGTTTACACCATTGCCGATCCACGCAATGAAGTGATCAAGCGCGTCGCAAAACAGTTGTCTGAAGAAAAAAATGAGATGGTCTTGTTCGACGTAGCCGCACGTTTGGAAACCGTAATGTGGGAATTGAAAAAAATGTTCCCCAACCTTGATTGGTTCTCTGCCGTGTCCTATCACCAGATGGGTGTACCGACAAACATGTTCACTCCGCTGTTCGTCATTTCACGCGTCACCGGCTGGGGGGCGCATGTCATTGAACAACGTGCCGACGGCAAGATTATTCGTCCAAGTGCAAACTACATCGGGCCAGAAAATCAGGCTTGGGTTCCAATCGAAAAACGCGGCTAAGAAAAGGAAAGGGCGACTTGTTTATGGTCGCCCTTTCCAGCACCCGCAACCTGCTCGACCACGTTCTCACAGAAGGACATTATGAATACCCAATACCGTAAGCCTTTAGCCAGAACCAAGCTGGACTACTTCGACACTCGGGCGGCAGTCGAAGCCATCCAGCCCGGCGCTTATGCCAAACTGCCCTACTCGTCCAAAGTGCTGGCAGAACAACTGGTGCGCCGCTGCGAACCGGAAGCATTGACCGATGCACTGAAACAGTTGATCGAACGCAAGCGCGATCTGGATTTCCCGTGGTATCCCGCCCGTGTTGTTTGCCACGACATCCTCGGCCAGACCGCATTGGTAGATCTCGCCGGCCTGCGTGACGCGATCGCCGACCAGGGCGGTGACCCTGCGATGGTCAACCCTGTTGTTCCGACCCAGCTGATCGTTGACCACTCTCTGGCTGTGGAAGCGGCCGGATTCGATCCGGATGCTTTCCGCAAGAACCGTGAGATCGAAGATCGTCGTAACGAAGACCGCTTCCACTTCATCGAATGGACCAAGACTGCGTTCAAAAACGTTGACGTGATTCCTGCCGGTAACGGCATCATGCACCAGATCAATTTGGAAAAGATGTCTCCGGTGATTCAGGCGCGTGAAGGCGTTGCCTTCCCCGATACCTGTGTTGGGACTGATTCCCACACCCCGCACGTCGATTCCCTCGGCGTAATCGCCATCGGTGTCGGCGGTCTGGAAGCCGAAACCGTCATGCTAGGTCTCCCTTCCATGATGCGACTGCCCGACATCGTTGGTGTCAAACTGGTTGGCAAGCGTCAACCCGGCATCACCGCCACCGACATCGTGTTGGCGCTGACCGAGTTCCTGCGCAAGGAAAAGGTGGTCGGCGCCTGGGTCGAATTTTTCGGTGCAGGCGCGGACAGCCTCTCCATCGGCGACCGCGCGACCATCTCCAACATGTGCCCGGAATACGGCGCGACTGCGGCGATGTTCTACATTGATGCTCAGACCATCACCTACCTGAAACTGACCGGCCGCGAGCCTGAGCAGGTCGCCCTCGTGGAAAATTACGCCAAGACCACCGGTCTGTGGGCAGATCAGATGGTTGCCGCCGAATACGAGCGCGTGATTGAATTTGATCTGTCCAGCGTGGTGCGCAATATGGCTGGCCCGTCCAATCCGCACCGTCGTCTGCCCACGTCCGCCCTGCATGAGCGCGGCATTGCTGACGAAGCAAAGTTGAAAACAGGCAAGGCCGAAGAAGCGCAAGGTCTGATGCCGGATGGTGCTGTCATCATCGCTGCAATCACTTCCTGCACCAACACCTCCAACCCGCGTAACGTGGTTGCAGCTGCGCTGTTGGCAAAGAAAGCCAACGCACTGGGTCTGCTGCGCAAGCCTTGGGTCAAGACTTCTTTTGCGCCGGGCTCCAAAGTAGCTGAGCTGTACCTGAAAGAAGCGGGCCTGCTGTCGGAACTGGAAAAACTGGGCTTTGGTATCGTCGGCTTCGCATGCACCACCTGTAACGGTATGTCCGGCGCACTCGACCCTAAGATTCAGCAGGAGATCATCGACCGCAAACTTTTTGCCACTGCTGTACTTTCCGGCAACCGTAACTTCGACGGTCGTATCCACCCGTTTGCGAAACAAGCATTCCTGGCGTCCCCTCCGCTGGTGGTTGCTTACGCGATTGCGGGTACTGTCCGCCTCGACATCGAGCAGGATGCACTGGGCACTGACAAATCCGGCAACCCGGTCATGTTGAAAGACATCTGGCCTTCCGACGAAGAGATCGACGCGATCGTTGCTGTTTGCGTGAAGCCGGAACAGTTCAAGCAGATCTACATCCCGATGTTCGATCTGGGCAAAATTGAAGCGGCGAAAAGCCCGTTGTACGACTGGCGTCCGATGTCCACCTACATCCGTCGTCCACCGTATTGGGAAGGCGCACTGGCGGGCGAACGTACTTTGAAAGGGATGCGTCCGCTTGCCGTCCTACCGGACAACATCACCACTGACCACCTGTCGCCTTCGAACGCGATCATGGCCAACTCTGCTTCAGGTGAATATCTGGCGAAAATGGGCGTTCCGGAAGAGGACTTCAACTCCTATGCAACGCACCGAGGGGATCACCTGACCGCGCAACGCGCCACCTTTGCCAATCCTCAATTGATCAACGAAATGGCAGTGGTGGATGGTGAAGTGAAGCAAGGTTCCCTCGCCCGTGTCGAGCCGGAAGGCAAGGTCATGCGTATGTGGGAAGCCATCGAAACCTACATGGGTCGTAAGCAGAACCTGATCATCGTGGCAGGTGCCGACTACGGCCAAGGCTCTTCGCGTGACTGGGCAGCCAAAGGCGTGCGTCTGGCCGGAGTGGAAGCCATCGTTGCAGAAGGTTTCGAGCGCATTCACCGCACCAATCTGGTCGGCATGGGCGTGCTGCCGCTGGAGTTCAAGGCTGACGATACCCGCAAAACCTACGCAATCGACGGTACTGAAACGTTTGATGTGGAAGGCAACATTGCCCCACTCGCCACCCTGACTGTAGTGATGATCCGTGCCAATGGAGAAAAGGTGCGCATCCCTGTCACCTGCCGTCTGGATACCGCTGCTGAAGTACGTGTGTACAAGGCGGGCGGAGTATTGCAACGCTTTGCGCAGGATTTTCTCGAAGGAGCAGCATGATGGGCATCTCTAAAAATTCAAATTCCGTCATTCCGGCGAAGGCCGGAATCCAGCGGTTTTATATAAAAATGCAGTTATGTCCTTGTGTTGCACTGCACTTATTTTTTGCTGGACACCGGCCTTCGCCGGTGTGACGAACTATTAGAGGAGTCCTAATGTCCCAAGCCCCACAAATCAAAATCCCTGCCACTTATATGCGTGGCGGTACCTCCAAGGGTGTGTTCTTCCGGCTGGAAGACTTGCCGCAAGCGGCACAGGTTCCGGGTAAGGCGCGTGACAAATTGTTCCAGCGCGTAATCGGCAGCCCAGACCCCTATGCCGCGCATATCGATGGCATGGGGGGCGCGACCTCCAGTACCAGCAAGTGCGTGATCCTGTCGAAAAGCTCACACCCAGGTCATGACGTGGATTACCTCTACGGCCAGATCTCCATCGATAAAGACTTTGTTGACTGGAGCGGCAACTGCGGAAACCTGTCCACAGGTGCGGGTGCTTTCGCCATTCATGCCGGATATATTGATGCCGCACGTCTTGCGCAGGATGGTCCCTGCACCGTACGCATCTGGCAAGCCAACATCAGCAAGACCATCATCGCCCATGTACCAGTCACAAATGGTAAGGTTCAGGAGACCGGTGATTTCGATCTGGATGGCGTGACCTTCCCGGCAGCAGAAATCGTACTGGAGTTTATGGATCCATCCGATGATAGTGAAGAAGGCGGCAGCCTGTTCCCGACCGGCAATCTGGTTGACCAGCTCGATGTCCCCGGTGTTGGAAGCTTCCCGGCCACCATGATCACCGCCGGAATCCCGACCGTGTTTGTGAATGCGGCAGATATTGGTTACGCCGGAACCGAACTGCGTGAAGCCATCAATACCGACCCGGCAGCGCTAGCGCGTTTCGAGAAAATCCGAGTGGCCGGCGCATTGCGCATGGGGCTGATCAAAACCCCTGAAGAAGCCGCAACCCGCCAACATACCCCGAAGGTCGCCTTTGTCGCACCACCTGTTGACTATGTCGCATCCAGCGGCAAGAAGATCAGTGCTGCTGAAGTCGATCTGCTGGTGCGTGCCCTGTCTATGGGTAAACTGCATCATGCCATGATGGGCACGGCAGCGGTTGCGATCGGCACGGCAGCGGCGATTCCCGGTACACTGGTGAATCTGGCAGCGGGTGGTGGTGAACGCAATGTGGTCACGTTCGGACATCCCTCAGGCACCTTGAGAGTCGGCGCAGCAGCCAGCAAAAACAGTGGTGACTGGAAAGTAGAAAAAGTCACCATGAGCCGTAGCGCGCGCGTACTGATGGAAGGCTGGGTACGTATTCCCGGCGACAGTTTTTGATATTTTTTTAGGGAGCCTCTGTCAGAGGAGGAGGAAGAAGTCGGGTCGTGGATGGATTTCATAATGAGAGGAGTAAAACATGAGCTACAGAACAGAATATAACCAGTCAATGAATGATCCTGAAGGCTTCTGGCGCAAGCAAGCAGAAGATTTAGAATGGTTCAAATTTCCACAGAAAATTTTGTCGCTCGATGAAGATGGCATTGGGTATTGGTTTGCGGATGGGGAAATGAACACCGCTTATATGGCATTGGATCATCATGTCAAAGCAGGACGCGGAAACCAGACTGCTCTTATTTTTGACTCTCCCGTAACTAACACCAAGACTCGTTATACATTTTCAGAATTGACAGATACGGTTGCCAAAACTGCCGGTATGTTGGCCGGTCTGGGTGTCGTAAAAGGTGACCGCGTGATCATCTACATGCCGATGATTCCCGAAGCGGTTATTTCCATGCTTGCAGTAGCACGCTTGGGCGCGATTCATTCTGTTGTGTTCGGCGGCTTTGCTCCACCCGAGTTGGCGTTGCGCATCGATGATGCCACTCCGAAAGTCATACTTTCTGCTTCTTGCGGCATTGAGATCAAACGTGTGATCGAGTACAAACCGTTGCTCGACAAAGCAATCGACCTTGCCAAACACAAACCACAAAGTTGCATTATTTATCAGCGTCCGCAATCTGTTGCGACACTGATTGAGGGGCGCGATTACGATTGGACTGCTTTGCTTTCCAAAGCAAAGCCCGTAGGCTGCACCCCTGTAAAGGGAAGCGACCCGTTATACATCCTTTACACCTCGGGTACCACCGGCAAACCCAAGGGTGTGGTTCGTGAAAATGGCGGTCATGCAGTCGCGCTCAAATACAGCATGAATGCAATCTACAACGTTAAACCGGGCGATGTGTTCTGGGCATCGTCGGACGTGGGTTGGGTTGTCGGCCACTCATACATTGTGTATGCGCCATTGTTGCAAGGGTGTGCCACGGTGGTTTACGAAGGCAAGCCCATCATGACACCGGATGCAGGCGCACTTTGGCGCGTCTGTGCGGAATATGGTGTGAAGGTATTATTTACCGCGCCAACCGCATTCCGCGCAGTCAAAAAAGAAGACCCGCAAGCTTTGCTGATGAAGCCCTATGACTTGAGCAAACTGCAGGCCATATTCTCTGCCGGAGAACGACTTGATCCACCTACAGAAGCCTGGCTCAGCGAAATCAGCGGCAAGCCGGTGGTTGATCACTGGTGGCAGACAGAGACCGGTTGGGCGATAACAGCCAATTTGCAAGGGGTAGAACCTATGCCGATCAAATCCGGTTCTTCCACGATGCCCGTACCCGGTTTCAATGTTCAGATACTGGACGAGAATGGCGTTCAGGTTCCGCACGGGACTCAAGGATATATTGCGATCAAGTTGCCGTTACCCCCTTCATGTTTAAATCAAGTGTGGGGAGACAAAAATAAATTCCGTGACAGCTATTTGCAATTTTTACCCGGCTATTACACCAGCGGCGATGGTGGTTATATTGACAACGACGGCTACGTATTTGTCATGGGGCGCGTTGACGATGTGATCAATGTCGCAGGTCACAGAATGTCCACCGGTGAGATTGAAGAAGTCGTCGCAACTCATCCGGAGGTGGCGGAATGTGCCGTTATCGCACGCGACGATGAGCTCAAAGGACAAGTGCCAATGGGCTTGGTTGTGCTCAAATCCGGAGCAACCATCTCTGAAGAAGAGTTGCAAAAACAGTTAATCGCCCGAGTGCGGACTAGTATTGGCGCGATCACCTGCTACAAGGATACCGTCGTCCTGGCTCGCTTACCCAAGACTCGTTCAGGAAAAACCCTGCGCAAGACTTTGTATAAAATTGTCAACGGTCAGGAATACACCGTACCGTCAACCATTGATGATCCGGCAGTAATTGCAGAAATTATTGCGACACTGCGCAGCAAAAAATTGGTCGCTTAAACGGAGGCAATCAATTCTGCAAAGCCCTTGTGGGAGCACAATTTGTTGCGTAATAGGTTTCAATCGAATCGCGCAATAAATTGTGCTCCCGCATTGAGGTTCCATGCTTTTTGAATATTAGCGCTCAGCTCCTCTAATTCAAGTTTGGTTTGCAAAACTGGCATCAAATGGTATGACGAGAATATAATTCCGCCCGCCATGCCGGAAAAATTTTCTTCCCCATCTCTCGAACTCCTCGCGCCTGCGAAGACCGCCGCTATCGGGCGCGAAGCTATCCTGCACGGTGCGGATGCAGTTTATATCGGAGGACCCGCATTTGGCGCACGCGAAAAAGCTGGTAATTCAATCACCGACATTGCTGATCTCGTAAAATTCGCCCACCGATTCCACGCTCGTATTTATGTCGCCCTAAACACGATTCTGCACGATGCCGAGTTGGAAGCTGCTCGCACACTGGCTTACGATTGTTATGATGCAGGAGTGGATTCACTCATTATTCAAGACATGGGTCTCTTGGAGCTCGATCTGCCACCGATAGATTTGCACGCTTCCACGCAATGCAACATTCGCACGCCGGAGAAGGCTCGCTTTCTGGCTGAAGTTGGCTTTTCGCAAATCGTGCTGGCGCGTGAACTCACGCTAAAAGAAATATCCACAGTGCGTGCCTCCGTTCCTTCCGATACGGTCATCGAACACTTCATTCACGGTGCTTTATGCGTTGCCTATTCCGGGCAATGCAACATCAGTCACGCCCATACCGGACGTAGCGCCAATCGCGGCGATTGTTCGCAAGCCTGTCGCTTGCCTTTTACGCTGGAAGATTCTCAAGGGCGTGTCGTTGCCTACGAGAAACATTTGCTGTCGGTAAAAGATAATAACCAGAGCGATAATCTACGTGCCCTGATTGATGCGGGTGTGCGCAGTTTCAAAATAGAGGGACGTTATAAAGAAGCGCCCTATGTCAAAAATATCACTGGTCATTATCGCCAATTGCTCGACGAAATTCTGACTGAACGTCCGGAACTGCATGCCACCTCCAGTGGAAAAACTAAACTGCTGTTTACGCCGAATCCCGACAAAACTTTTCATCGGGGCGCGACTGATTATTTTTCCAATGGTCGGAAGAATGACATTGGCGCATTTGATACACCCACCTTTGTCGGGCTGGAACTCGGCACAGTAACAAAGATAGGCGAGAATTGGTTTGAAATTGAAACAGAAGACACGCTAGCAAATGGTGACGGTCTCAACTATATGCATAAACGCGAAGTCATCGGCCTGCAAGCCAATGTGGTCGAGCGCAAAAATAAGGTTTGGCGCGTGTTTCCAAATGAAGCGATAGCGACATTAGCTGGTTTACACTCTGGCATCAATATCAGTCGAAACCGCGACCATGCCTGGGAACACGCGCTTACCAAGAAATCAGCCGAGCGTCGAATTGGCTTGAGTGCTATCTTTAGCGAGACAGCAGATGGCTTTTCGTTAACTCTTTTAGATGAAGATGGCATCAGCTCATCAGCTTATGATACTTTCGACAAACAACCCGCGAATAATCCTACTGAAGCCGAAAAGAGCGTGCGTGAACAATTTGCGCGTTTTGGCAATACTGATTTCGCATTGACAGCGTTCAATTTCAATTGGACTCAACCTTGGTTCGTTCCAAGCTCACTCGCCAACAAACTCCGTCGGGATGCCGTAGCTAAACTCGAGGCCGCACGCCTTCTTTCATATACTCGCCCTACGCGGAAAGCACCGATGGAGCCGCCCGCCAAATATCCTGAAGAAAGTCTTTCCTTTCTCGCCAACGTTTACAATTCGTCGGCACGTGCATTCTATGAAAAACACGGCGTTAAACTGATTGACGCAGCCTATGAAGCACACGAAGAAGGTGGCGAAGTTTCGTTAATGATTACCCGCCACTGCATCCGCTATTCGCTGAGTCTTTGTCCGAAGCAGGCCAAAGGCGTAATTGGAGTACAAGGGCAAGTGCGCGCCGAACCGATGACTATGTTAAATGGCAGTGAAAAACTCCGGTTGGAGTTTGACTGCAAAGCATGTGAAATGCATGTGATCGGAAAGATAAAAAAACATGTATTGAAATCGCCACCACCGACGGCGGTGCTTGTAACGTTTCACTCACAAAGAAAATACGAATAATCCAGAGATTTCTTAAGTCAACTCGAACCGCTTCAAGCATTCAGATAGATCCAATTGTTATTGCTGGACCTGCTTCATGAAATTCGATATTGAATTACTCGCATGCACCCAGAGGCAAAAGGCCACTTATAACCACTCCGGTCATATCGCTACGCGAACTCGATGCCCGAAAACGGTCGTTGGTTAAGAGCGACTGTCTAGACAAACCAGATTTCAAGAATCATTGTTTACTAAGTGCCGCTTCAAACTCTTCAATCGGCATTGGTTTACCAAATAAATATCCCTGAAAGTGTTCACATCCTTTGCCAAGAAGAAGTTGCATTTGTTCTTCCGTCTCTACTCCTTCTGCAATTACGTCCAAACTCAGGCTCTTTGCCATTGAAATGATAGTGCGTACGATAGTCCTGCCACTAGCATCAGATGTCAGTTCGCGAACAAACGATTGGTCAATCTTGAGCTGCTGGAGTGGAAGCAGTCTTAGATATTGCAGGGAAGAATAACCCGTGCCGAAGTCGTCTAGAGCAAGCTGAACACCGATCTTGTTTAATTCCATCATGGATGCCACATCACTTGCGATATCATCTAACAAGATGCTTTCTGTGGGCTCGAGTTTTAACAGCTTCGGGTTAATGCCATGACGATTCACAGCAGCCTGCACTTGCTCGACGAAACCGGCCTCGTGGAATTGTTTTCCGCTCACGTTAACGGACAATGTAAGATGTCGTGTGATATCACTGTTTTGCCAGGCTTTGAGTTGAGCGCAGGCCGTATCTATTACCCATTTACCGATTGGAAGAATAAGCCCCGTTTCTTCCGCCAACGGAATGAATTGAGCCGGGGACACCATACCCAGTTTCGGGTGGCACCAACGAATCAAAGCTTCTGCCCCTATGGCACGGCGTGAAATGTCCACCTGCACTTGGTAAAACAGCTGGAAATGCTGCTTTTCAATGGCAGCACGTAGTTCATTCTCAAGAGTGGCGCGAGCATTGATGTTAGCCTGCATTTCAAGATCGAAGAAACGCAAAGTATTACGGCCTGCTTTCTTGGCTTGATACATTGCGATGTCTGCCTGCTTATTAAGTTCTTCTAACCCTACCTGCTTACTCCCAAACAAAGTGGCGCCAATGCTGGCAGTGCAATTGTATATATGCTTATCTAACTGGAAAGGTTTGGAAAAAGCATCAAGTATCTTTTTCCCGACCACCTCAGTTTGCGTAGCGGCGTCACGTATTATTTCGCTCAGGTCTTCCAGCATCACGACGAACTCATCCCCTCCCTGACGAGCAACGGTATCTCCTTCGCGTATACAGGATTCAAGCCGCTGCGCAGTTTGTTGCAGAAGCTGGTCGCCAATATCATGTCCCAGCGTGTCATTTAGCATCTTGAAATTATCGATATCCAGGAATAACAAAGCACCACAAGAGCCGGTGCGCGAACTGGAAGCAAGAGCCTGAACAAGTCGATCATTAAGGAGTCGCCTGTTCGGCAAGTGCGTAAGGGTATCGTAGAACGCCAGTTGCTGGATTTGATTTGCAGCATTTCTGTTCATTGTGATGTCGGTAAGTGTTGCGACGTAGTTTGTAACAACACCATTCTGGTCTTTGACGGCAGTAATGCAAAGATGCTCTGGAAATATTTCTCCATTCTTGCGTTTATTCCATATTTCACCTTCCCAGAAACCCAAGCGATTGAGACCTTCCCACATAATAGAATAGAAATCGCCGTCCATTCGCCCGGATTTGAGTATGTTCGGGTTCTTACCAATGACTTCTTGGGGTGTGTAGCCTGATATCTTTGTGAATGCCTTGTTCACCCTCAGAATCGAGGCATTAGCATCGGTAATTATCACGCCTTCCTGTGTTTCAAACGCAATTGCCGAAATCCGTATTTCTTTCTCAACTTTCTTACGCTCGGAGATATCACGGGAGGAGTTAAACAGCACGGGTGTTCCATCTAACTCCAGAGGAAAACCGCTGACTTCAACATCGAAAATGGTGCCATCTCTGCGACGGTGATGGGTCTCAAATACTGTGATATCTTTTTTTTCAAACTGTTGTCTAACTGCCTTCTTAAGCTCGGAGTCTGTAAATTCCGCATCCCACCGGGATACGTTCATGCCGATAATTTCATCGCGCTGATAGCCCAACATGAAACAGAATGAATCGCTGGCATCAATGACATTGCCCTCGGTGTCGAGGATGTGGATGCCATCACTGGCATTGCGCAAGAGAGCAAGATTTTTCTCGCTCTCCTTTGTTAATGCTTTCTCGGTTCGTTTGATTTCTGTAATGTCAGTAGAAATTCCGCAAAGGGCATAGATAGTGTCATCCTCATTTCGCAGCGGTATCTTAACGACTAAGAATGCTTTGGTAACTTTCCCATCCGACGAGATGTTCACTTCTTCCTTGGATACCCTAATCCCCTGTTCAATCACGCAACGATCATCTATGCGCAATCTCTTTGCCGTTTCCTCGTCAAAAAAATCAGCATCCTCATGCCCGATGATTTCTTCTCTGGACTTACCGAACATTTCGCATACCATATGATTGGCATATTGATAACGGTAGTTCGTGTCTTTGATATAAATATACCCTGCAACTCCATCTAAAATGGTATCTAGTTTAATTTCGCTAGAATGCAAATTTTTTTCAGTCTGTTGGCGCTGCTCGATTTCGCTTTCCAATTTACTTTTCTGTGCAAGGCCCTCGGTCAACGCACGTGCCAATATTGCTGCAGTTGATATTTCAGCCTGAGTCCAGGAAATGCCATGCCTGTGCCAGAGTTCGTTCCAGATATCAAATGATTTGCGAGGTGAGAGGCTTACAGCACCTGTCATGTCCGACTGAATGGTTTTTTCCAGGTTACCTGCCCAGTTCACTGTTCGAATTTTCTCGGGGCGCAACCAGACAATGCTGTTCCGCATTTCAGTCGAAATGGGTGTCGCCACTATTCCGGAGGCAATCTCTGAATAAGCTTTGGAAGCAGGATATAACTCCGTCAATTGATTGCTGGTCAATATCTCGGTTGCAGGCTGACTACCAAGCCAAACCATTAGATCCTTGACTGCACTTGGCCCGGGAACCTCCCCGTGCACATAGTGCTTTCCTTCAATCGCCATAATCACACCGGTAGCCCCAATCAACGCTAGCAGATCAGGGAGCAGTTGCTCAGGAATATCTTCAGATCGAGCTTGAGAAATTTTCAGCAGTTTGCCAACAATACGGCTCGCCTCAATGCCCAAGTTGTGTTGTTCATGGACTTCAATCAAAGTGAGTTTTGCCGAAACTGTCTGGCTGATGAAAGTTGAAGCTTCTTGCAAGGCATATGGCATTCGTTTCGGCGACATATGATGACAGGCTATCAAACCCCAAAGCCGGCCATTTTGTAGCAACGAAATAGACATCGAGGCACGGACTCCCATGTTTTGCAGGTATTCAACATGCACCGGTGAAAGACTACGCAAAACCGAATGCGTCATGTTGAGTGGTTGTTGTGTGGCCGGATTCAAAACCGGCAATATGGGAACAGGTTTTGCTTCAGTATCTGAAATCAGACGTACTAGGTTGCTGGTATACAGACGCCGGGCCTGAGGTGGAATATCGCTGGCGGGGAAGCGTGTTCCCAAATAGGAAAGGGCAGAATCTACCCGACTTTCGGCGATGACTTCGCCATCCCAATTGTCATCGAACCGATAGATCATTACACGGTCGAACTCAGTCAGTTCACGAACAATCAAAGCTATTCGGTCAAAGTACCGGTTTGTATCTGGTTCGGCATTGAGGTTCAGTAGAGAACGCTGCAATGTCAAAAGTAAATCCGACAGGAATTTTTCTTGATATTTGTCATCTTCACGTATCAGTTCCAGAACGAATAATTTGTCCGTAACAAACACGCGAGCTTGTAAATTCATTTTTTCCTGCTGCTGAGTGATACTTACAACACCAGTTGCTGTATTGTTATCGCTTGCGTTCTTAATCAGTTGCTCGATCTGATCGGCCTTGTTGTCGCCAATTAATTCTGTAAGAGGCTTGCCATATACGCCATCAACAGGGAGATCAATAAAGTCTGCCAGATTTTCACTGGCTTGCAACACGGTGCGGTGCTTATCGGAACTTAATACCAACATGGCACCATGCGGTTGGATTTGTCCAATTTGATGAATCGGTTCTGCCGCACATTTCTGCAGAGCCTGTTCGATTTCCTCTTGGCTGAAGGTGCTCATAATTTAGGTTAAAACCTCTTTACTAACTGGAAAATTGCCAGCCACTAAAATGCGCTAACGGCAATGACTCAAAGTGGCCCAGACTGTGTAAAAACTCAGAAACTGCAAATGGCTCGCGAATTTCTGATTTGCAGCAACTCGTAGGCACAGTTACAAGCTTACAGTGACATCCAGAAAGTTAAAACTCTTTTGC
>CAIRAO010000090.1 GCA_903876625.1 uncultured Gallionellaceae bacterium | reverse complement strand
CTTTGAAAATTAATTGACTTAACCTTGCCAAGGTCCATTTGTCAAACAATCCAATACCGAGCGCAATAAGTAATCCGGCCATGACTGCCTTCGACATGAAACCTATCAAACCACCCAGTGACAAGGCTACAAAAAACGAAATCAGCGCAATGCCGACAGGTGTGATAACACTTTTCATTCCATTCATAAGTGCTGCTTTTGAACGTACTAGCGAACCCGAACCGGGTGACAAGCCAAGCAATCCTGCCATGATATTGCCAAGTCCTTCGGCCATTAATTGCCTGTTGGTATTCGAATGCCGTAAAGTCATTTCATCAGTTGCTGCTGTAGCGAACAGTGTTTCCAAAGAGGACAAAATCGACATGGATAATGCGGTGGCAAGCAAGGTTGGAAACAATTCAGGCCCAATGGAACCAGAGACTATATCAAGTGCCTCGCTGCCGGTGAAATGTACTACATAATGTAATGGCGGCGGTGGAATGGTTCCCCCAAGGTCATCTGCGAAACCGAATATGGCAAATAGTTGATACACCGCAGTTCCTGCAAAAAATGCCATCGGCATTGGGGGGACGCGTTTGGTTAGCCGAGGAAAATACAACATCGATGCTAAAGTAAAAAGTGACAATGCTAACGTAGCTGGTTTTATCTCGTTAATGTGATTCAAGAATGCCCATAAAGATTTTTGTTCAGAAATTCCCATTGCGGTACAGCTTTGACTAAGAATGATGAGTAAGGCTGACCCATTGACGAATCCAGACATGACTGGGAATGGTACATATTGGGCTAGTTGACCCAAGCGGAACACACCGAAAAAAAATTGTAATATGCCTGAAAAGAGTACCGCTGTACTGGCTAGAATCAATGCGGCTGAAGTTGGATTCGCTAAATGTGAGAGCGTTTCAGAATGTGAAAGCTGTGTTATTAACGCAGCAAATACCAAAAGTGTGGAAACTCTCGGACCGGCTACAATAAACGGACAGCCCCCAAAGATTGCGGCAGCAAGACCTAGCAAAGCAGAGCAATAAAGCACGATTAACAAGCCAATCCCGCTTAACGATCCACCCAGTGCACCGCCAATAATCATTCCCATGGCTACAGTTTGGGGTAAAGAGCCAAGCGTACCGCCCAAAATCCCATTCAGATCACCCCAGAGGGTAGACTCGAGTGGACGAGCAAACAGGTTTGGGGTTGTCCGATGAAGAATTTTATTTATCGTAGATTTTAACAATTCAAGCTGCCTCCCAAGTTTCTCACTGGACGCAAAATTGCTAGCATCGAATTGTACATAACGTGAAACCGCTTGCAAGAACATCTTGTGCTGGCTGGTATGCCGCACTGAAAGTTACCAAGATTGATAACTTTCGGTGGCATGACATTCGCAGGACTTGGGCTAGCTGGCTCGTGAAAAACGGAACGACGCTCCATGAGTTGAAAGAGCTTGGAGGATGGACTGATCTGGCAAGTGTTTTGATATATGCGCAGTTAGGAAGCCAGCATCTTTCAAAGCGAGCAAATCTTCCAACATGTTCTGCTACATTATTAGCTACAGGGGCAGCGCAAGAGATAGCAGAGGCAGCATAATCTCTTGCAATTTGAAGCATCTATATTGACCCGTTTTTTTATTTCTCTCCCACCGGGGGAGGGTTAGGGAGGGTGTTTGTGGCAACCACTAAATGAATTTTGATCTGGCTTTAGTGTCGTCCAGATTGAACCATCAAAATTAACCCTACATTCTTGGAACAAGCAATTATGTAGGGAGAACTCAGAATAAGTTCATCACTTGTTTTTCAACATGTCGGACATTTCATCCTCGGCTTTTTGCGCATGTTGTCTTGAACCCGAGACCTGCGACTTGGTTACCTCTCTGGCATGGTCTACTGTATCTGCCAAGGTCTGTTCTGTGGATTCTTTCACAACTGGCGACTGGGCAATTGTTGGCTTCACCGCAGTTTGAGCAGTTACGCTACTGGCAGTTTTGCTTGCCTGTTTAACTGGCGATGCAGTTTCTTGAACTTTGTTCTTTATCTCGTTAGCCGAAGAAATCGCTGTTGGTTCAGCGCTTTTAGGGGCCACCAAACCTGGAGTTGCCAAGACTTTAGGATCAGCGTCTACCTTGCGATCACAAGCCGTTAACGAAGCGAAAATAACAATCACGAATAAAATAAATAGTTTCATTGAGGTTTGGAAATAAAATTTAGAATGACCAAAATTATAACACTGCTCAAAACTGATACAACTCGCATGGTTATATAAATGTTACAAGTTTCCGCATGGCACACGTTATAAAATTCTGCGACAATGACTGCTGCCAAAGGAGAAACAATGGACAGTGTTGATCTTTCAGTACTCAAAAAACTGCTCGAATGGCAAGCATGTAATTTCCCGCTATGGCTGGTGACGGTGGTTGAGACTTTCGGTTCCAGTCCTCGCCCCAAAGGAGCCATGCTCGCATTGCGCAGTGACGGCTTATCCGTCGGTTCTGTGTCAGGCGGATGCATTGAAGATGATCTCGTTCTGCGTGCGCAGCGCGGCCAATTGCCAGTCGACCAATGCGTGGTTTTAACGTATGGCGTAACGCACGACGAAGCCATGCGTTTCGGGTTGCCTTGCGGTGGAACAATGCGCCTGATTATTGAACCCGCAAACAATCAAGATTGGATTGAACAAGCTTTGCGTCTGATTCAGGCACACCGCTTAGTCAGACGTACGCTGCATTTACACTCATTGAAAGTCGAAGTAGAAGACGCCAGCAGAACGGACAACTTTAGCTTTAATGGCGAGACATTCACCACTGTGTTCGGCCCGCGCTGGCGGCTCATGATTATAGGGGCAGGACAATCTTCAGCTTATCTTACCCGCATGGCACAAGCGCTCGATTATCAAGTCATCGTTTGCGATCCACGCGAAGAAATGCGTCAGACCTGGGATGTAGCAGATTGTGTTGTAATGTCAGAGATGCCGGATGATGCGGTGCTGGCAATTCAAGTCGACGCTTGCACGGCAATTATTGCACTCACGCATGACCCCAAACTGGATGACATGGCATTATTAGAGGCACTCAAATCTCCCGCATTCTATGTTGGCGCGTTGGGTTCAAAAACCAATAATGCCAAGCGTCGCGAGCGACTCGCATTATTTGATCTCTCCCCCGGGGAAATAGCCCGGCTGCATGGCCCTGTCGGGTTGCGTATTGGTAGTCGCACTCCTCCGGAAATTGCAATATCAATCCTTGCGCATTTGATTTCAGTTCGAAATTCGGCTAACTCATCCAATGAAGCCAAACTCACCAATCAGGAGATTTGTTCATGATCACTTTTAAAATAAACGGCAAAACGACCCAAGTCGATGTCGACCCGAATACGCCTTTGCTGTGGGTTATCCGTGACCATTTGCAATTGACAGGAACGAAATACGGTTGCGGCATGGCGCAATGCGGTGCGTGTACTGTTCACCTGGATGGTCGAGCGATACGCTCTTGTGTGACACCTGTTTCAACTGCAAGTGGAAAACAAGTCACCACGATCGAAGGTCTGGCAGAAACTACGCTGGGAAAAACGGTTCAGTCAGCGTGGCAGGAGGTGGATGTACCGCAATGCGGATACTGCCAGTCCGGCCAAATCATGTCCGCAACTGCTTTACTCATGGAAAACCCGCATCCTAATGAAGCGCAAATTACTACCGCGATGGAGGGCAACCTCTGCCGTTGCGGAACTTACAACCGCATCCGCTCGGCAATCGTAAAAGCTTCGGAACAGCTTGGAGGTGCAAAATGAAAACGCTAACCGCATCAAATTCTTCGCGCCGCAAATTTCTCACAGACTCTGCTGCGCTGATGGGTGGACTCGTCATTGGCTTTTATCTGCCGCTGAAAAGTGGCCGTGCTTATGCTGCTGAAGAGCACGCTAAGCCGGTGTTTCCGCCAAACGCATTCATCTATATTGCGTCTGATGACAGCATCACAATCACCGTTAACAAATCTGAAATGGGCCAAGGAGTTTACACCTCACTTCCGATGCTGATAGCCGAGGAACTTGAAGCCGACTGGAGCCGCATCAAAGTTGAATCGGCACCCGTGGCTGCGGTTTACAACCACACCGCTTTCGGTATGCAAATGACAGGTGGCAGTTCCAGCATTCCTTCATCTTGGGAACAACTGCGCCGAGTCGGTGCCACTGCCCGGATCTTACTGATACGTGCAGCAGCCCAGCAATGGGGAGTACCAGAAAGCGAATGCCATGCTGAAAATAGCCATGTGATTCACACTGGCAGCGGCAAAAAAATCAATTATGGAACTCTGACCGATGCCGCGGCAAAACTGCCCTTGCCCGATCCTGTTGAACTCAAGTTGCCAAAAGATTTCAAAATAATTGGCAAGCCGATGAAACGTCTTGATACACCGTTCAAAATAAACGGCACGGCTCAATTTGGACTTGATGTTTATCTGCCGGATATGTTGACAGCACTGATTTCACGCAGCCCAGTTTTCGGAGGTAAGGTAAAACGTTTCGATGCGGCCGAAGCGCGCAAGATTAAAGGCGTGCAAGGTGTCTATCAAGTGCCAACCGGAGTCGCAGTCGCCGCCTCTGATTTTTGGATTGCCAAAACCGCGCGTGACCTGCTGGAAATTGAATGGGATGAAGGACCGGGGGCTGCAATTTCGACCGCAAAAATGCGTACTGAATATGCTGAACTGGCGAAGCAACCGGGTTCGGTAGCACGCAAGGAGGGAGACACGGCGCAGGGTTTCAAAGAGGCGCACAAAGTCATCATGGCCGAGTATGAAATTCCTTATCTGGCTCACGCAGCAATGGAACCACTCAATGTCGTCGTTGATCTTAAACCCGATCATTGCAGCATCTGGACGGGGACACAAATGCAAACCATGGACCGTGCCATGGCAGCAATGACCGTCGGGCTAAAACCTGAACAGGTGGAAATCCATACCACTTATCTTGGTGGAGGTTTCGGTCGACGAGCCAATCCCAGATCTGATTTTGTCATCGAAGCAGTTCAGGTTGCCAAGGTGATTGGCAAGCCAGTCAAAATTGTGTGGACACGTGAAGATGATACACGCGGCGGCAATTATCGGCCGATGTGGGCAGATCATATTGAAGCAGCCATTGGCAAAGACGGCAAGCCCCTCGCCTGGAAACATACCCTTGTCGGCCAATCTATTATTGAAGGTACTCCATTTGCAGGATTCCTGATCAAGAATGGTATTGACGTTACCTCTGTAGAAGGCGCGGCTACCCTGCCCTATCTCATTCCCAATCTGCAGATAGAGCTGCATAGTCCGAAGAATGAAGTGCCTGTGCAGTGGTGGCGTTCGGTGGGTCACTCGCACACAGCATTTATCGTAGAAACCATGATTGACGAACTGGCACATTTGGCTGGCGAAGACCCGGTGGCTTACCGTCTGAGTGTTTTGCCTGCCGCATCCCGATACCGGGGCGTGCTGCAACTTGCTGCAGAAAAAGCCGGATGGGGCAAAAAGAAACTTCCCGCGAATCATGCTTACGGCGCAGCGGTACATCAGTCCTTTGAAAGTTACGTTGCGGAAATCGCCGAAGTGTCTCTCGAAAATGGCAAGATAAAAGTGCATCGCGTGACCGCTGCGGTAGATTGCGGCATGGTAGTCAATCCTGATGGCGTGCAGCAGCAAATCGAAGGCGCGATTGTATATGGCCTCTCCGCCGCTTTGCATGGTGCCATCACGCTTGAAAAAGGCCGAGTGGTGCAATCCAACTTCCACGATTATGCACCGCTGCGTTTTTCCGAAATGCCGCAGGTCGAGGTGCATATTGTTGCGAGCACTGAACATCCTTCCGGAATTGGCGAGCCCGGCACACCACCAATTGCACCCGCCGTTGCCAATGCCGTTTTTAAACTCACCGGTAAACGTTTACGTCGCATGCCATTCGACAAGGAATCCCTTGCCTGAGCAAAAGGAGATCGCTGCCATCGTTTTGGCAGCGGGAGCCTCAAAACGATTTGGCTCGGACAAGTTGCTTTATCCGATCACGCTAGATGGCATGACTATGCCGCTAGCCGCCTTTAGTCTCTTGCCTTGGTTAGAAAAATTCGGGAAACTCACCGTGGTTGTCAGACATGAATCTGAAAATTTTTGCAGTCAGATAAATAATGCTTTAGGTAAGCAACGGGCTGCCGCGTTGCACTGGGTCGTCTGCGCGAATGCAGACACGGGAATGGCTGCCAGCCTCGCGTGCGGCGTGCATGCTAATCGTAATGCTTCCGGTTGGTTGATCGGTCTGGCTGATATGCCTGTGCTTCCATCTGCAGCAATTGTTGGTGTGCAAAACGCCCTACTTCAAGGAGCAAGATTGGCGGCGCCATTTTGTGCTGACAAACGCGGCCATCCGGTGGGTTTCGCTTCAGTCTATCTTGAAGAATTACTCGTTCTTAAAGGTGATGAGGGAGCACGAAAATTGCTGGAACGTGACAAGACTGATTTACAACTCATTCAGATAAAT
>CAIRAO010000089.1 GCA_903876625.1 uncultured Gallionellaceae bacterium | reverse complement strand
TCACTGGAGAAATCAATGTATAAACTTATCAGCGCGTTTTTCGCAATAGAATTGCGAAAGCGACGATAAATTTCGCCTTTTTTATCAGCATGAATTATTACCAATTTTTAACCAAATAGAGAAAAACATGACGAACCAAAAAATTATTTATACCATGGTCGATGAAGCACCCGCACTTGCAACTTATTCTTTGTTACCTATTGTTCAGTCTTTCACCAAGGCAGCCGGTGTGGTGGTTGAAACACGAGATATTTCACTGGCAGGACGAATACTTGCGAACTTCCCGGACAACCTGAGCGCGAGCCAGAAGATTGCGGACGAATTAACCGAATTGGGCGAACTGACCCAAAAACCTGAAGCCAACATCATTAAGTTGCCAAATGTCAGCGCCTCAACACCTCAGTTGAAAGTCGCTATCAAAGAATTACAGTCTCAGGGATATAAAATTCCGGATTATCCTGAAGATCCCAAAACAGACGCCGAAAAAGAAATCAAGACTCGCTATAGCAAAGTGCTCGGTAGCGCAGTGAATCCGGTGCTGCGTGAAGGCAATTCCGACCGTCGCGCTGCTGCTTCAGTAAAACAGTTCGCGCGCAAGCATCCACATAAAATGGGCGCATGGAGTGCCGATTCAAAGACTCATGTCTCGCACATGAATGCTGCTGATTTCTATGGTAGCGAAAAATCTGTCACCGTCACCGAAGCCGGTGCAGTGCGTATTGAATTTATCGGTGACGATGGCAAGGCAACCGTTCTGAAAGAAAAAACCACACTAAAGGCTGGAGAAATCATCGACGCTTGTGTCATGAGCAAACGCGCATTACGTGCTTTCTACGAAGAACAGATGGGCGAAGCTAAAAAACAGGGTGTATTGCTCTCTTTACACCTGAAAGCCACTATGATGAAAATTTCCGATCCCATCATGTTCGGTCATGCGGTCACCGTGTATTACAAGGATGTTTTTGAAAAACACGCCTCGACTATCAAAGAGTTGGGTGTGAACGTGAATAACGGTTTGGGCGATCTGTATGCAAAAATCGCCAAATTGCCAGATGCTAAGCGCGCCGAGATCGAAGCTGATATTCAAGCGGTGTACAAAACACGCCCTGAATTGGCGATGGTTAATTCGGATAAAGGCATCACCAACCTGCACGTGCCCAGTGACATTATTGTCGATGCCTCCATGCCCGCGATGATCCGTGATTCCGGCAAGATGTGGGGAACCGATGGCAAGTTGCATGACACCAAGGCGATGATCCCTGACCGTTGCTACGCGCGTGTTTATCAGGTCGTGATTGAAGACTGCAAGAAGCACGGCGCTTTCGATCCAAAAACTATGGGTAGTGTACCTAACGTTGGTCTGATGGCACAAAAGGCCGAAGAATACGGTTCCCACGACAAAACCTTCGAGATCGCAGCAAACGGAAATGTGCGTGTGGTTGACGCTTCCGGCAAAACACTGCTGGAGCAAAAAGTTGAACAAGGCGATATTTTCCGTATGTGCCAAGCAAAAGATGCCCCGATTCAAGATTGGGTAAAGTTGGCTGTAGGACGTGCAAGATTGAGCAATACGCCTGCTATTTTCTGGCTGGACAAAAACCGTGCTCACGATGCGCAGGTCATTTTAAAAGTAGAGAAATATCTGAAGGATCACGATACCAAAGGCCTGGATATTAGTATCAAGACACCGGAAGAAGCGATTCAGATTTCCATTGAGCGTATCCGTGCTGGAAAAGACACGATTTCGGTAACCGGCAACGTGTTGCGTGACTACCTCACCGATCAGATCCACTTGTAATTTCTTCTTCATACCCTGCAAAAAATTCCGTTCGTATTG
>CAIRAO010000088.1 GCA_903876625.1 uncultured Gallionellaceae bacterium | reverse complement strand
TCTTGCATGCCATGCAAGCGCTCTCCCAGCTGAGCTATACCCCCAAAAAGAGGGCGCATTATAATGACCGACCCTAACCTTGTAAAGCAGGTTAAGCGGTATATTTCATAAATGCTTTGATATTCTTGCCAATACCAAATCACGCGGAAACAACACCACCAAAGCATCGACCGAAGGTGCTTGTGTTTGACCCACTAACATTACACGCAATGGCATCGCCAATTTTGGCATCTTCAGTCCATGCTTGCCTATCAACTCTTTGATCAATGCGGAAATCTCGATGGTTTCCCAAGTGATATTCGCAATGCGTTCGGCAAATTCACGCAACGCTGGCAGAGCCTCTGCAGACAAATGGGTATCAAGCAAAGACTGCTCCGGGTGCAAATCAATGTAGAACACTTCAGCAGCATCCGCCAATTCATTCAGGGTGGAAACACGTTCCTTGTATAAGGCAATGATGCTTTCCAAAGCGGGTGTTTCGGTAACATTTACACCTCGAGCTAATAACCGCGGAAGAACCAACTCTGACAAACGTGCGTTATCCGTCGTTTTCAAATAATGGTTGTTCAGCCATTTCAATTTTTCGGTATTGAATTGTGCGGCAGAGGGTGTGATGTGATCAAGGTCAAACCATTCGCAAAATTGCGCGACCGAGAAAACTTCATCATCTCCGTGAGACCAGCCCAAGCGCGCCAGATAATTGATGACCGCTTCCGGCAGATATCCGTCATCGTCATATTGCATTACACTGACTGCCCCATGACGTTTGGAAAGCTTTTGTCCATCGTCTCCCAAAATCATGGATAGGTGTGCATAATTGGGTACGGTCGCATTCAATGCTTTGAGGATGTTGATCTGGCGCGGTGTATTGTTGACGTGATCATCGCCGCGAATCACCTGGGAAATGCCCATATCCCAATCGTCAACCACAACACAGAAATTGTAAGTGGGTGTTCCGTCCGAGCGAGCGATGATGAGATCGTCCAGTTCGTCGTTTTTAAATTCGATATGACCCTTGACCATATCATTCCACTCCACCACTCCTCCGGTAGGATTTTTGAAACGCACCACCGGCTTAATGCCTTCAGGAATAGCAGGCAAAGTCTTTCCTGCTACTGGTCGCCAACGTCCATCGTAGCGTGGTTTTTCTCCTCGAGCACGTTGCGCTTCACGCAATGTGTCTAATTCAGCAGGTGATGTGTAGCAATAGTAAGCCTGTCCTGCCGCAATCATTTGAGCGATGACTTCTTTGTAGCGCGGCATACGCTGCATTTGATAAAACGGACCTTCGTCGTAATCCAGACTCAACCACTTCATACCATCTAAAATCGCCTGCACTGCCTCGGGAGTTGAGCGCTCTACATCGGTATCTTCGATACGCAAAATAAACGTGCCGCTATGCTTGCGGGCATACGCCCAGGAAAACAATGCGGTGCGAGCGCCGCCAATGTGCAGAAAACCCGTAGGACTAGGGGCAAAACGAGTGCGGACAGTCATGATCTAAGCCAAAATCGAAAGCGAGCATTTTACGCCAGGAGATGATAAAAGTTGTACACAAATTAACTTTAGTTATCTAGTAAAAAGCAGCGCGGAAATAAGTAAAATTTAGAAATGAGTGGTACTGCTCAGATTGATGTAGTTTGCTGAAAGCGACGAGCCATTAACAAAACCAAGATCATAGTGATCGATACCAATTCGGTATGTATCTTTGTTGCCTGAAAGCGAAAACTCTGTTCCCAAACCATAGACGTTAGTCACGCCGGAATAATTTGTTTGATCGCCTCCGTTCCCGATGGTAACCAAAGTTTCTGATTTTCCGATTTTTCCATATATGCTTGTTCCTTCGTTGATGGGAAGATAGCCGTTTAAAGTAATGGCAGGTAAAGAATAGACGGAAATGTTTGTATTCGACCAAATTCCTTGCGCACCGATTTGAGCCTCTATCCCTAAATATTTGTTGAAGTTATATCCACCACCAAGTGAAACACCCAAACCATAGGTCGTGTTGGATTTATCCGTCAAAGGAGTTATCCCTAGTCCGACCAGTTTGTAGCCACCCTCTACGGCGATTACGTTAAATGAGATTATTGACGCCACCAGGGCAATAATTTTTTTCATAATTTTTGATCCATATTACTTAGCGTATTCACTCTTGAATCGGCTTACTTGATCAGTTTTTGACGCTGGCGCGTGGCTTCAAATAAGCATATTGCGGCTGCAGCCGCGACATTTAATGATTCTACTTTGCCTTGCATCGGAATGGTGACAAGTTGTCTGCAAAGATTGGTTAATTCTGCTGACAACCCAGCCCCTTCATTGCCAAAAGCAAAAGCAATATTGCCAGTCAGACTAATGTCATAGAGACTAGCCGCCGGTTGTAATGTAGTGGCGCAAACAGTCCCCTCAAACACTGCAGCCACATTAAACAAGTCTACATGTTCATGAATACTCATAATGAAATGCCCACCCATTGCTGCACGCAATACTTTCGGTGACCAAACATCGGCGCAGCCTGTCGAAACAAAAGCTGCATCACACCCGGCCCCCGCTGCTGTGCGCAGAATAGAACCCAAATTTCCGGGGTCTTGAATATCTTCAAGCAAAACGCAAAAATGGCTATGCGAAGGAGCAACATGGGGTTTAGGAAGATCGATCAACGCGAGTAATCCACTCGGTGTTTTCAACTCAGTCAAATCATTGAATAGTACATCGTCAAGTGACGTCAACGGAACATCAGGCAATTGTTCTATCAGATCGGATATTTCCTCATCCTTAGAAGCAGCTTCATTAATAAGCAATTGTTGAGGAATTTTACCTGCTGCGATATAGGCTTTAACAAGATGTGCACCATCAAGCCATGTCTGCCCTGTCTTTCGGCGGTGCCGGGACGAACCCGCCAACTTGCACCATTCCTTAAACGAGGGATTATCGCGCGAAGAGATGCGCTTCAAAGTTGGCATCAAGTTGCTTCTTTTTGGCCGGGTTCCAACAGATTTTCCATCTCTTCAAGCGCCGGTAATTCACTCAATGAACGCAAGTTCAAATCATCCAGCAACTGTTGAGTCGTGGCATACAGTGCAGGTTTACCCGGTGTATCGCGCGTGCCGATCGTCTCTACCCAAGCACGAGATTCCAGCGTCTTTAAAACCTGTGTAGAAACGGCAACGCCCCGAATATCTTCGATGTCGCCGCGAGTTACGGGTTGACGATAAGCAATGATGGCGAGCGTCTCCATCACCGCGCGCGAATAACGAGCGGGCTTTTGCGGATTCAATCTTTCGATGTAAACCTGCATCTCGGGACGCGCACGAAAACGCCAGCCGCTCGCAACACGATTCAGCTCTATGCCTGTGTCAGTGTATTTTTCAGCGAGTTGCTGCAAAAGCGCTTCTATATGACTCGTTTCCAGGGGAGTATCACTTAGTTTTTTTAGCTCGGAAATTGATAACGGCTCGGCTGAGGTCAGCAATGCAGCCTCAAAAATCTTTTTGATTAGTGTTACATCGACAGGCATAACTGCCTCAGTGTTTATTTCTGTGATTTGATTTTCAATCGAGGGTGAGTCGGCTTGTTCGGACATAGATATTCCCCAACGTTTCAGTTTGCGTAATTTCAACCAAAGTTTCTTTAGCCAATTCCAGAACAGCAATAAAGGTAACGACCAGCTGCGGAATTCCGCCTTTCTGGTCGAATAAGTTTTCAAACAGCTCAAATTCACCATGCCGCAATTGCCGCAATAGACGCGTCATTTGTTCACGTACAGAGAGTTCTTCCCGCCTTACTTTGTGATGTGCGTTCACTTTCGCTCTAGTCAGCAGAGTGAGCCAGGCAACACGAAGATCATCGACGCTTACATTTGGCAAACGCTCAACCACGGTGCGCTCGATCAGCACTTGCACCAACTCAAAATCGCGCCCGGCTTGCGGCAAGTCATTCAACTTTTGTGCGGCAAGTTTCATTTGCTCGTATTCCAGCAAGCGGCGCATCAGTTCGGCTCTAGGATCGTCAACTTCCTCTTCTCCCATCCTGGGTGGACGCGGCAACAACATGCGTGATTTGATCTCGATCAACACTGCAGCCATCAGCAAATATTCGGCCGCCAACTCCAAACGATTGCGCTGCATGAGCTCGATATAAGTCATGTATTGCTGGGTAAGCTGAGCCATCGGAATATCGAGCACATCAAGATTGTGCTTGCGAATCAGATACAGTAAAAGATCGAGCGGTCCTTGAAATGTCTCCAGCACCAACTCGAGCGCATCCGGTGGAATATAGAGATCCGAAGGCATCTCCAAAAGCGGTTCGCCATGGATCAGTGCGCGCGGAATAAGTTGTAATTCAGTTTGGCTCATGATGAAATCAGCTGTAACTCAATCCCATTGCTTCGCGCACATCGCGCATGGTTTCGCCAGCAAGTTTGCGCGCTTTTTCACAACCGTCAGCAATGATGTTGCGCACCAGTGTCGGATCATCAAGATATTGCTGCGCACGTTCTCGCATCGGTTTTTGTTCATCCAGCACGGCGGTTATGACAGGTTGTTTACATTCGATGCAACCAATGCCGGCACTCTTGCATCCCTTTTGTACCCACTCTTTAGTTTCATCGCTGGAATAGACTTGGTGCAATTTCCATACCGGGCAACGCTCGGGATCACCCGCATCGGTTCGACGAATTCGCGCCGGATCAGTCGGCATTGTGCGTATCTTTTTGGTGACTACCGCTTCGTCTTCGCGAAGTGAAATCGTGTTACCGTAAGATTTGGACATTTTTTGTCCATCCAGCCCAAGCAACTTGGATTCCTTGGTCAACATGGCTTGCGGTTCGGACAGAATCATTTTTCCGCTTCCCTCAAGGAAGCCAAACAGTCGTTCGCGATCGCCCAAGCTTAAACTCTGCTGTTCATCCAACAATGCTTTGGCAGACTCCAGCGCTTCATCGTCGCCCTGTTCCTGATAGCGTGTTCGCAGCTCCTTATAAAGCTTTGATTTTTTTCCGCCCAGTTTTTTCACGGCTGCTTCGGCTTTTTCCTCAAAACCAGGCTCGCGTCCGTAGATATGGTTAAAGCGGCGGGCGATCTCGCGCGTAAATTCGATATGCGGCACCTGATCTTCACCTACCGGAACTTGCGTTGCACGGTAGATCAACACATCCGCACTCATCAAAAGCGGGTAGCCGAGAAAACCATAAGTTGAAAGATCCTTGCTGCTCAATTTTTCCTGTTGATCTTTGTAGGTTGGAATGCGCTCGAGCCAGCCCAAGGGGGTAATCATGGAAAGAAGCAGATTCAATTCGGCATGCTCCGGTACTCTGGACTGAATGAACAGCGTGGCACGTGCCGGATCAACACCGGCTGCCAGCCAATCAATCACCATTTCCCAAACGCTTTGCTCGATGACCTGTGGTGTATCGTAGTGAGTCGTTAGCGCATGCCAATCGGCAACAAAGAACAGGCACTCAAATTCCTGTTGCATTTCTACCCAGTTCTTCAACACCCCATGGTAATGTCCCAAGTGCAAACTGCCTGTAGGACGCATTCCGGATAACACGCGATTAGCAAACATAGTCAATACTCAAAAGCCGAAAATAAAATTAATTAAAGTGATCATCCAAACGATGGGCGGGGTAAGCACCCAGCCCAGTACAGGGGTGATCGCCAAACCGATCAGGATAAACATGCCATAAGGCTCGATACCTGCCAACTTGATCGCCATTTTATGCGGCAACAAGCTGACTGCGATTCGTCCTCCGTCCAGTGGTGGCAGCGGCAATAAATTCAACACCATCAACACAACGTTTATTTTAACTCCTAACTGGGCCATTTCCATCAAAGGGTTGGCATAGTAACCCTCAGGCGACATCAGCGCGACCTTGATCCAAATGCCCCAAAATAGCGCCATAAACAAATTGGCTGCGGGTCCGGCAAGCGCCACCCACAACATATCCTGCTTAGGATGTCGTAGTGCCCCAAAATTAACAGGCACCGGTTTAGCCCACCCAAACAAAAAGCTCCCATGAGACAATATATACATTAATATAGGTAGCAGAATCGTTCCAACCGGATCAATGTGGCGCAGCGGATTCAGGCTGATGCGACCCTGTTGATAGGCAGTCATGTCGCCAAAATAGCGGGCAACATAGCCATGCGCCGCCTCATGTAGCGTAATTGCGAAAAGCACGGGTAAAGCACCTATGGCTATATCTTGAATCAGTGATTGAAAGTCCATTAATTTCTCGTTTCTGGTTTGTTTTATTCGTGTCCGCTATCGTCTAAGCCAAAGTGACTGATCTCACCCTTACCGCGCCGCAGCAAAACTGGCACTTCATTGGTCAAATCAATGACCGTAGTCGGTTCTACACCCACTGCACCCCCTTCGATGATCAAATCCACTAATGACTCAAGACGCTCACGAATCTCTTCGATATCAGTTAGAGGATGAGATGCATTGGGCAGGATCAGTGTTGAACTGATCAGTGGTTCGCCTAATTCCACCAACAACGTAAGTGCTACCGGATTATCCGGTATGCGCAAACCTATCGTGTTTCGTTTTGGGTGCTGCAAACGACGCGGAACGTCTTTGGTCGCTTGCAGAATAAATGTGTAGCTGCCCGGTGTATTATTTTTCAGCAAGCGGAACTGGGCATTATCAACTCTCGCGTAGTGTGAGAGTTCAGATAGATCATGACACACCAGCGTCATGTGATGTTTATCGTCGACACCGCGTATCTGGCGAATTCGAGTCACCGCATCTTTGTCATTCAAATGACAACCAAGTGCATAGCCTGAATCAGTTGGATAAACGATTACAGCGCCATCTCGAAGCATCGCGGCTGCTTGTTTGATCAGGCGTGACTGAGGATTTTCCGGATGGATCACAAAAAATTGAGACATTCAACTTCCTAACAAACTTACTTAAATGAATTGTGTTGCAACATTATTCCCAAGCACTCCAAATTGGTTTGCACTCCAGTGGCAAATCGGGCAAACGTCCCAGATCCCGATAACTTTCACCCGGCCCGTGGTAGTCAGATCCACACGAACTCAGTAGCCCGAATTCAGTCGCATAACGAGCGAACTCTGCATATTGTGGTGGCGTATGGCTACCGGTAACCACTTCAATTGCTTTTCCACCCATGGCAGTGAATTCTTCCAGCAATTCGTGCATGGTGGGTCTTCCCATCGCTTTGCGTCCGGCTGTATAACGCCCGGGATGTGCCAAAACCGTGACGCCCCCTGCCCCTTTGATCCAATCAACTGCATCCTGCAATTCAGCCCATTGATGGGGTACATACCCGGGCTTGCCTTTGACCAAATAGCGTTTAAACACGCTTCCCACATCTTTGCAATGACCTGCATCGACCAAATATCTGGCGAAGTGCGTACGCCCGATCATTTCCGGATTCTTTGCATAACGATATGCACCTTCCAATACGCCGCCAATACCGCAACGCGCCAGGGATTCGGCCATCAATTCGGCTCGATGCCTTCTGCCACTGCGTATACCGCGCAACCCTTCAACAAGTGGAGGATAGTATGGATCGATGCGCAAACCGACAACATGCAAAGTAAAGCCACGCCAAGTGACTGAAATCTCGACACCATTGATGAATGAAATACCGCATGCTGCTGATGCCTGTGCTGCTTCTTCCAAACCGTCCACATCATCGTGATCGGTCAAAGCGAGAATTTTAACGCCACGCTCCGCCGCACGTGCGACCAGCTCGGTGGGAGATAGCAATCCGTCAGAAACGGTGGAATGGCAGTGCAAATCATAATCAATCATCAGCATCAAGCGACAAGATCGCCGCCACCTTTTTTCATCGCTTTGCCCTCTTCAGCGCGTTTCCTGCGAACTTCTTTAGGGTCGGCAATCAACGGACGGTATATTTCGACTCTATCATTTTCACGCAAAACGACATCCGGCTTGCTTAATTTTCCGTACAAACCAAATTTACCTTTATCAAGTTCGATTTCGGGATACTTTTCCGGCAACCCAGAAAGCCGAACCGCTTGAGCAAGTGTTGTTTGCTGTGGCACTTCCAGCTTGAGCAATAATTGCTCATAAGGCAAAGCATAGACCACTTCGATTTGAATTTTTTTATCACTCATTTGTTACGTATACCTTTTCTGCACGGTGAGTAAAAGCGTCCACGAAACTATTCGCTACAAAATGAAACACCGGGCCTAAAATCTTTTCCAGCAGTTTATTTGAGAATTCATAATGCAATTTGAATTCTATTTTACAGGCAGTTGGGGATAGTGCGGTGAAATGCCAGTTCCCATCAAGACTTCGGAAAGGGCCATCCTGCAAAGTCATGCTGATATTGTTTGGGGGTTGACGCACATTTTCGGTGGTAAAGCTCTGTTTGATCTGAAGATAATTGATATGCACCGTGGCATGCACTTTACTCTCACCAACCACCACCATACTCGACCCGCCACACCACGGCAAAAATAGGGGGTATTCGGCCACATTATCCACCAGCGCAAACATCTGCTCGGCACTATAGGGAACCAACACCGATTTCTCAACTAATGCCATTGCTCACAAAGTTCTCAATCCAAAGGCTGGTAGAATATCTCATCACAAAGCAAAACACACCTGCATTATCTACAATGAACGGCAGGAACAACAAACTGGATCAGTGGCATGAGCATCATACAAAACAAAAAAGCCTTTCACGAATATTTTATTGAAGATCGCTTTGAAGCCGGGCTCATGCTGGAAGGCTGGGAAGTAAAATCAATACGCGCCGGCAGGGCTCAGCTCAAAGAAGCCTACATCATCATCAAGGATGGCGCACTTTACCTCTTCGGCTCCCATATCAGCCCATTACTCAATGCCTCTTCGCACATCTATCCCGATCCGGTTCGCACGCGCAAACTGTTGTTGCATCAACACGAGATAGAGAAGCTCATTGGCAAGGCTCAACGCGCCGGATTTACCATTATGCCGCTTGATATGCACTACAAAGGAAACAAGATCAAGCTCGATATCGGTTTAGCCAAAGGCAAGAAAGAGCACGACAAACGGGCTACCGAGAAAGAGCGTGAACATAAGCGCGAAGCAGCTCAGGCAATGAAGAAAGAACGAAGATAAAAAATACGCCAGGCTCCGGAGGCAGAGAAATAGAACTTATAAGCCGCGAGGACGAAACCAAGAAGATACTAAGGGCCTCTAGCGCAGTCATAGAGAATGAGAACGGCCATACGGTCGGGATGGTTTCTGTTCTGA
>CAIRAO010000087.1 GCA_903876625.1 uncultured Gallionellaceae bacterium | reverse complement strand
CTTCTGGAGCGTGCTGATTTTCCCGATTATTGGCAGTCAGTGACAGGTAGTCGAGATGGCAAAGAAACTTTAAGCGAAACCGCTATTCGGGAATTGTTTGAAGAGACCGGATTGGATGCCAAACTTCATACGCTGACCGATTGGCAGGTGCATAATGAATACGAAATCTATCCGCAGTGGCAGCATCGTTATCCGCCCGGCACCACCCACAACACTGAGCATGTATTCGGCCTGCAACTTTCGCAACAAGTTCCCGTCCAACTTTCAGCGCGCGAACATTTGAAATATCAGTGGTTGCCTTGGAATATTGCTGCGGATAAGGTTTTTTCACCGAGTAACAGGGGGGCGATATTGCAGTTGCCGGAACGAGTAAAATCAAATCCCCCCTAGACACCCTTCGGTAAAGTGGGGAATACATAGCCCCTTAGGTAGAGTGGGGAATAGATTGAGCCCAATTTGAAAAAGGGGGCGGAGAACGAAGTGAGCGGGGGATTTGCTTTGGACGGTAAGAAATAAAGATGCAACAAAATATTATTCAAATTTCATATGATCACCCCGATGCGGCACAGACCAGTTGCAGTACTGCCCACGCCTGGGCGAAAACTCCGCGCGAGCCCAATGCCGATGAGAAGTTAGAACTGATCGCCCGCATCAAGCACATGCTGAATGAACAGAATGCAGTGCTGGTTTCGCACTACTATGTACATCCCGATCTGCAAGATTTGGCTGAAGAAACCGGCGGTATTGTTTCCGATTCTCTCGATATGGCTAATTTTGGCCATCAGCATCCTGCCAAAACGATCGTGGTGGCAGGCGTGCGCTTCATGGGCGAAACCGCGAAGATATTAAATCCTGAAAAACGTGTATTGATGCCCGATCTTGAAGCGGAGTGTTCGCTAGACTTGGGCTGCCCGACAGAGGAATTCGCCGCTTTCTGTGATGCGCATCCAGAACGTACAGTCGTCGTATATGCCAATACCAGTGCGGCGGTCAAGGCGCGTGCTGACTGGATGGTAACAAGTTCTATTGCTTTGCCGGTAGTTAAATATCTCAAGGAACAGGGCGAGAAAATATTGTGGGCACCGGATCGTCATCTTGGCAGTTATGTTCAGGAACAGACAGGCGCAGATATGTTGTTGTGGCAGGGGTCGTGTATCGTGCATGATGAATATAAAGCGCAAGAACTCATTGAACTAAAAGCGCAACATCCAGACGCGCTCGTGCTGGTGCATCCTGAATCACCCCGTGCCGTAGTTAAGCTGGCGGACGTGGTAGGCTCTACTACGCAGCTCATCAAGGCAGCGCAAAATTCTTCCGCCAACGTGTTTATCGTTGCTACTGATAACGGAATTCTGCATAGGATGCGCACTCTATGCCCCACTAAGATATTTCTCGAAGCCCCCACGGCTGGTCAAGGCGCAAATTGCACCAGTTGTAGTCATTGTCCCTGGATGGCGATGAATGGTTTGCTTAATCTGGCCGAAGTTTTGGAAACAGGAAAAAACGAGATTAAAGTCGATCCGCTAATTATTCCGCGTGCTGTGCAACCGAGTCAACGCATGCTGGATTTTGCCCGGCAAATCAATCTGCCGACAAGAAGTTTGGGAAACGCCTAGCGCAGTGTTTGATGATATTGGGCGATGGAGTTCTTGATTATTGTGTGCTGGGTATTGTTAGCCGGCTTGGTCTAGAGTAAATTCCCCTATTGTGAACCGAAGAATATGCTAGTTATGAAATTTGTATTAGATTAATTACTAAAAGGAGACTGAAATGTTGAGCAAAAGAACCTGGGCATTAATGTTGG
>CAIRAO010000086.1 GCA_903876625.1 uncultured Gallionellaceae bacterium | reverse complement strand
GCAAAGAGGAATACCCGGTACCGAAATCATCCAAAGAAAATTGGATGCCGATTTCCCTTAAAACGCTCATCGTTTTGATGACTTCTTCAACGTTTTCGACCAGCATACCTTCTGTCAATTCAAGTTTAAGGTGTGCAGGGTTAATTTCATGACGACTTACCGCATCGCTTACCTGGACTACAAAATCAGGCTGACGAAATTGCTTTGCGCTGACATTGACGGCAATATCCAAATTAAGTGTTTGAGAGTTCTGCTGCCAAAGCCTAAGTTGTGCACACGCTTTGTCCAGCACCCAATTGCCAATAGATACAATGAACCCTGTTTCTTCTGCAAGCGGAATAAAGTTAGCCGGACTAACCATGCCTCGCCCCGGGTGCAACCACCGAATGAGAGCTTCAGCTCCCAATATACTTCCAGCATTATCCACTTGGGGTTGGAGGTATAATTCAAACTGCCCCAGCTCAAGTGCTTCCTGCAAATCTTTTTCCAGAGAGGTGCGGGCGATAATTACTTCCTGCATCTGAGTATCAAAAAAACGCAACGAGTTACGTCCCGCCACCTTGGCCTGATACATGGCAATGTCGGCTTGCTTAAACAGTTCGTCAATTGCCTCGTAGTGGCCATCAAACAAGGTGACGCCAATACTAGGAGTACAGCGATATTCATGATTGCCAAGCTTATAGTTTTCACGGAGCGAATTGAGAATTTTTTCACCAACTCCTTTAATTTGGGTGGCGGCTTCCATTGGCTGTATGGATAAATCCTCAAGCATCACAACAAACTCATCTCCTCCGAGTCGGGCAACGGTATCCTCGCTGCGCACGCATTCCAGCAAGCGCTGTGCGACCTTTTGAAGCAGCATATCACCTAGATTATGACCTAATGTGTCATTGAGGTTTTTGAAATTGTCTAAATCTATAAAAAGAATTGCTCCTTCATGACCACTTCTTGCACTCGAAGTCAATGCTTTGCGCAAACGTTCGACTAGCAGTCTGCGGTTGGGAAGAAGGGTCAGGTGGTCAAATAATGCCAGATGATTAATTGTTTCTTCATCTGCTTTACGCTGAGTCAGATCGGTTAGCGTTGCAACATAATTCATCGTGCCACCGGTGTGATCTTTCACCGCTGTGATCTTCATATATTCCGGAAATATTTCTCCATTTTTTCGTTTGTTCCATAATTCACCATTCCATACACCCGTTGTATTTACCTGTTCCCACAGTGCGGTGTAAAAACCTGAATCCTGACGCCCTGAACTTAGTATTTTGGGATTTCTGCCGATGACTTCTTCCGGTGTGTAGCCGGTGATAGAAATAAAAGCTTTGTTAACCCGCAATATTAAATTGTTGGCATCAGTAATCATCATGCCTTCCTGGGACTCAAAGGCGGTTGCGGCAATTTGAAGTTGATGCTCTGCTTGCAGGCGTCCAGTAATGTCTCGGGATGAGTTGAATAATACCGGCTTGCCTTCTAACTCAAGCGGGAACGAACTAACTTCGACATGAAAAATAGTTCCATCTTTTCGGCGATGGCGGGTCTGAAATTCAATACGTGTTTTTTTCGATATTTGATCCCTGATGTTTACGATGAGCTCTGCATAGGAGACATTGGCATCCCACTGCGAGACATTCATCCCAATCAATTCATCGCGTGTATATCCGAGCATGGTGCAAAATGAATCACTTACTTCGATGATGTTCCCGTCAAAATCGAATATATGAATGCCATCGCTTGAGTTTCTCAATAGTACAACATTTTTTTCAACTTCAGCTTTCAGCGTTGCCAGTGCTTTTTCATGTTCATCGCGCGTTCGCAATGTTTGAATTCCAAAAGAAATATCACTTGCCAAAATTTCCAGCAACTCTACTTCCTCATTGGAGAAGGCAAATGGATCAGCCGAATAAATTGTAATTGTTCCCAGCACCAGTTTATTGACGAACAAAGGTAACGCTACACAGGAATGGTAGCGCCGTCTTATGGCTGATTCACGCCACGGTTCTGTATTGGGATTGGTCTGGAAATCCTGAATGACTACTGTGGAACCTGTTCTAATCGCAGTCCCTACCGGACCCTGCCCGTGTAACGATGCATCCCAGGTGATATTTGCATTTTCCAGATATCCATCTTCATAACCCATTTGAGCAATTGGTTTGACACGTTTATATCCATCTTTTGCCGCAAAACCAACCCATGCCATTCTGTAGTTCCCGATTTCAACAACAAGTCGGCAGATTTCATTCAGCAAAGCTTGTTCATTATCAGCATGAACAAGTGTCGATTCGCATTTGCAAATCAGTTCAAAAGCTCTGGAAAGTTTTTTTTCAGTTTTTTCCGCGGAGAGGCGATCGGTGATATCCTGGACGATCCCGAGTCTGGCCGGGATGCCATTATAATTGACGGATATTGAATTGATAGAGACATCAATAATCGTGCCATCTTTTTTCTTATGGTGCAATTCGCCTTTGATCTTTCCATGATTGATACTGGAAATTATTCGGTGAAGTTCATGCATTTCTTCCAGTGGACGAATATCGCGCAAAGACATATTGAGAAATTCTTCCCGGGTATAACCATAATGTTCAACTGCACGTTCATTCACATCTAAAAATTTTAGCGTAGTAGCATCAATAACCCATGTTGGTAGAGGGCTGTTGTTGAATAGCAAACGATAACGTTCGGCACTGACGCGTACCGCTTCTTCTCTGGCTGCAGCTTCATAATTCAATTCAAAATTGTTAATGACACTCTTGTTTATATTGCGAACCGAGAAGAGCATGAAAGCCAGATAGACTATCACCGACAAGCCCATGCTTGTGGAAATTGGGTCACCAGAAACAAATAATCGGATAGCGAGCGGAGTTAGAGTTGATGTGGAATAAAGTAGTGAGCTCAACAAGTCCGCCGAATATGCGATTACTCCACCAGAGAGGCATTTAAGTCCCTCGACCTCACGGATTTCCAAGGCAAGAAAGTGTACCTTGAGGTTAATGTGCTTTCACAAAGAGACGGCGATGAAAGTCCAGAGGAAACATATATTACCTCGCATCTTAAGAACGAGCTTTTAAAAGTTGGAGCTG
>CAIRAO010000085.1 GCA_903876625.1 uncultured Gallionellaceae bacterium | reverse complement strand
ATTTCGGCCACAACAAGTTTCTTCGCAAGTGATCAATCAGGTTTGGGATCAGTTTCACGAAAAACTATCTACCGGCGATGATATTTCCGCACAGGTTGGTGCAAAACGCGACCCTGAAAAAATTGCAGCAGCGGCAGCAGAAGAAGCTTCGTCTACTGATATTTTCGGTCGCCGCACAAGCGATGTTCCGGGTGATACCGTCGGTCGTCGGGATGGTGATTTTTCACTTGCGGGGGAGGAGAAAGATTTAACGATACGGGTTGATGCAGCAAAGTTGGATGAAGTATTGACTTTGTCCGGAGAGATAGGATTAACTAAAAACAGACTGAATCATATCCGAACTGAAATTTTGCAGGGACGAAGCGGACCCGATACTTTTAAAGCACTTGATCTGATTGCCACCCAATTAAATTTGCTGGTATTGAGCTTGCAAAATGCGGTGATGAAGACGCGTATGCAACCGGTTGGAACGCTGTTCAAAAAATATCCGCGTATGGTGGATGAACTGGCAAAATCATTGGGGAAAAAAGTTGAATTCGTATTGATCGGAGATTCCACCGAACTTGATAAGAGCATGATGGAGGATTTAAATGATCCTATCGTGCATTTAATTCGTAATGCAGTTGATCATGGCGTGGAATTCTCAAAAGAACGCAAGGACGCCGGAAAATCTGAAAAAAGTCTTGTGCAACTGGAAGCGCGTCAAGAGGGTGATCATGCGCTGATCACGATCACAGATGATGGTCGGGGAATGCGTTCCGATTCGTTGCGCAAGCGAGCGATCGAGAAGGGACTTATCTCAGCAGAGGTGGCGGGTAAATTGGATGACGAGCAATGCCTTGATCTTATTTTTCTGCCGGGATTTTCCACCAAGGATAAAGTATCGAGTATCTCCGGACGCGGCGTCGGCATGGACGTGGTTAAATCCAAAATTCAAAAACTGAATGGCTCGATCGATGTTCATACTGAACCGGGTACCGGAACCAGATTTACGATTTCATTGCCACTCACGCTGGCAATTTTGCCGGTTTTGATATTGCGGCTGGGCGAGCAGTCCTTTGCTGTTCCACTTGCCATGGTAAGAGAGATCATCAGCATCACACCCGATCAATTGCAAAACATTTCAGGGCGTTCAACGATGGTCGTAAGAGGTGAAGTGTTGCCAGTGTTGGCGCTGAGTAATCTAATCGGATGGGAATCTGATACCCAACCGGACGTGGGCGTGTTAATGCAATACGGTAGCAACAACTTTATTTTATCTGCAGATGGATTTGCAGGGCATGATGATGTGGTTATCAAACCGTTGGATACTTTCCGCCCCAAAGGAGTGGCGGGCGTAACGATGTCGAGCGAGGGTGAGATCGTGCTAATTCTCGATATAAAAGAACTGCTCGAAGACTTACGCTCTCCTTCACGATAAGAGCATTTACAAAATTAAATCCCGTCACTCAAAAAACTTCATTGCAAGTCTTTTATTGCGCTTTGTTATTCTGCAGCTGGCATTAAAAGCAAATAATTAGTAATTTGCATCGGATAGAACTATGTCAAAGCGCCTGACAGGAAATGTTTTATTTGCTAGGATTTTTGTGGTCCCTTGGCAGGTTGTAATTGTTCTGGCTGTTGAGATATTTGTTGTCATGAGATGGATCGCTCCAGCGATATTTAATACTCACGCCCTGTTTGCTCTTGGAAGTAAATTCCATATTCTTGCTCCGGCAGTTTTGTTTATTTTTCTGGTTTATGCCGTCATCTCGTATTTTTTAAACCGGACATTAGCTCACTTGCCAGAGCAGGCAGGCGAACAAACTACAAAACTTCCAGTTGCACAAAACAATGCCAAGCCGACAGAATGGTCGATAGAGTTTTTAAGAATGCTTGAATGGCAAAGGTTCGAATTGGTATTTACAGAGTATTTTCGTTTGCTGGGCAAACGTGTCGAGACGCTATTTCATAGTTCTGAAGGTGGAATCGACGCGCGCATCTATCCGATCGACTCGGATACACTGGACTATGCCGTTCAATGTAAAGCCGGTGACAGCATGGTTGGAATAAAACCAATTTGGGAATTGTATGGCGTGATGGCCCATGAATCTGCCGGCAAAGGGATCTACTTAACTGCGAGTACTTTTTCGGATGAGGCAAAGCAATTTGCTGAAGCACATAAAGAAAAATTATTTCTGATAGATGGTCAGCGTTTCATTAGCATGCTTTCAAAACTACCGGAAGAAAAGCATTTAAAACTTCTTGCAATTGCCACAGATGGGCTATCTCCCAATCCCTCTTGAGCAAAATTACTTCTTGCCTGTGAAAATTGTTGTGCTATGGGCAGACCAATCTTTATATTGAAATTTTGGCGATTCAGATAGTAATCGTTAGCGCAAGTAAAGTGATGGACATGACGTGTGACAATGAATATAATGCCGCCCGTTGTGACTTGCAGGCATTAAAGTATCAGGCATTTATTCGTGATACTCTTTGAAAGCAAATTGTTAGCGTTAGTATTTGCTTTCCTGTCTGTTTCAGTTTTTGGAGTGGTAGTTCAGTTGGTTAGAATACCGGCCTGTCACGCCGGGGGTCGCGGGTTCGAGTCCCGTCCACTCCGCCAATAATCAATGACTTACCTAATTTAAATTCTGTTTTAGTAAGATCAAACTTTATTTTAGTAAGATCATTCCGCGGCCAGTGCTTTTCTGACAGCTCGACGGTCATACACTTTTGCGACTGTTGACTCTAATTTGTGTCCAGTCAATTCACTTGCTTTTTTTCCAGATTCAATCACCGTCGTTGCTGCTTTTGCGCGGCTATCGTGGAAGGAAAATCGTTCACCAGAGGGGCGATCGGTTCCATCGGCCCACTTGCCCATTAAGGTTTGCCATCCCATTTTAAATCCATCGCTGGTGTAGCTGCCACCGGTCTGAGTGTGGACGACAAAGTTTGTGGTGATGGTGCTTGGTATCGCTTGAGATTCTTTAACTTTTCTAAATTGTCTGGAAATGGCACAGCAATGCCACATTTGGCAGAGATAATATCCACTGACAGTATTTTGAGGGCGGTTCTCAAGAATGAAATTTGGTAATATGTGGTTCTATTTTTGCAGCCAAACTCCACCAGAAACCGCTGTAACCAATGCGGTCGAAACCACCATTGTCATCGCGAAAACCGCCCGGAAGGGCCGAAAAACCGGATTGATTAATTGCACCGGTATTAGGATTT
>CAIRAO010000084.1 GCA_903876625.1 uncultured Gallionellaceae bacterium | reverse complement strand
GGGATTGATCTCCTCGCGGGTCGGAATACGGACAACCTTGCCACTGAGGGCTTCCTTGTCGACGAGAAGCCAATCCGGAGCCTCGACGATCTGGGTCTGGTCCAGACCACGCTGAGCGAGGCGCTTGGAGCCATCCTTGGCACGGACGGAGACGACATCACCGACCTTGAGGGTGGCGGAGGAGACGTCGCACTTGCGACCGTTCACGGCGATGTGGCCGTGGGAGACCATCTGGCGGGCGCCGGAGCGGGTCTTGGCGAAGCCCATGCGGTAGACAATGTTGTCGAGACGGGTCTCAAGAAGCTGAAGCAGGATGTAAACGTTGATAGCCAGCGCAATGACCTGGAATTGCAAACTACGAATCAGTTGGGAGAAAACAATCGATTGGTGTGGGGCGGTGGTTTACGTAAAGACTATGCGGAGCATCCTTTGTTTTTAGGTCATTCTTATACGCTGAGTTCATGGCAGGCTTTTGCACACGACGAATGGCATATCTCCCAGGCATCTGTTCTAAATATTGGGACGATGCTTGAAGACAATGGCATGGGCAACAAAAACAACTCACCCCGCGCTACTTTCAACTACCACTTCACTCCGCAACAAACCGTTCGAATCGGAATATCGACTGCCACTCGCAGCCCGGCAATGGGTGAAGAGTACATGGATGCGCAAAATACAGTTCTGGGTGGGCAGTTTGTGACACCACTGCAGCCGCTTTCACCAGAGAAAGTACTATCCAAAGAAATTGGCTATCTCAGTGAATTCAGATCCATCGGGTTGACAGTTGATTCAAGAGTCTATATTGACCAAGTAAGCGATATCATTAGTTGGGACAAGTTTGCCGGCTTTCCCATTGGTCTTCCCACGCCTCCGGATAGTTTTAAAAATCTGGTTTCTGCTGACTACACCGGTTTCGAGGCAACGGTTAAGTACACTTGGGATGAGGGTCATAGTTTTCTGAGTACTAATTATGCCTATCAGCATGTCGATAGTAGATTAAGTAGTTATCCGACTGTATATTTTAATCCGGCCGTGAATTCGGTGATAAACATCCCTCTGTTATATCAACAATATGTTCCCACTCTTTTTGCCGAGACTGTCCCTCGTCATAGCGGAAGTTTCCTGCTTTCACAACAGCTAACAAATAATTGGAAATTCAGTGCGGGTTTATATTTGAGAGAAAGCGTACGGGTTTTCGGTGTCGCGCCGGACGTCACTCCGGAAAATGCCATGTGCAGGCTTGATTTGCATATCGCGAAAACGCTTAAGATTGATAACAGGCACAGCGCGGAATTAGCATTTGTTGTGCAAAATGTAACGCAAAATGACTATACAAAATATGGCACAACTAGCCCGGTAGCGAATGTATTATTTTCCCGGCGAAGTTGGTTAACAGGTAGTTTCAATTTTTAATTACCCGGCTCTCCCAATATTTATACCTTAAACATCGCATGTTTAATGGATTGGTTAGCCACATAACCTATTGACCTTTATGGAATGTATAGACAATCTTCACGTGGTGAAATATAAAAGGGAAAAGCAATGAGCAAAACAGTCCTGCTTATACTATTGGTGTTGGTAAGTACTGACCTTAGCGCCGAATGGGTGAAAATTAACACCAAAGATAATTTAACGACTTACGTTGATCCGGCCTCGATCACTAAAGCAGAAAACATTGCCAAGATGTGGGGTCTGGTAGACCTTAAAGAATCTAAGAAAGAGGAATTGGGTAAATCATTTTTATCGGCAAAGGGATTGCAGGAATACGACTGCAAGGAACAACAAATCCGAAAGATCACACTTTCCTTTTATTCTGGAAATATGGGAGACGGGGAAGTTGTTCATAGTTATGCCGAACCGGAGAAGTGGAAATGGACACCCGTTGCTCACGGCACGATATCTGAAACAATGTGGAAGGCCGCCTGTGGAAAAAAATAGTAGCGTCAAGGCTGTATTTTTTAACTGGCAGTGGCAAAAGGAGTTCGGTTAATTCTGTTTGAATGGACTTCTCTCGTTTAGCTGGTCGACATATTCTGAAATCGCGTCCGTCTCTTGCTTCAAATAATTTTCAACGGCTTCGGCAAACTGCGGGTGGGCAAGCCAATGTGCAGAACGGGTGGTGACCGGCAAAAATCCGCGCGATAGTTTGTGCTCACCCTGTGCGCCGCCTTCAAATGTTTTGATGTTGTTTGCAATGCAAAATTCCATTGCCTGATAGTAGCAAGTTTCAAAATGCAATCCGGAATGAAATTCGAATGTTCCCCAAGAGCGTCCGTACAAAGAATCCCGGGTAAGATAATTCAAGGCACTCGCGATTGGGCATCCTTCACGAGACGCGATGACCAACAAAGTGTTTTTGGGCAAGGCGGCACCGATCCGCTGAAAGAAATCTTCATTCAACTGATGGGGTGAATTGTGCAGTTGCAGTGTATGTAAATAACAGGAGGCAAAGAAAGACCAATCTTCTGCAGTTGCATATTCTCCAGTGATGCATTTCAGCTCTACACCTGCTTCCTTTACCCAGCGCCGTTCCTGCTTTATACGCTTGCGCTTATCGCGACTTAGAGTAGAAAGAAAATCGTCAAAATCACGATAGCCCGGATTCTGCCAATGAAATTGTACGTCTTGACGCAGCATCATTCCCTGAGCTTGCGCCTCAGTGGCATCCGCCTCATTCAAAAATAAACAATGAAGGGAAGATACGCCGGTTTCTTTAGCGAATTGCAGAGCATGTTTTAGTAATAAGCGACGCACTTCATCTGATTCTGCCAGGAGACGCTTTCCGCTTACTGGCGTGAATGGAATCGTACAGGCAAGCTTGGGGTAATAACTCAGGCCATGGCGATAATATGCATCTGCCCAGGCAAAATCGAATACATGTTCACCGAAGGAGTTCATCTTCAGGTAAAGAGGCATGACACCAACCAATTGATCTCCATTCCACATTGAGAGAAATTGCGCTTTCCAGCCGAACCTGGTTGTAGCGCAACCGCTTTCTTGCAGTGCATAAAAAAATGTATGAGAAAGGATGGGACTTTCCCCTGCAAGCGCATCCCATTTGGCTGCTGGAATGTTTGTCAGATCCTCGATTATTTTGAAAGTGTAACCGTCCATATCAGTATTGTAGTTCGGGTGAATATGAAGTGTGCGAAGTTTTGATAATGCCCCTGTCAATTTGCACACTGGATTCGCCAGCTAAATAATATATAGTTTGATCATCTATATAACTCCAACG
>CAIRAO010000083.1 GCA_903876625.1 uncultured Gallionellaceae bacterium | reverse complement strand
CACTTGGCTTTGGCACTAAAATCCTTCGAAGAAAACCCCAGTAAGGTGAGATCAGTCGTTTCGTGGCCTTGGATCATCGAGGCGCTTTTTAATTCACTTTTGAATTAGAAATGGAATTACAACATCTACGGCATCAGTAGGGCTAGCGGCATATTTTCCACATCAACTTAATTCGCACCCGTGTCGCATCTCAAATTGACAACAGAATAATATATGTACATAATGTAGTACATTAATGTACATTGGATTTCTATGCAAGAAACCACTTTCACGGAGTTGCGCAATCACGCAAAAAACTATTTTGACGCAGTCGAGGGTGGAGAAACGGTTCGGGTATTTCGAAATGGAAAACCAATTGCCGAAATTGTGCCAATTCGTTCAGGTATTCCTTCCTGGAAAAGGCAGGTCACCCCGCTAACCATTAAGGGCTTTTCTTTAAGCGGCGCAATACTAAGCGATAGGGAAGAATCAGCTTGAAGGCATTTCTCGATACTTCTGCTTTTGCAAAGCGTTATGTTGTTGAACAAGGATCAAACAAGGTAATGGAACTATGCCAACAGGCTGATAGCCTTGTGGTGAGTGTTATTTGTATCCCTGAACTAATGTCTTCTTTGTCACGCCTTTTGCGAGAAAAGAAAATTATTCGAAATGAATATTTAAAACTGAAAAATTACTCAATGGAAGATATGGTGGATATCGATATTTGCCAAATCACACCGGGCGTTCTTACTGCCGCCATTTCTCTCCTCGAAAAAAACCAACTCCGCGCAATGGATGCGCTTCATGTGGCCTGTGCCCTTGCTGTCGAGCCAAACGTTTTTGTATCAGCTGATCATCGGCAACTTGCTGCAGCACGAAAGGCCGGCCTTAAAATAGTAGATGTTTCGTGACAAATTGCTTATTTGGAATAAAAACATGACAGATTCAGCATCACAACCACACAAACTGAGCGTTTACATCATCACCTACAATGAAGCAGACAAAATTGCCGCTGCCGTGCAAAGTGTGGCGTGGGCTGACGAGGTATTGGTGCTGGATTCGAATAGCACCGATGACACCGCAAAAATTGCCACCGAATTGGGTGCAACTGTAAAACAAATTCCGTTCACAACGTTTGGCAAACTGCGTAATGATGCGATTGCAGCCTGTAGCCATGACTGGGTATTTAGTCTTGATGCGGATGAACGCTGCACACCGGCAGCACAAGCTGAAATAATTAAGCTGTTGTCGCAGCCAGATGCGGATGCCTATTACGTTCCTCGTCGCAACTGGTTTATGGGGCGATGGATCAGACACAGCGGCTGGTATCCGGATTACCGGCAACCGCAATTATTTCGAAAATCGTCGATGGTGTTTGATGATCGTGATGAGGTCCATGAGTCTTATCGCGTTGAAGGAATAATCGGTTATTTCAAATCTTCGATCATCCAGGTGCCATTTCAAAATTTGGAACAGCTAGTGCACAAAATGCAGCGATATTCCACATTGGGCGCGCGCAAACTGGAACGCAAGGATAAACGCATTGGTATGGGCACGGCCCTTGTCCACGGCCTGTGGGCGTTTTTTCGCATTTACGTATTGAAGCGCGGCTTCCTGGATGGATGGGCGGGATTTTTACTGGCGCTGGGTAATTTTGAGGGAACCTTCTACCGATACGCTAAAGCCTCTACAGCAAAACTAAACTGGAAAAATCCACCGGCAGGCGATGATGGTACGCGCTGATCTCCGTATTGCGGTCATTGTCACCACGTACAATAGCCCGGCTGTGTTAGCGTCAGTACTGGAAGGCTACCTTGCACAGACAGATCATAATTTTGAACTGTTTGTAGCCGATGACGGATCCACATCCGAAACATCTCAAGTCGTTAAACAATTTCAAGCACGTGCAACTTTTCCTATGCATCACATTTGGCAAGAGGATGTCGGCTTCAGAGCTGCGGGGATACGCAATCGTGCCCTAGCTGCAACCAATGCTGACTATGTTATTTTTACCGACGGAGATTGCATACCTTTGACGGATTTTGTAGCAACTCATCGCCGGTTGAGTGAGGCTGGATGTTTTCTTTCCGGCAACCGTATGCTTTTGTCTCAAACATTTACCAAGCAATTGTTAGATGAAAAGATTCCCGTTCACCTTTGGAGATTTGGTGACTGGATGTCTGCACGCTTGCGTGGTCAGATCAATCGCCTTTTGCCACTGTTGCGTTTACCGAATTTTTCTGCGTTACGCAAACTTTCACCCAAAAGATGGAAAGGCGCAAAGACATGCAACATCTCCGCCTTTAGGGAAGATCTATTGCGCGTGAATGGGTTGGATGAAAGCTATACCGGATGGGGCTTGGAAGATTCTGATTTGGTCATTCGGCTCATTCGTGCCGGACTCATTAACAAAAGTGCACGCTTCGCGGCACCAGTACTTCATTTGTGGCACAAAGAAAATGATCGATCGCATCTGGAAGAAAATCAGCGCCGCTTGCAACAAGTAATTAATGCCACGCACATTCGCGCATTTAAGGGCGTGGATCAATATTTGTTGGTTGCAACTGTTCAAGCTGATATTTGCCATTTATTTTGGAAAGGTTCTTCTTGCCTCTGTTGCTAAAAGTTTGTCTGAATTGCATGCGATAGGATTGACGCATGGAGAAATTAAACCAAGTAATATCCTCTTAAGTCATCATAAT
>CAIRAO010000082.1 GCA_903876625.1 uncultured Gallionellaceae bacterium | reverse complement strand
GTTGTTTGAGCAGAAATAGTATGAAGTTCACCCAACCCTTTGCGAATCAGATTAGAGAAACGCGCGTAGCTCTTAAATGACTTTTCCGAAAGACGCGCATTGAGTAAAAGCAAAGGTATCTGACTTATATGGCAAGAATGGATGAGGTTGAACCATATTTCTGTTTCCAACAGAATGCCGATGCGAGGTTGAAAATGCCTTAAAAATCGGTGCACCGCATAAGGATAATCATAAGGCAGATAAACGCGAATTACCTTGTCTCCATAAAGTTGTTCACTGGTCGCACGGCCAGTGGGGGTGGTGTGAGTGAGCAACAATTGGTGATCTGGATAACTCTCAGAAATTCGTTTTATCAAGGATGCAGCTGCTCGAGTTTCGCCTACTGATACGGTATGCAGCCAGATGAATGGTTTGTTAGATTTGAAACTAAAAATCCCGAATCTTTCTGGGATGTGGTTGAGATATTCGGGTTGTTTTCGGCCGCGCCAAAGCAAATGGAAAAAAACGTAGGGTAATAACAGCCAGAGTAATAATGTATAGGCAAAAGGGGAGTCAAAAAGTTTTTTCATTTAGGCCCCAGCACTTTTTCCAATTGCTGCATCACATCCTCTATAGTGATCAGTGCCATTGCGTCAGGATGGTGCACTCTTGTGTTCCAAGGTAATTGATCCGGATTTTTGACCAAGAATTTTTGTACGGCTTGCGGATAACGATCAACACAATATTCCATACGTTGGTAAGGGCCGGTCAATTTAGGCGAAGCAACTGCATATAATCCAATAACGAGAGTATTCATCGCCCTAGCAATATGCACAGAACCTGTGTCAGGTGCGATCAATACATCTACCAGGCTTAATAAAGCAGAAAGTTGTTTGGGGGTGGTTTTGCCGCTGAGATTAAGCGTATGTTCAGGCGCTATTTGAGCAAGCTGATTGCAAAGTGCTAGTTCGGCGGCTGAATTACCACCTGTGAACACAACTGAACCTTGCCAGCGAGAAACAAATTTTTCAACGACTTCAGCATAACGATCTGGAAGCCAATTCCGTTCTGCCTTGCTGCCTTGAGGATGAAAAGCAATCCAAGGTTTTGGTAGCTTGACTAATTGCTCGCGAGCCCATTGAAAATCACAATCATCCACAGGCAAATCCCAAGCGGCAGTTACAGGGTTGCCAGTTAGTGTTTCGACAAAAGACAAAAAACTATCGACCAAGTGATTGTCACGGAAAGGAATACGTTGATTACAAAACAGCCACTGCCCTTCGCGGGCACGAGTGCGATCAAAGCCGATCTTGCGTGGGGCGTGCAGCGCCGGATAAAGCAGATTGATGCGCAAATTAGCTTGCATCGCGAGCACGACATCAAAACGACGATCTCTAAAAGCCCGATAGAAGGTTCGATAGTCAGCCAAAAATTTCGGTTTGTCGATGATCTCAAAATTAATGCCATGCATACCCTTTAGCATCGAATATGCTAAAGGGCTCGTTATCCACGTGATCGTCGCGTTGGGCAAGCTTTGTTGCAATGCTCGTACCGCAGCTGACACCATAACGATGTCACCCAATGCGGAAAAGCGGACAATCGCGATATTTAAATTGGGTGTAGCAGTATCAATCATGGGAATTCATTTGGCATAAAACTTCAACATTGTAACGTTCAGTGCATATGTGGCGCCATTGTGCATTTGAATTTGATGTTGTAGAATCAGTGCATCGCAACATCAAATCATCATAGCATCAAACTAAGAGGTCGAAATTGAGAACAACCCTGGATTTAGACGAAGACGTACTTGCGGCAGCAAAAGAATTGGCTAGGCGGCAAAATTTGTCCGCAGGACAAGTGGTATCCCAACTTCTGCGCAAGGTGCTGACTGGCGCCACCGTGTTGCAGCCAGAAAAAGAACCTAAGACTATTGCCGGGTTTAGGCCCTTTTCGTCGGGCAGGGCAATCGTTACTAACGAAGAAGTCAATCGACTGCGAGAAACTGAAGGTATCTAGTGCGTGCACTTCTAGATGTAAATGTACTCATCGCATTACTTGACGCGAGTCACATACATCATCGCCAAGTAACAGATTGGCTTGAAAAAAACATAAATTTTGGGTGGGCGTCTTGCCCAATTACTCAGAACGGGTGCATTCGTATTCTGTCACAGCCAAGCTACCCCAATTCGATTTCTGCAGCAAAAGTAGCAGAACGTTTGACTGAAGCGACCCAAGATCAGTCACACGAATTCTGGCCTGACGCAATTAGCATATTGCAATTGGGAAAGTTGGAATGGGACAAAGTTTTAAGTTCGCGCCATATAACCGACGTTTATTTGTTGGCGCTCGCCATTCGGCAAAGCGGTTGTTTTGTAACCTTGGATCAAGGAGTACCACTTAATGCTGTAAGCGGAGCTTTGCGTGACCATCTAGTAATTATTTCATGATAAAGCGACAGACTTCAGTCAGATGTTATTTACCGGACGCACCTCAATTTTAGAGGTGCAAAATGTACCCAAACACAGGGTGAACATGGGGGCAGTAGCACTTGAAGATTATGAACTGCAGGTCATCAGAGAAATGATATACCGCAGTAATATCACACAATCATAAGATCAAAATGAGCGCAAATCATTCAATCCTAATCATAGAAGCTGGAAGAACAGAACGCCATTACTGGCATGATCTGTGGCGTTACCGCGAGCTTTTTTATTTTCTGGCTTGGCGCGATATTCTCGTTCGCTATAAGCAAACAGTAATAGGGTTGGCATGGGCGCTCATCAGACCGTTCCTGACTATGCTCGTTTTTGTATTTGTATTCAGTAAACTGGCTAAATTAACTTCCGAAGGGGCGCCCTATCCCATTCTAGTATTTGCCGCACTCTTACCATGGCAATTTTTCGCGAATGCCTTTACTGAGGCAGGCAATAGCCTGATCAGTAATGCCAACATGATCTCCAAAGTATATTTTCCACGTTTGGTAGTGCCTGCAAGCGCGGTGATTGTCAGCTTCGTAGATTTCCTGATTTCAGGAGTCATTCTGGTCGGACTAATGATCTGGTATGGATTTTCACCTGATTGGCGAATCTTAACCCTACCAATATTTATCCTCATCGCTTTTGCTGCCGCAATGGGCGCAGGATTATGGATGGCTGCACTCAACGTCAAATACCGGGATTTTCGCTACATCATTCCATTTGTGATGCAGTTCGGGTTGTACGTGTCCCCGGTTGGTTTCAGTAGTAGTGTCGTTCCTGAAAATTGGAGACTTCTCTATTCCATAAACCCAATGGTGGGCGTGATCGACGGTTTCCGCTGGGCTATTCTGGGAGGCAATACTCAGCTTTACTGGCCGGGATTTTTACTGTCGCTATTTCTGGTTATGGTGATACTGGTCACGGGGATAATTTACTTCCGTAAAACGGAAAAAACCTTTGCGGATGTGATTTGAATATTCAGAAATTAAATCGTGGATTTAATGAATAGAATATAGAAACTCTGATTAATGTTTATTGACGCACTCTACTAATCAGTATAATTCAGACACGACTGATATATTTTGAAAAGTAATGCGACTAACAGACCGTCAAATTGAAAATATTCTTCAACTTGCTCGCCAAGAAACAGGGGGGCAAACTCGAGTGCGAGTTTTTGGCTCTAGAATTGATGACGCAGCACGAGGAGGAGATATTGACCTCCTGCTTGAATTGCAGGAATCTGTGGAAAACCCCGCGCTCTTGTCCGCACGGATATCCGCGCTAATATCTCGCGCCATGTTCGGGCGCAAGGTAGACGTTTTGCTTAGCGCCCCCAATCTTAAGCACCTGCCTATCCACGAAATTGCATTCAAAGAAGGTCAGTTGCTATGACAATGGAAGAAAAGGGTGCGCTGCGTTTGCAATTTTTGGTTCGGGTTGTGCAGAAAGAATGCAAGCACCTCACTATTACCGATCGGCGACTGTTCGAATTTTCTACGTTTACATTTGTGCAAGCGATGCAGCTTGAAGAAAATCCTGATTTGGCGGAACGGGTAGAGGCTTTTGTCGGGAGATTTGCTCGGCTCCAAGACACAATAGGCGACAAGTTGCTACCCTTGTTCCTGGGCGCTTTAGGTGAAAAAATCTCGGCTGCCATCGACAATCTTGATCGCGCAGAACGTTTGGGACTAATCAAATCTGCTGACGAGTGGATGACTATGCGCAACCTTAGAAACCAGATGATTCATGAATATGTAGAAGACCCGGTTGTACTCGTCAGCGCCATGCAAAGTGGACATGATTTTGTTCCGGTGCTTATTACTGCTGCTAATCAGATGATTGCAGAAATCGAGCGGCGAGGCTGGTTGTGATATTGGTATCCAAAATTTGGTACTTTCGTAAAACGGAATAATCTTTTCGGACGTAATCTGATGTCATCTGTTATCACTTTTGAAAATCTTTCAAAGAAATATATCATCGGCCATCAGAAGCAGGAACGTTACACTGCATTGCGCGACGTTCTGGCAAATGGTGCGAAACGTCTCG
>CAIRAO010000081.1 GCA_903876625.1 uncultured Gallionellaceae bacterium | reverse complement strand
TTCACCACTAATGTCAGCTGCTGTTCCTATGGTCTTAGCGATATCTTCGACAGTAGTTCGCAAAGCAGGATCTGAAACCTGACTGGCGCAGATGACTCCATCTCCATTGAATTGCAAACCCGCTTGAAAATTCTCGATATTTGCTAAATCTTCCAGTGAGATTCTCGTTGACTCAGTTTTACCCAAGTTCTTCAGAATGTGACGAGCAGAAGCTAAAATCTGCTGCCCTTCTATACTTTCATCTTCAATACTGTCTAGCGCCAAGTATTCCAAACTTTTAACAAGCAGGTCGCTCTCTTTCAACAGGCCGTCAGCCCATTGTATCGCTGCCAGAATTTCGCTGGCACGCACCTGACCATCGCCATCCGCATCGATCATGTCTAACGTGCGATTATCGAATTCAATTCCTCTCGTGGGACAACTCAAAGCCACCCACAATTTCTGATCCAAGTATTTCAGTGCTACAAGGTCGGCGCCCGTATCGAGTTGAACCTGATCGAATCCCCCGGCTCGAAAAAATTTCCAGTTGTGCTTGATATCCATAACCAAATCTTTCCCCCGTAAAAAATAGCTGAAATAATCATCTAATTCGTTAATTGATGACATCATATCAATGTTTGCCAGTAACGATATAGCTGTTGCCCAAAAAGCATAAATTCGTCGTTGCAAATAATTATCGCTGGCTGTCAGCAATAAATAATCTCATAATACGTATAGCTAAATCAGCGCGGAGGTTATTGTGCAACGTATCTTTCTGAGCATTGTGGTTTTGTCGGGCGGTTTCGCAGCTTGTTCCACCAACATGATTGAACCTGACAACACTCCGCTTGCCCCTACAGCGGTCATTGAACGTCATCTCGAAAGCAATGGGATAAAGGGATTTTTTCCTTTTGAGGATAATGAACTTCATTATGTGCGTCCGAATATGCGCCGCGACGATAACTCATTCAAGGGCACCGGAACTTATTCAAGCTTCCTTGTAGGCTCCCGTTCAGGATCGACAATCTCTCGCATTGACCGTAATTTGCTTTGGTCGCTCAATACCAAGAAAGAAGAATATACCGAATGCCCCTTAAAGGGATGTATTGATCCAGCAAAAAAATCCCCGACAAAGCCGGATGAAAATGCAACTAAACCTCCTGAGGCAAAGCACGACTCGGGTTGCACCATGGAGGTCGCTCATACCAGTTTTACTGTTAAACCTACCGGGCAAAAGAAGTCCATCAACGGTTTTGATACTGAAGAATATCTGGTTGCCTGGGTAATCAATCTGCGCGACAAAACGGGTCGCAATTCGACCAGCACGTTAAATGTGGAAGTTTGGACAACTCCGCTCGCTCAATCCATTCGTGACACTTTCAGCATGGAAGAAAAATATGCCAAAGCTTATGCAGGAACTTTGCCATCTATTGAGAAACAGCCAATAGTGCCCTTCGAGGCAACCAAAATGATTTCCGCATATTTGGCCAGTTCCTTAGCGCCTGCTTCTCGAAACGCTTTTCTTGATGCAGGAAAGCAAATGGGGCAAATCAAGGGTTATCCCATATTAACGCATCTTACCTGGAACCTGGATGGCAACGCTTGTGCAGCCAAAGAATCCAAGAAAACGGATAACGATTCTTCCGGAAGTAACATATCTACAAGCAGTCCGGGTGGTCTTGTTACTAGTCTGGCTGGAATGTTTGTGCAAAAGAAAACTGAAGAAAGTATAAAAAACTCTGAGAGTGAGCCTCTTTTGTCTTTTATTATAGAAGTTAAGTCACTTAAGGTTGAATCCCTACACGACAGCGTTTTTACGGTGCCGAAAAATTACCATTTAGTGTCACAGCCTTAGAGTAGAAAGCATCCAATAGCACCGAAATGTTGACCCGGATATTCACCTTCGATTAGTCAGGGAAGTATGCAATCATCCCGGAGGGCAACCATAATTCTCTGTCAGGAAGTTAAGGGAATCTCCGCGCAATCCGGAAACCATAAGTAATATCACTATTTGAAGGCCCATCGTAATTGCGGGAAGCGGCGCGAATTTGTTCTAGATTCCCTTCCCAGGAACCGCCACGGGTAACATAGCCTTGTCCATCTCCCTGCCATACAGAACCGTCTGTGGGAGCGCCAATAAAATTTTCATGGTATCCGTCTTCAATCCATTCTGCGACGTTACCGCTCATGTCAAATATCCCCCAAGCATTCGCTTTCTTAGTTGCAACAGGTTTGCTGGATCTTAACCCTTTATTTTCAGGGGTTGAATAGATACCATACCAGGCAACGCTATTAGCAACATTGCTTCCGCAATAATCCTGTTGAGTTCCGGCGCGGCAAGCGTATTCCCATTCGGCTTCACTTGGCAGGCGGTATTCCTTTCCCGTCTTGATATTCAGCCTGCGTAAATATTCTTTCGCATCGTTCCAACTTACATTATCGACCGGACAGTTTCCTATACAATCTTTAAATTTGCTTGGATTGAAGCCCATCACGGCTATCCATTCCTTTTGAGTGATTT
>CAIRAO010000080.1 GCA_903876625.1 uncultured Gallionellaceae bacterium | reverse complement strand
TTCTTGACAGAGGCCGTTTAACTCGCGCCGCCGAGATTCTCTTTTGCAATGAAAATAAACAGATCACTAAGCATAATGATATTCTCAAAATTAGCACAATATAATTCCCTGAAATTGGTTGAAATAAAGCTCTCTTGCGTTGCTCAATATTACCCGCCGGTTAACAGAAGAACATTTCCAGTTAGTTTTTGCATTTTAAGTCCATTTATCACTTCAAGTAATAGAGATTTGCGAGAGTCAGAGTTTGCCCTTCTGTATGCAAACTGATTAATTATTAACCATGCAGTTATTCTGCTATGTATAATAATTCGAAATTTAATCAGGAAAATCTATGGGAAGTACACCGCAAAAAGCATTTGGTAGAGATATCGAATGCTTGGACAGCGCTCAAATATCAAAAAATTTGACGGAACAGCAGGCAATTGAAATAGCCGAAATGCTGTCGATTTCAGACCCCTGGAAAACCTTGAAATTTTCAACCTCAACGCTAGTCAACTATTTGATGCGTGAAGATCCTTCTCTGCGCAGGTACGGCGTTTCTGACAAAGGCACCTTGGTGGGCATTATATGTATTCGCCATCCCTGGTTACGGGGCCCCTATATCGAATTGTTGGGATTATTTCCAAGTGCAAGAGGTAAAGGTATCGGAAAAAAATTGATTGCATGGGCGGAAACTGAAGCTCGTCGCGAAGCTAAAAATCTGTGGGTAATAGCCTCATCATTTAACCTTCAAGCGTTAAACTTTTATCAGCGTTTGGGTTTCTACCCTATTGGTACGCTTCAGGGGTTGGTTACCCCTGAATATGATGAGATATTGCTACGAAAGTCACTAAGTTGATCTTAATATTCTGCTTAGAAAGATAGTCTGACACCAAAGTAAGTTCCACCGTCGAGCTTCGCGGTTAAACCGGTAGAGGTAATGCCAAAGTTCACTTCGCGATATTCAAGATAAACCTTGGTGCCTGGGCTAACTTCATAATCCAAATGAAGACCCCATTGATTGGCTCGATTTGCATCTCCAAAAGTGGTTATTTTAGGACCGGCAAAATAGTAAAAGCCCGCTGATAACTGTTTCGCGGCTGGGAAAGCGAACCCAAGTTCTCCGCCGATAACAACTGCTCCCACATTTTGAGTTGCTCCGGGTATATAGTTTTTAATTATTCCAACCAAAGCTTTTGCACCCACGGCCAGGGTCATTTCAGTTCCGTCACCTTCATCTCCTTTAACTAGCAAGCCGATATCGCCTAGAGTATTCATCGAATCGTTATATATCACGCCTGCATGCAAGTCAGAATTGCCCTGTATAAGTGCCGCAGCCGAAAGACTGTAGCTTGCTGCAATTGCATTGTTGTTCAAACTGATGTCGAACGCATCTGCCAGCGCTAAGGGGCTGACGAATAACATAAGAACTGTAAGCACGCGTGTGAGATTCATGATTGCTCCTTTAAACTAATCTAATATCGAGCAGTCTAACAAAGCGGGTGCCAATTTTAAGCAAGGAAAAGAACGGTTAATTAGCGCCTATTTTGCTTGGCCGAATGAGATCTGTATACCGGCCGGTTGTGTACTTTACTTGGATTTTGAACAAAGAAACGACGATTGAAATGAAAATAATTAAATTAATACATATGGTTAATAAATAACTGGCGCATTTTTATTTTGTGTTTGGAAATTGAGGGGTAAGACTCTTGAAAACGAAAAAATGTACCACCATTTCTCTGTCAAGAACTGGAGTATGAATCCTAACTCTTTTTTTTTTCAAGCATTGAGGATTTATGGTTCATCTTGATTAGTATTGATGTGTAAAGGATGTATGA
>CAIRAO010000079.1 GCA_903876625.1 uncultured Gallionellaceae bacterium | reverse complement strand
CTGAGAAAAAATACGACTTTATTTTTTGCGGACGTTTTGTGGAGATTAAGAACCCATTATTTGTACTCGAAGTGGCAAGGCAAGTTGCCATCCGGCTAGGCCGAAAAATAACTTTTATCTTTGTAGGCTCCGGTGAATTGGAAACGAATATGCGGGCCACAGCTACGGAAATAACCGCTGAAGTGGAGGCGGTTTTTCCGGGTTTTGCCAAGCAGGATGAATTGCCACGCTTATATGGTACTGCCCGAATTTTTATGTTCCCGACACAATGGGATCCTTGGGGCGTAGTGGCGAACGAGGCTTGTGCCGCCGGTTTGCCCATTCTGGTTACACCGGTTGCTGGCTCTGCCGGTGAATTGGTACTGGATGGGGAAAACGGTTTCATTCTTCCACTTGATCTGAATCACTGGGTAGACGCGGCAACAATTTTGCTGACGGATCATGATTTGTATAGCAGGTTCTCAAAGCGTAGCCGCGAGTTGGTTGCCGAATATAACTATGAAAATGCAGCACTGGGAATAAGCAACGCAGTTCTGGCAGCAGTAGCTAGTAAAACTGTGTCTGCGCGTGGTAAGCCATGCGTATCCTGATTGCACATAACGCATATCAGCTTCGCGGTGGCGAAGACATGGTGGTCGATGCAGAAGTTGAATTGCTGCGTTCACATGGCGATGAAGTTATGCTGTACCGGCGCGACAATAGCGACATTAACGCGATGTCAAAACCGGTGTTGGCTTTAGAGTCACTTTGGTCTAAACGCACGACTCATGATTTGAACAAGCTGATTGCCGAATTTCGTCCCGATGTTATTCACGCACACAATACCTGGCCGTTGATTTCTCCCTCACTTTATTGGGCAGCAGAGCGTGCCGGTGTGCCGGTGGTGCAGACCCTGCACAACTTTCGGATGTGGTGTCTGAGCGGGATGTTTTTGCGCGATGGCAAAGTGTGTGAAGACTGCATGGGGAAGTTGCCTTGGCGGGGTGTAGTGCGAAAGTGCTATCGCGAATCAACTGCTCAATCTGCGATATTGGCTGGCACTGTAGTTTTGCACCGTGGCTTGGGTACTTACCGTAACAAAGTAGCGTGCTACATTGCACTCAATGAGTTTCCCCGGAATAAATTTATTGAGGGTGGCATTCCTGCGGAGCGCATTGTGGTGAAGCCCAATTTTGTAGACTTTCCAGTGCCTGTAAATTTACCCCGACAAGGTCTTCTGTTCGTGGGAAGGCTGTCGGTAGAAAAGGGAATCAAAACATTGGTAGAAGCCGCAGCGCAATTGAACGATCCGGAATTGAAAGTGGCCGGGGATGGGCCGCAAGCGCATGAACTGGAAGGAAAGTCAGGAATAACAAGACTTGGAAGTCTTAATAGCATTGAAGTGCGACATGAAATGTGCAGTGCTATCGCGCTCGTCTTACCCAGTATCTGTTATGAAAACTTTCCCCGCACTATCGTCGAGGCATTTGCCTGCGGACTGCCGGTAATTGCCAGTCGACTTGGTGCAATGGCCGAACTGGTGCGTGATGGAGAAACAGGTTTGTTGTTTGAACCAGGCAACGCGCAAGACTTGGCAGCCAAGCTCGCTTGGGCGAAGCTACATCCCGAAGAAATGAGTGTCATGGGACGCAACGCGCGCACCCAATTTGAAACCGAAT
>CAIRAO010000078.1 GCA_903876625.1 uncultured Gallionellaceae bacterium | reverse complement strand
AGTCATAACGACATATTTAGAAAGCATAAGTTATACTACATTATTGTAACATGTATTATAACTGAACCACTATAACTCCCCTACCTGAGGGCAGATTCGTTGTAATCTCTGGGCTCTCATTTTACGACTTTAGCATTCCAGCCATGACAACGACAAGTCCTCTTTTACGGTGACGCAAGTTTAAGCTTATTAGAAATTCAATCCAAATTTCAACGCTATCCCGACTTGAGTTACTGCGTCCAAACCATTTTTGAATATATCAGGACTGACTGTGAAGGCAAAATCGAAGTGTGGCTTGAAAAAAGGCAGGCGAGGTGAAAGGCCAAAGCCAACCGAAGCGATATTGCGGGCCGCATTGACAAAATCTGCACGATATCCTGCGCGAATTTGAACCCAGTCAGAAGTGCTTACTTCACCACCGAGCGCTACACATTGGCTCGGGTCTTCCAAACCGGCTGGATCGTTCCTGGTGAGATCTGCATCAAGTGCCACTGTAAACCATTTCGGGTATTCGTACGAAATGCCACCGCGTACTTGCGGATTTAAATAAAACGTTGATCCGTTGGCTACAGGTGTTGCTCCCGCAGAAGGCGCATTCTTAAAGTCGAAAGACTGCGGAATTACATTCTTGACGACAATGCCAGTCCGCCAACCGTTGAGATACGTTTTAGCCAAGCCAGCATCAAAGTTCAGCGTGCTGTAGTAAGCCAGATAATCGTTGCTGGTTGCGTTGGATAGTGTATTGGAGGTGGCTAGTGTCGCATCATACAATCTCAGTTGCATCACTTTGGGCGTGATTCCCCAAGACCAATCAATATCATTTGAAACTTGTTCATGAGAAATTGACACCCCGCCTTCAGTTACGACAACTCCACGAATATGGATTTGAGATTGCAGCGTGGTAGTACTTGGATTAACGGTTGCTGAAGCTGTGGATATGTTGCCGGCATTGTTTGAAACAGTTAAAGAAGTCGCCGTGACTGTGTTGTATGCTGTCGTGAGTTTGGTATTTGCAGTTGCTAGGGCAGATGTGCAAGCGGCTAACGTTGCAGCCGACAAATTAGTACAACTATTTATAGCATTAGCCAGCGAAGTATTTGCTGTGTTAAGGTCAGTAGTCGCAGCCCCAGTTGCAGTGCCAATACCAATCAAATTAGGCCCAATTGTTGTGCCAGCAGCAGTGATGGTGCTAACGGTGGATGCATCCTTGTATAGCAGTATGGCACCCATTGCAGCCCATGCATCTTTATAAATCGCTAAACCCCATTCTCGCCCAGGAATGGCAAGTACAACCCCTGCACCAAGATCAGCCTGAATTGGATGACTATTTAAGCCGTTCAACACTTGATTAACTTTGGTGATATCAGCAGTTACCGTATTTACGTTGTTTCCTACTGCTGTCGAATTGCTCGAAACAGCAGCCGTATTGCTTGTTACTGTGTTTAAATTAGTAGAGACGGTGTTTAGATTAGTAAGCAGTTGCCCAGAATTGGCAACCGAAATTGTAGTGCCAGAAAGTGTGTTAATACTGTTGGACAGAGTTTGAATATTGGTTGTTAAGGACGAGGAACTGGTAGTAAGAGCAGCCGAGTTAGTGTTCAGGTCAGTACCGGCACCTGGAAGCGTTTTCCCGATATCGTTCAAAGTCTTCCAATTGGAATGTAAATTTCCTGGGTCAATTAAACTTGCCCCTAATATCAAATCGAATGAAAATTTCTTCGAGTGATCCGCAGCGGAAAGCATTGCCGGATTAAAAAAAGGAGCGGTTGAAGGATCATCAATTGCAACACCCGTACTCCCCATGGCCATTGATCGAGGATCGAATGTGTTGAAAGGCAGAGCCAGCGCACCAGCGCTGCTTAACATTAATACCGAGTATACGGATAATCTCGCATATATTTTACGCATAGTTTCTCTTTAAATATGGCTTGTGAACCAATCCTAAACACGTCGCAATAATGCAGAGTATACGACATGTTTAACGAGGAGCAATATTCATCGAGAATAACGGCTTATGAGTCTTCCAATCCAAGTTCTTGAATTTTGCGTGTTAGCGTATTGCGTCCCATCCCAAGAAGAGTCGAGGCCTCAATGCGCCGCCCGCCGGTATGCAGTAAAGCCTGAGTGATGAGCGTCTTCTCAAATTGTTTGGTGAGTGCTTCGAGAATATTCTGTTCGTTGCGTTGAAGTGCTAGGGTAACTTGTTGGGCGAGCGATGCACGCCAATCCTGATTAAGTGTGCTACTGGTTTGAGTGTCGCGCCACTCGGAGGGCAGATCCGCGATCTCGACCATGCGTGTGGGTGTCATCACACTAAGCCAATGGCATAAGTTTTCCAGTTGACGCACGTTACCAGGGATATCTTGTGCAGAGAGAAAATTAAGCGCAGCTTCACTTAAGGTTTTTTGTTCTACGCCCAATTCTTTGGCGCTCTTTTGCAGGAAATATTTAGCCAGGAGTGGAATGTCTTCACGGCGCTCACGCAATGGCGGTAACCGCAGGCGAATGACGTTCAGACGATGAAACAAATCTTCGCGGAACAATCCGTGCTTGACCCGCTCATCCAAGTTTTGATGGGTGGCCGCGATGATACGGACATTGGCTTTGATGGGCTGATGCCCGCCAACACGGTAAAAATTGCCATCTGACAAAACCCGCAACAATCTCGTTTGTAATTCTGCTGGCATATCGCCAATTTCATCGAGGAAAAGTGTGCCACCTTCGGCTTGCTCAAAACGACCGTGGCGGGTAGTCGTCGCACCCGTAAAGGCACCGCGTTCATGACCAAACAATTCTGATTCAAGCAAATCTTTTGGAATAGCCGCTGTATTGATCGCAACAAATGGTTTGTCCGAGCGCGGGCTATGGCGATGCAAGGCTTGCGCAACCAGTTCTTTGCCGGTGCCGGATTCACCGTTGATGAGCACGGTGGCATTGGATTGTGCAAGTCGGCCAATGGCGCGAAAGACTTCTTGCATTGCAGGTGCGTGGCCGAGAATGTCGGGTGCAGTTTGGGCCTCTTCTGTATGTATGTTTTTACGCTGACTTTGTTCCAGTGCCCGGCGAATGAGCTCAATCGCGTGATTTACATCAAATGGCTTGGGCAAATACTCGAAAGCACCTCCTTGAAAAGCGGATACCGCACTTTCAAGATCAGAGTACGCGGTCATGATGATGACGGGCAAATTGGGATGGTCATCGCGCAGCTTTTGCAATAGATCCAGACCGGAGCTACCCGGCATGCGGATGTCGCTGATCACCATTTGCGGCAGGCTGACGGGTAATTCTGACAGTGCATCGTCTGCAGAGGCAAAACTTTTGTACTCGATTTCTTCACGAGCCAGTGCTTTTTCAAGCACCCAGCGAATTGAGCGGTCGTCGTCGATGATCCATACTGGTTTTGACATGATTATTTTCCCAAGTTGGAAAGTGGCAGCATCACTGTAAAACAAGTACGCCCCGGTTCACTTTCAAATTCAATACTACCCTGATGCTGGCTGATGAAATCCTGTGCCAGAGTAAGTCCTAATCCGTGCCCATCCGCGCGTCCGGAAACCAGCGGATAAAATATTTTGTCATGCAGATGTCCTGGAATGCCAGGACCATTGTCAGTAATTTGCAGCATCACGGCGAGACGATGTAATTTTTTCATCAGCGTAACCTGGCGAGTGATACGCGTGCGCAAAATAATCCGACCTTTACCCTGCATAGCTTGTGCGGCATTGCGCACAATGTTGAGCACGACCTGGATCAGCTGTTCTTTATCGCCGAGAAGATCGGGCAAGCTCAGGTCGTAATCGCGTTGTATGAACAAACCTTCCGGGAGTTCTGCCAAAACTACGCTACGGACACGTTCAAGCACTTCGTGAATATTGAGCGCACTGAAATGAGGCGCATGTTGCGGAGCAAGCAATTTTTCCATCAAGGATCGAAGCCGGTCTGCTTCTTGGATGACGACTTGGGTATATTCACGCAGAGCCGGTTTTTCCAGTTCTTGCTCCAATAATTGCGCTGCACCTCGAATCCCGCCTAGCGGATTTTTAATTTCATGAGCCAAATTGCGCAACAGAAGGCGATTAGCCTGTGTCTGATCCAGCATTTGTTCTTCACGCGCCAATTTTAACGGGCGCTCGATGGTGTGGAACTCCAGCAATAAGGCATACTTATCCAAAGTCAAGGAGGAAGCAACACAGCTAAGGTGTAGACGGCTGGCAAGGGCGTGCGTACCTAACGTAAGTTCGTGCTCGATATGGCCTGCATTACTTTCCAAAGCATGTTGAATAGCGCTAAATAGCTGCTCGGTGTGGGTAAAAGCATGTTGCAAAGGATGCCCCAGCAAATTTGAATTACTCAAACCAAATAAGTGCTCTGCTGCAGGATTGAGGTATGCAAAACGAGATTCTTGATCCAGCAGGATGACTGCGGTCGATAGATGCTCCAGCGTGGGAAATGTAGAATTTGACATGATAATCTCTAAGCAGAAAACATGCCAAATTGAATTGAATTATTTGCTGTTGGAAAGTTCAGTTTTGAGTGCGGCAATATTTTTTTCATGCATTTGGACTTGTTCCTGTAAAGCATTCATTTTCTCTTCCTGTTTGGAAACATTTTGAAAAACTTTACCCTCTTTGTCTGTATAAATTTCAGGATTTTGAGCGGCTGTTTGCAGTTTGCCGCGGGATTCTGTCAACGCAATTTCTTCAGTGGCAAGTTCATCTTCCAAAATTTGTCTGCGGGTATTGTCGCGACCTTTCTGAGTTGCAGAATCGACTCGGGGAAAATCAGCAGAATTGGCCTTGATTACTTTATCGTGCGATAAAGTGGGCAACGGCGCTAAATGAAGTTTTTTTCCACCCTTGAGCGGAGTGCTGGAATAGGTGACGTGTCCATCTGCATCAACGCGCTTGTAAATTTCGGCTTGCGCGTAGCCGATGAAAAACAAACTCCAAATAGCGAAAAAATGACGTAGCTTCATAATTCATGAGGTGATGACAATATTGTGAGTATAGGCGAAGGTTATCAGGGAGACAAACGCAAAGACTCTAGGCCAAATACACCCCTCCCCAATCCTTCCGTGGGAGAGGGTGCTAATTCACAACTCCGGTCGTCGCTTTGCTTCCCTCTCCCACCGGTGGAGGGACTGAGGGAGGGGGAAGTTGGGCAAAACCGCGGGCCATAAAAAAACGGAGCCACCCGGGCTCCGTTCTATCAGCATCAGATATTGCTT